>CAZVQJ010000017.1:0-27406 GCA_964629165.1 uncultured Puniceicoccaceae bacterium
TCAACTGTAGCCACGTCTACGCGAGCGGGAACGGCGCCGCAGACATGCTCGCAAACGTCACTGCAGAAGCCACCGGACGAATGCTCAGCGTCCAGTTATTCAAAATGACCGACGATCCCGGGATGAAGGACATGCTGCGCTTTCTCATCGCACGCGACACGATGCACCAGAACCAGTTTCTCGCCGCGTGGGAAGAGATGGGAGGCGCCAAAAATCATCCCATCCCAAACAGCTTTCCGACATCGGAGGAACTTCAGGACGTGAGTTACACTTTCATGACCACGGGGGTTGAAGGGGTTCCCGTACCCACGGGTCGATGGAGTGAGGGAACCAGCTTTGATGGGCGCGGAACCTTCAAAATCGAACCCATGAAACCAACCGGAGGAAAACCAAAGATGCCCGCGGCCGACGCGAGGTCCGGAGCCCAAAAATCACAGATGACCTGACCCCGGCAGCCCACCCACAAGGCCCGCCCGAACGCCCCCTTCACGGGGCAGTCTCCCCGGCCTGCACGACCTTTCCGATTTCGGCAGCCACCAACTCGGCGAGGACGGCTCGATTCCCGGCATCTGCAAAGTGATCCCGGACCTGTTCGATCGAGCGGGACGCCAGGCGCGTGTTCCGGGTTCTGGAAACTTCCGGCGCGGCCACGAAGTCCGCAAACTCACCCAGGCTACCAAACTCTTCGGCCAGAAGTCGGGCGGTCCCCGCCCCCACACCGCGGATGCTGAGACCATAAAGGCATCTCCAGAGATCCGCCTCGCGGCTATTTTCAATAGCCGCGATGACGTTCCTCGCCGTCGCTTCGTTTTCTCCCAAGGCGAGAAGATCCTCCTTTTCAAGCCGGTAGAACCCACCGATGTCTGTCAGGCGCCCGGCGTCGAAGAGGCGGCCAATCAGCTCCGGTCCAATCTCGCGAATGTCCATACACGCGCGTGAAGCAAAATGCACCAGGCGCTTTCTTACCTGCCCGGGACAGGATCCCCCGGAACACCACACCCGCTTCGACCGCGGCGTCCGCTTAATCCTCTTTCCACAGGCGGGGCACGCATCCGGAAACGCATAGGGTTCTGATCCGCTCGGTCGCAATGTCTTGTCCACCCCCACAAGGGAAGGAATCACCTGTCCGGATTTTTCAATCTCCACATGATCTCCAATCCGGACGTCCTTCCGGGCCAGCCATCCAGGATTGTGCAACGTGACTCGCGCGACGCGGGTTCCGCCGATTGTCACCGGTTCCAGTTCTGCAACGGGCGTGAGCAAACCTGTCCGCCCGACCTGCAGGGTGATCCCTAGCACCCGCGTCTTTTTGCGCTCGGACGGGAATTTCCATGCAGTCGCCCAGCGCGGCCCCGATGATCCCGATCCGAGGATTTCCTGGTGTGATACGGAATCTACTTTCACGACAGCGCCATCGGTCGCGAAACTGAGCAGATGGCGGTTGTCTTCGAGCGACCGCACAGCCTCCCGCACAGCCTCGATCCCCCGTGCAGTGTGAGCGGATTCCAGAACCGGTAGTCTCCAATCCTGCAACTGCTTGCGAAATGCCCGCTGCGAGACCGGGCGGTCTACCGCCGGTGTCCATGCGCCCCAGCCGAAGAAGACGATGGAGAGATTCCGCCCCGCGACGATGGCCGGATCCGAGAGGCGAGCGGTTCCGGCGGCAGCGCTTCGGGGATGGGCGAACTGAGCAAGCCCTTCCTCCCTTCGTTCCGCGTTGAGCCGCTCAAATGCTTCAAATGTCATGAAAATTTCACCACGTAGTTCAACCACATCAGGGGTCTCTCCATCAGCTGTCAGGAGAACTTCGGGGAGGCCCTTGATTCGTTTTACGTTTGCTGTGATATCGTCGCCGGAGATGCCGTTTCCACGGGTGATCGCACGCGTCATTCTCCCCCCTTCATAGGTCACGCTGATGGCCAGGCCGTCCACCTTTGGCTCGATCACAAACGTCGGGTTCCGGACCTCGAGTTCGCCTTCGACCCGCGCATGAAAACGGCGCAGATCGTCATCACGGTAGCTCTTCTCGAGCCCGCCCATCGGCACCCGATGGCGAACCTCGGGGAAACGTCCCGTGCGGTCATCTCCGAACGGTAACGGCCCCGTCTCGTTGGCCTTCCGTTCCGGAGATCCAGCTTCAAGACGGACCAGATCTTCCTGGAGGCGGTCATACTCGGCATCACTGATCGTGGGCCTGCCATCCACGTAGTACCGTACGTCGTGCGCCGCCAACTCCGCCCGCAACTGCGCATGTCGTTCCGAGATCTCCTCCATCGCGGGCTCCCCCCGCCCCAGAGCAGCCATCGTAAAGATTAGAAGAAGGATGTGCGACGCCGAGAGAAACCAGCGTAAGGCAACGGGATGCGGCCCAAACATCCCTATTCTCAATCACGTTATTTATAGACTGGCAAGCCTATTGGCGTTAGGTATTTCGGCGTTCGACTCCCGAACCGACGCCCCCTTCGGTCGCCCCTATTTCTTTGTCCTTGCCGACCAGCCCGTCAGCTTTGCGACAACCGGGGCGAGTTCGTTCGCCATCGCCTGATGTTGCGGGGCAATCGGATGAGCGTTCCAGATCGAACCGTCGGCGGCGCTCACACGATGCGTAGAGACAAACGTTTCCTCTCGTTCGAGAAAATGATCGCGGACCGTCTCGAGGTGGGCTTCGAGCACGCTGTTTTTCTCCGGTGCATAATTCGCGAGCATCGGACTGGTGAGAAGAAGCACTTTCGCGTCCGGGTGCACGTGATGTACCCGTTCCACAAGACGAACGTATGCGGGAACGTATTCCTCCGCTCCGAGCATACCCGAGGCGAAGTCATTCGTTCCCAAGGCAATGATCACCAACTGGGGGTGGAAGGCGTCGTGATTCCATGCCGAAGTCGCATCATCCGGCAGTGCACGCTCGAAGAAATCCTCGGCCCGGATTTCTGTCCGGGATCCCTCCCAGTCGCGCACGACTCCTTTTCCCCCGTAGCTGACGAGGTGCACATCGGCATCAAAATGCTTGGCAATCTGCCAGGCATACGTCGCTTCCGCATTTGTGTTGTGTCCACCTTCGGCTGAGTATGGGGGCAGGAAGTCGATATGGTCCCCACAGGTAATGGAGTCTCCGATACAGAGGATCTTCCGTTCACGCGCAACCGGTGGAGGCAGAAACCGGCCGCCCTCCGAAAGCAGAAACCGGTCGAGCCGGACCGTTCCCTGCCACGCCTCATTGCGGCGCACAAGCCGGAGGGTATGTTCGACCGAAGGATCGAGGTCCTCGGCAATGATCCAGGTAAAAGGACCTTCCGCAAAATGCATCCGTGGCCTCGGAGAACCATCAATCCAGCAGTTGAACCAGCTGTCGGGGCCCACTACCTCGCCTGCGAGGGTGATCGAACTTCCCTCGAAGCGCACCCGCACCTCGACACCGGGAAATGCAATGTGAACGCCCTCCCTGGCCGCGGCAGTCCGACCGTTGTATCCGACCTGCCCGGCGGAGGCCGGCAGAGACGGGCGCTCGAAGGTGTCCGACGGAGAGGCAAACGACGCGGAAGGCTGGCTCATCAAGATTAGAACAAAAAAGGATATAGAGGCAAAGTGGGAGGATCGGGGCAAGGGGCGCATGTCATCATTCAAGCGCTCGAAAACCGTTTGCCTAGTCTGAAATGGAGTGGATTTGCCAGAGAGCCTGCCAGCGTGCCGGACGTACCTCGACCGGACCCTGAAGCGTTGACCCGGCAGGCGGGCGTTGCCCGACAGTGTCTTCGTCGGGGAGGGACTCTCTTCAGACTCGCCCCCCCCCATGCCCTCTCTACCTTCCTCGCTGTTCAGATGATGATCGGACAAAAGGAATCGCAAACATCCGCCCGCATCGGCGCATTCCTGCCGCTGGACGCCGGCTATGGTCGGGACGTCCTGAGGGGAATCGCGCGATTCTATCGACTCTTGCCGCACATTCAGGTCTTGAAATTCAACCAGACCCAACGCTACGACCTGCACAAGCTCCGGGCCCACCGTCTCGACGGGATCATCGCAAAAGTCGTTGGTCGGCACGACGAAGAGATGTTCCTTCGGCTGGGGGCACCCACGATCAACTTCTCCGGGCAATACGCGACGCATCACATTCCCACCGTCACCAGTGACGACGGCCGCGTCGGCCGCATGGCCTTCCGCCATTTTGCCCAGCGTGGATTCCGCAACTTCGCCTACTGTGGGACCGGCCATCACTTCGCCTCCCGAGCTCGCCTCGAGTCGTACAGCGAGGCGGTCGCCGAGAGGTTTCCGGGCACCGTCATCGCGCGCCGTTTTGTGCCGGACGCCGACCGCGATTCACCCTTTCCGGAGCACGTCCGCCGAGAACTGGAAGAATGGGTCCTCAGCCTTCCCAAGCCAGTCGCCGTATTCACCTTCACCGACCGGCTCGGTCTCGAAATCGACGAAGTCTGCCGCCGCGCCGCATTCGCCGTCCCGGGCGAGGTCGCAATCCTCGGGGTCGGCAACGACCTCACGCGGATCGAGTTCGCCCATGTCCCGCTCTCCAGTATCGAATTGCCTGCGGAGGAAAACGGGTTTCGCGCGGCCGAACTGCTGGAACGCTGGCGCACGGGCGGGGAGGTTCCTCCCGCGAGAACTCTCATCCGTCCCCGCCGTCTCCTCACCCGCACCTCGACCGATGTGCTCGCCGTGCCCGATGAGGGTGTCGCCCGGGCTCTCGACTACATCCACGAAAATCTCGGAAATCCGATCCGCGTGGATGCCGTTGCCCGCTTTGCCGGCATCGCCCGCCGCACCCTGGAAGTCCGTTTCCGGGAACACCTCCACCAGTCCGTCTACGCGATGATTCAGAACCTGAAGTTCGAGCGCGCCCTCGAACTGCTTGCGCAGCCCGACGTGCCGATCGGCGATATTGCCACCCGGATCGGGTTCCCCGAAACGAAGGCGTTTTCCCGCGCCTTCCAGCAGCGTTACCGCGTCTCTCCATCCGTCTACCGAAAGAATCTCTAGGCTCATTGGCTGCCTCCTTCTGCCTCACCCCATGCCTCTCGCCGCACCATCGGGCCGATCGCAAACGACGGGTGTGTTGAGGTTGACAGGTGCAAATGCAGGAGTCTTAGTCGCCTGAATCGGAGGATGCCAGAGGCATCCATGCCTCCTGGCCGCCACCACATCTCTTGTCGGCATGGCTAATTTCTGTTTCGGCGGCATCCGAATGGCATCTTCTGCATTTTTCTGTAACGATGAGTAACGACGATTCGTCGCACCCGGGCACCGAGGTCAGCGGCATCTTTGAAAGCAGCAACAAGCACACCGGGGCTCTCCTCCAGGCGAAATACCGGGGAAAGAGTCGACCGAGTGATCCATTTGTGCCGCGCGAGTTGATCCGCCGCTTCAAGCTCAAGCGTGGCAGCCTCGTCACTGGCCAAGGGCAGCAGGAGGATCGTTTCCCCAACCCGAAGGTTCGTTTTATCGAGACGATCGACCACCTTCCGGTTGAAGAACGCCGCAAGCAGCTCAGCTTTGAGCAGTTGACGACGATCACGCCCGACAAGTGGCTCAAACTCGAGCGCGAAGGCGAAGGGAACATGAGCACCCGGATCATGGACATTTTCTGTCCGATCGGGAAAGGCCAGCGCGGGCTGATCGTGGCGCCCCCGCGTACCGGCAAGACAACCCTCCTCAGCGATATCGCGATGGGTGTTCATCAGAACCACCCCGAATGTGATATCATCATGCTCCTTGTCGACGAACGGCCGGAGGAGGTCACCGACATCGCCCGCACGATTCCAGGCCGCCTCTTCGCCTCCTCTAACGACGAGGACGCGAAAAGCCACCTCTACACCGCTGAGTTGGCGATCGAACACGGCAAACGCCTCGTCGAAGCGGGCCGTGATGTCGTCCTCCTGATGGACTCGATCACCCGCCTCGCACGCGCCTATAACAGCGCCAAAGGGGGCAGTGGCCGGACGATGACCGGCGGTCTCGACATCCGCGCCCTCGAAAAGCCGCGACAGCTCTTTTCCGCCGCCCGCAACACCGAGGAAGCGGGGAGCCTCACGATCATCGCGAGCGCCCTCATCGAGACCGGGAGTCGGATGGACGATCTCATCTTTCAAGAATTCAAGGGAACCGGAAACATGGAAATGGTCCTCGATCGCAAGCTCGCCGACCTGCGGATCTGGCCGGCGATCAACATCGCTTCGTCCGGCACCCGCCGCGAGGAACTGCTGCTTCCACCGGAGATGCTCAAGAAATGTCACCTCTTCCGGCGAGCCTTGACCTCGTACAAGACGGAAGATGCCACCGAAACCGCGATCGAACGGATCGCAAAAACCACTACGAATGAGCAGTTTTTCAAACTGCTCGATGTCTGAAGAACGGGTCGGCATGGGCGTCTTCGCGTCCTTGTGCAGATCGAATACAATTTGACTTGTGGCGAGAAGCCGAGGCTCCTTAGCTTCCGCCCTTTTGGTAATGGAGAACTTCGCGGACCAATGTCTCGATATGGCGCGGGCAATGCTCGCCCACAACCTTGGCTCAATCAACGCAGACGGGACAATTCAACCCGTCGATGGGGAACTTCCCCGCAGCGACGAGTCCGGTCACGCGGCACTTGCCTTGGGCGAGTTCCACCGTGCGACCGCCGACACGCAATTTGAGGATCAGGATCTGATTGATCTGGCCGCACGGTGCATCACCTCGCAGGCCTTTGCCGAAGAAGAAGCGGAAAACGGGCTCGGCTATGCCGCCCTTGGCCTGCTCGCCTTCGGCCCTGCGAAGGAGCGCAATCCCGTATGGGAGCGCCTCCTTGACCAGACCCGCGAACAGCTCGACCGACGCCTGCTCGCAAGATCCGATTACGAGGATCATTTCCAGTCCTTCAATATCGCCAAGGCGGTCACCCGCTTCAGCATGGGCCTCTCGAAGAAGGACGAGACCGGTCGCCTCATTGATCGCTACATCGAACGCGCCCATAAGCACAGCTCCGCCGGCTTTCTCGACGATGGTCCCGAGACCGGCGTCGGAGGCGTTTTTGATGTCTACGGCCCGATGAGCCTCGTCTTCATTCGGCAGGCACTTCAGCTCCACGGCAACGTGCACCTGCGCGACCGCAAGCTCCCCAGCCTGCGCACCATTTCGGACAAATACCTCAAGCTCCTCCCCGATGTCGTCCGTGCGGATGGCCTCGGTTGGGTCTACGGGCGCGGGATCGGGGCCTATGGTCAGATGCATTGCATCTCGATCATCCTTCAGGCCATGCGTGACGGATGGATCGCCGAGGAAAAGCGTCCGCAGTTTTTCGATCTGCTCCGACGCCTCTTCCAGTATTTTTTCATGACTTTCCTCGATCAGGATAACGGTTTCCTCGTTATCCGAGATGGAGAACGCACCACGCTCGAGCGCCATACCACACGCATGGCCAACTTTGACGGGGTGCGCTATCTCTGCCAGTGGTCCCGGCTCGCCCGCGCGATCGGCGGCGCCCTCAATGCCAAAGCCCTGCCCGTCCGGAATTCCGGCCGCTGGGTGATCTTTGACAAGGCCAACAAGAAGGAACAGGGGCTCTTCATCTACCAGCATCCCGAGAGTGGCATGCACGTCCAGCTGCCGCTCGTTGGCGGTCGCAAAGCAGGCACCTCCGACTACCTCGCATTCCCCCACTTTCCCGGCATCTTCGATTGGCCTGCGGAGGGCTATCTTCCCATCCTCGTTCCCGAACTTCAGTTCGGCGACAAGCTTGTCACGCCGTCCTTCTACGGAAAGCGTTGCGTCACCGGCCTGGGACTGCGCCAGAGCTTCTATTTCCGCTACGAGCAACCGGAATTGATCACGGTTGACGAAGAGATCCTGACAGGCTTGGGCAGCGCGAAGGTTCAATGGACATTTTCAGGTCAGAAGATCACCAGCGAATTTACCTTCCAGGTGAAAAACCCGGTGACCTGCGACCGCATGCGCTACATGCTCGCGATCGGGTCGCCGCACTCCGAGAAACACGCGCCGATGACCTACACCCTCGGTGCCAAGGGTCTTGGCTGCACGGTGGAAAAAGACGACTTCAATGCCACCTGGCAGGAAACTGAAGTTGTCACTCACGAACCGGAACATCGCAGTTACTGGGGAAATCTTCATTATCTTCAGACCCTCAGCCGTGACCATCCGCTCAACATGCGCCCGGGACAGCAATACCGGCTTGTGATCACTTTCGAACCAGATATCGCCCTGCTTGATTCGTAACCACTAGCTTGCAAAATATGGGAATCTTCAAATCCCCTCTCGCGCCCCTCGGTCTCTGTACCATCACGATGGGCGTCGCGTCCGCGCTGATTCTTCACCCGCTGATCGGCGTTGGCGTCATTCTTTTCGGAGCCTGCCTCCTCGTCCCCGGAGTCTGTGGCGCCGGGGAAGCCGATGATCGGAAATCCTGACCCCACCGCATTCTTCGGATTTTCGCCCATCGCTGCGAAACTTTCATGCTGACCGCACGTATCATCCCGTGCCTCGATGTGGCCGCTGGACGGGTCGTCAAAGGAGTGCGCTTCGAAGAACTTCGCGACGCCGGAGACCCGGTGGAGATCGCCAAGGCGTACGAGGACCAAGGGGCCGACGAACTCGTTTTTCTCGACATCACCGCTTCCAGTGACGAGCGCAACATCATGCGCGACATTGTCGAGGCCACCGCGGCGGTGTGTTTCATGCCGCTCACGGTGGGAGGTGGCCTACGGACGGTGGAGGACATTCGGGAGATGCTCAACGCCGGGGCCGACAAGGTGAGCTTGAACACGGCGGCTGTTCTAGATCCGGCGCTTGTCCGGGCCGCCTCCCTCCGCTTCGGTAATCAGTGCATCGTCGTCGCGATCGATGCAAAGAAACGCCCCGATGGCAGCGGCTGGGAAGTTTACACCCACGGTGGACGCAAACCGACCGGTCGCGAAGTCGTCGAGTGGGCCCGCGAAGTCGTGGCTCTGGGGGCGGGCGAGATCCTCCTCACGAGCATGGATGCCGATGGCACGAAGGACGGTTACGACATCGAACTCACGCGCGCAGTCAGCGATGCCGTCGAGATTCCCGTCATCGCTTCGGGAGGCGCCGGGAACGCCGACCATCTCGCGCAGGTCATCAAGGAAGGCCACGCCAGCGCTGTTCTGGCCGCCTCGATTTTCCACTTTGGCGAACTCACCGTCGCGCAGACCAAGCAGCATCTGGCAGAAGCCGGCATCGCCGTGCGGCGCCCCTGAGAGCGGCGCCCGAAATCGAGAGAGGCAGCCCTCCTCTATCCTCGTTTCCGCCCGGGACGTATCCATTCCCAGAGAACCCCGAGCGCTTCGACGCGCATCAGGATACAGCTACCGAAGTAGAGCCCGACGCCGATCGGGATCCCTCCGCCGACCATGATTATGGCACGCCCTTTCGAGGTCCAGTCCAGGGAGGAGACCATCTCCTGCCACAGCCATACGCCGCACCCCATCGCGCCGGTCGCGAGCAAGAGAGGGAGCAGTTTCTTCACCGTGTGGCGCCCCCAGCCGATAACACCGCGGCGCCAGAGAGCGCGTTCAAGGAGGATTGTAAGCACGATACTCGCGATGACGTTGGCGGCGGCCAGGCCCGATTCGCGCCAGAATTGCATGAGGAGCAGGCCGAGGGAAAGATTGATGAACCCGTTGACGATGCCGTAGCGGACCGGGATGCGCATCTCCTTCCAGCTGTGCAATCCGCGGGTCGCGAGAATCGTCCAGCTGAAAAACGGCAGGCTGAGCGCCATGATCCGGAGCGGCTGCACGGTTCGCTGCACGTCCCGGCTGTCGAACAGACCCCACTCGAAAAGTGTGATCAGAATCGGTTCCGCCAGCAGCCACAGCCCCATTGCCGCGGGCAAGGTGATCATCCAGATCGCTTCCCGCCCACGTTCATAGGCGCGCGAAAAGCCCGCGCTGTCTCCCCGGCCCACGGCGCGAGCCATCTGTGGAAATGCCACCGTCGTGACAGCAACCGCAAAGACCCCGTAGGGAAGTTCAACCAACCGGCTTGCAAGGTAGAGAATGGACGCCGCCGCATCGTCGATTGAAAACGCGAGCAGCCGCGTGAGCATGAGATTGACCTGCAAGACGCCCGCCCCGATGAGGCCCGGCAGAAGCAATCGCCAGATCTCTTCGAGCGCCGGGCTGCGCTTTGCATCCAGCTTCAGTCGCCAGCCCTCGCCCCGCAGCGCCCATCCACAGATCAAGACCTGCAGGACGCCGCCGAGAATGACCCCGCCCGAAAGGAGGAGAACCCGATCGACTCCGCCAACAGGCAGCCAGGCAACCCCGGCCACGAGCGCGAGAATCATCGTACAGTTCAGAACGACCGGACTCAGAGCCGGCACAAAAAACCGCTGCAGGACGTTCAGCTGCGCCGCGAGCATCGCCGCCAGACAGATGAAAAACGCATACGGCAGGAGCAGCGCTGACAACCTGCCCGCCAGCACCCACCGCGGTGTCAGCCCTGGCAGCATGGTGAGGAGAACAAGAGAGACACCGCCCACCAGCGAGATCGCCAGGAGCGTCAGCGCAAGGCGGGTCAAGACGCGGTTGATGGTCAGAAAACTCGCCTCCCGGCCCTCCTCTTCCAGTCGATGCGCGAGGACCGGAACGACCGACGAGGTGAGCGCGCCTTCTCCCAGCAGACGTCGAAAGAGATTGGGCAAGGTGAAGGCCACGACAAACGCGGAGAGAAACGGCCCCGCGCCGAGACCTGCAAAGAGAAACACATCGCGAAACAACCCGAGAATCCGCGAAACCATCGTCGCGCCCGCAACCGAGGACACATGCCGCAGCCCTGAACCCATGGGCCGAAGATCAGCAGCTTGTGGCGCCATGACGAAGCAAAAACCACCCCCTCGCTCCGGCCTCGGAAAAATCTTTCGCCATGTGTCCTCGATTTCGTTCCCTTCCTCCGGTGAACTACTGCCAACATGTCCCTCATTGACCGCTTGCACGCGAAGCTTCAACGGCATCCCAAACGCATTGTCTTTCCGGAAGGGGGCGATCCGCGCATCATGCAGGCAGCGCGGCAGTTCGCCACGCGCCGCCTCGGGGTGCCGATCCTTCTCGGGGATCGGGCCGAGATCAAGGATCGCGCCGCCCGGCTCGATATTCGGCTCGATGGCATTCGCATCCTCGAACCCGAACGCAGCGACGACTTTGAACTCTTTCTGCCGATGGTCGATGCGCACCCGAAACTTGCGGATCTCAGTCCGAGCGAGAAAAAGGCGACCCTCCTCGACCGCCATAATTTCGCTTCGCTCATGCTTCAGAGCCATCGCGCCGACGCCCTTGTCGCCGGAGCCACCATGACGGCTTCGTCCGGCCTGCGTTCGCTTTTCCGCATGATACCGCTCCAGGAGGGTGTCAAATCCGCTTCTTCGATGCTCATTCTCGACCAGGAGAACCCCAACTATGGGATGGACGGCCTGCTCTTCCTCGCCGATTGCGGGGTTATTCCGGAGCCGACCGCCGCCCAGCTGACCGATATCGCAATCGCCACCGCCCATACGGCCTACCACCTCACGAACGAGACCCCGCGGGTGGCCTTCCTCAGCTATGCCACGCGCACGCGCCGACCGACCCATCCTTCGATCCTGAAAATCCGCGAAGCTCTCGAGTTGACCCGGCGGCGCATCGAATCCCTTTCCTTTGACGTCCGTGTCGATGGCGAATTGCAACTCGACGCTGCCCTCAGTCCCCTCGTGGCGGAACAGAAGGGCGTGGCGGACAGCCCGGTTGCAGGCCAGGCGAACGTCCTCATCTTTCCCGACCTCAACAGCGGAAATATCGCCTCAAAGATGATTCAGCTCGTCGCCGGAGCCCGCACCTATGGTCAAGTCGTCACGGGGATGAGTCGTCCCTGCGCAGAAATCAGTCGCGGAGCTCATGTCTACGATATTCTGGGAACTGCGGTAATCACCTGCGCCCAAGCCATTGACCGCAACCTGCTTTACGGAATCGCCTGATGTCTTCCATACCCGCACGACTCGATCAGCCCACGGACGGAGATGCCCTCCTTACCTCGCCGCTGAATCGTGATATTCCGCGCCTTTTTGTCGCCGCCACCCGCCAGAACGACGGGAAAACGACCACTTGCCTCGGTCTCTTCGCGGCCCTCCGGACCCGCTTCGAGCAAGTCGGATACATCAAACCGATCGGGCAACGGTTTATCGACGTCGAAGGGCTCATGATCGACGAGGATTCCTACCTCCTGAACAGCATTTTCAAAGTCGATGTTCCGATCGAGGCGATGAGTCCGGTGGCGATCGATGGCAACTTCACACGGCGTTTCCTCGATGCCCCGGAAGAGACCCGACCCATTCTGGTCGACAAGATCGTGCGCGCCTTCGACCGCACGACCTACGAAAAGCAGGCCATCATCATCGAGGGCTCCGGTCATGCCGGGGTCGGGGCCATCTGCGAACTCTCGAACGCGCAGGTGGCGAAGCTCCTCGGGGCCAAAGCGATCATTGTCGCGCGCGGGGGGATCGGGATGCCGGTGGACGAAATCGCCTTGAACAAGTCGCTCTTCGACAAGCACGGTGTCGAGGTCGTCGGCGCCATTCTCAACAAGGTCCATCCCGACAAGGTCGATATGGTATCGCACTACACGCGCAAAGGCCTCGAACGCCTCGGGGTGCCCCTCCTCGGGATCGTTCCGGAGCAACCACAACTGGCCGCGCCCAACCTTTCCCAGATTGTCGAAGAGGTGAATGGGCGGTGGCTCAATGGACGCGCCCATGGGGGCACCGCACGCATCCGGCAGGTGATCGTCGGGGCGATGGCCGCCCGCGGTATCATCGAACACTTCCGCGCTGGCACGCTCATCATCGCCCCAGGCGATCGGGACGATATCCTCCTCGCCGCCATCGCGGCCAATGCCATCACAGGACGCGGACCGGTCGCCGGGATCGTCCTTACCCGCAATCTCCTCCCCCATCCGAAGCTGATGGAGATGTTTGCCAAAACCGAAATCCCGATCGTCATCAGCAGCAAGGAAAGCTACGCAGTCGCCTCCCGCATCAACAACATGACGGTCAAGACGCAGCCTCAGGACGACGACAAGATCCCGCTGATCAAGCGCCTGATCATCGACCATGTGGACCTCGACCAGATCATCCGCGCCTTCCATACCTGATTCGCCCGTTCCGCATGTTCCCGCCTTCCGCCGATCTTCCCCGTGCATGGCCTGCGGCGCCGTTCGCGGCGATCCGGGAGCTGGCGGCCAGAATTGATCACGCCGGGGGATGCCTCCGACTCGTCGGCGGTTGTGTCCGCGACGCACTCCTCGGGGCGTCCTCGGCAGATTTTGACGCTGAGGTTTTCGGACTTTCGGCGGAGCGCCTGCAGTCGATCCTCGCGGATTTCGACGGCTTCTCCTTTGTCGGAAAGTCATTCCCCGTCTGGCGATCCCACCGCCTGAACCTCGACCTCAGCCTGCCTCGACACGAGCGCCAGACGGGACCACGGCACCAGGACTTTGCCATCACGGTCGATCCCGGCATGTCTTTGCGAGATGCGGCGGCGCGGCGCGATTTCACCCTCAACGCGATCTTCTACGATCCCCGCCGCTCCACGATTGAGTCACCCTGCAATGGGCTCGCGGACCTCCAGGACCGCATCCTCCGGCACACCTCGCCCCAGTTCGGGGAAGATGCCCTGCGCGTCCTCCGCGGCATGCAGTTTGCCGCGCGCTTCGAACTCTCCGTAGCCCCCTCCACCGTAGCCCTCTGTCGTACGCTCACCGCCACCCATCTGCCAACTGAACGAATCGGCGGGGAATGGGAAAAGCTCATCCTGCAGGGCAAACGCCCCTCACACGGTCTCCGTTTTCTGCACGACTGCGGATGGACCGTCTGGTTTCCCGAACTGGCTGCCCTCCGCGGCTGTCCGCAGGATCCGCTTTGGCACCCGGAAGGAGATGTCTGGGTGCACACCTTGCACGCCGTGGACGCCTTTGCCCGCAATCGCTCCGGTGATCGCGTGGACGACCTTGTGGTCGGCCTGGCGGTGCTCTGCCATGATCTCGGCAAGGCAACCCACACCCGCTTCGACCGCGGTCGCTGGCGCTCCCCTGAACACGAACAAGCGGGCACGGAACCGACACGCCGGTTCCTCGCCCGGCTGACCCGCGAACTGCGTATCATCGATCCCGTTCTCGAGCTGGTGCGCACGCACATGCGGCCCCACCAACTCCACCAAGCCGGTGCCAGCGATGCCGCCGTCCGCCGCCTCGCCCGCCAGGTCGGCAGGATCGACCGGCTTGTCCGCGTCGCCCTCGCCGACGCCCAGGCGAGACCGCCCCTCGGCGATGACGGATTCCCCGCCGGACCATGGCTCCTCGAACGCGCGCAAAGTCTTGAAGTCGCCGACAGCCGCCCCAAGCCGCTGGTCCGCGGTCGCGACCTGATCGCACTGGGACTGCCTCCGGGTCCCGAGATGGGCCAATGGTTGTCACAGCTCTTCGAATACCAGCTCGATGGCGCCTTCCACGACACCGCGACGGCCCGCGCCTTCACCACGGATTGGCTCAGGCACCGACGGCTGATTCCATAAAACCCGCTCCTGACCGTCAGAAGAGAATCTGTCGCATCCTGTTAGCTGTGGTCATCTTTAGGTTGACACCGAATCCTCCGCGCCAAGTAACATGCCGCCGTTTTGTGCACCCCAGCACCACGACCGTCGTGATGATTTCCCCACAACGTTTCGAACCTCCGCCTCTCCCTCTGGAGTTGGAAATGCGCCACCTGCCGGTCAGGTTGCCGCTCTTGCCCGCCATCTTTGTGCCTCCCGCAGATGACGAGTAATTCCGCAGACAAGCCTATGCGCGGTCGCTCCGCTTCGCCCGCCCCCTGGATCGCTCTGTTTGGAGTATGGGTCATTCTCAGCGGAAAAATCGACGCCTTTCACCTCGGCCTGGGCGCGATTACGATTCTCTTTCTCGCCTGGTTGCACCGGGCACTGAAGCCAATTCGCCCTCCCGGCGCCCCGCGCATCCGCATCCGCTACTGCATCCCTTATTTTGGGTGGCTGATCAAAGAGATGTTCATGTCGGCCGTCTATGTCGCGCGGGTCGTGATTAACCCGGACAAGCATCTCGACCCCGGCCTGCTCCGCTTCCGCGTCGAGCAGCCAAGCCCGCTGAACGCAGTTCTCTTTGCCCACTCCATCACCCTGACGCCAGGGACCATCACACTCGATCTCGAGGACGACGTCTACAGCGTCCATGCCCTTACCCCGGTGACGGCCAAGGGCGTTCTTGAAGGAACAATGTATCAACGGGTTGCCAAGTTGAGTGTCGATCAACCGATCGCTCCGCCGCAGCCCCTGAGCACCCGCAATGAGCCGGAGGTTTCGTGAATATAGCGGTTAATGTCCTGATCATCCTCTTCATGGTCGCGGTCCTCATCCCGTTCTACCGGCTGGCAAAGGGACCGACTATTTTCGACCGTTTGCTCTCGGTCGGCGCGATCGGCGGCAAGGCAATTGCCCTCATCCTCCTGCTCGGCGTCCACTTCGGTCGCTTGCCCATGTTCATCGACATTGCCCTCGCCTATGCCACGCTTAATTTCATCACCGGTATCGCGATGGCCGAGTATTTCCGGATGAAGGGGGAAACGAAGTGAATACCTTCCTCGACATTCTTGGTCTGGCGATCGTCGCCCTTGGGCTCTGCTTCATGCTCATCGGCAGCATCGGCATCGTTCGTCTACCGGATTTTTTCGCCCGCACCCACGCGGCGAGCAAAGTGGACACCGTCGGGATTTCGATCGTGATTGTGGGCATAGCCTGCATCGAGGGACCGACCATGGATGGGCTAAAAGTGCTTTTGGCGGCCCTCTTTGTGATGATGACCAATCCGGTTTCCGCACATGCCCTCGCCCGCGCCGCCATCCGGGCCGGGATCGTGCCATGGAAACGCGGAGAACCTCGCCCCACCAACCTCGAAACGCTGGAGGACTGATACCGTGCACTGGGCTACCGAACTGATTCTGTTTCTGTTCCTGATCGCCAGCGCCATCGCTGCCCTGGAGCTCCGGGACTTGCTCGCAGCGGCTGTCGCGACCTCTGCTTTCAGCTTTGTCATCGCCGCGATCTACGTTGCCTACGGGGCCGTCGATGTCGGCTTCACCGAAGCTGTGGTGGGCGCGGGCATCGTCGGCGTCTACTACATTGCCACAATCCTACAGACCACCAGGAGGAGTGCGGATTGAAATATTTCTACTATACCGTTCTGGTCGCTTTCTTTGGCATCCTTGCCTGGGCGACGACGCATCTCCCCGCCCGCGGGGACACCGAGGCGCCGATGCACCGTGACGAGAGTCCAGCAGGCACTCCCGTCCCCGGAAATCATTACATCAGGAACGCCTACAAAGACGCCCATACCGACAACATGGTAACCGTCGTTCTCGCTGACTACCGGAGTTTCGATACCCTCGGGGAAACCATCGTCGTCTTCACCGCCGGAATTGGTTGCTTTCTCGTCCTTGCAAGGAGGAAGCGATGAGTGCGACCGCCCTGACCAGTCCTGTTATCACGATTACTTGCAGGGGTGTCGCGCGCGTCATCCAGGTTTTCGGTTTCTACGTCATCTTTCACGGCCACTACAGCCCCGGGGGCGGCTTCCAGGGAGGCACCCTCCTCGCGGCGGCCGTCATCCTCCTGCGCATCGGCGAAGGCCATGACGGGAGCCAGCGTGATTTGCCTTCGCGTGCCTCCCTTCTCCTTGGCGCAATCGGTGTTCTCCTCTTCGCGCTGGTCGGCGTCGCCTCCGTCCTGACGGGGGGTGCCTTTCTCGAGTATGACTGGCTCCCGCTTCCGGGGGTGGACAGCGTCTACCGCCACTACTGGGGCATCTTGATTGTGGAACTCGGGGTGGGACTCGCCGTAATGACGATCCTCGTTTCCATCTTCGATCGCCTGATGGAGAGGCCCTCCCATGATTGAACTCCTGCGCGACCACGGTGCCTACTGGTTGGGCTTCCTTGTCCTGACGATCGGACTTTACGGGATGCTTCTCAAGCGGAACTACGTGAAGAAGGTCATTGCCCTGACCATCTTCCAGGCTGCCATCATTCTTTTCTTCGTTATCGCCGCCTACAAGGACGATGCCACCGTCCCGGTGATCGACAGTGAACTGGGCGTGGAAAACGCGGAAGCGTACATGAGCCCGCTGCCCCACACTCTGATGCTGACCGCTATCGTCGTGGGCGTCGCCACTGTCGGCGTGGCGTTGTCTCTCCTCATCCGCGTCTACCAAGGTTTCGGCACCCTCGATGAGGAGCCCCTGCAGGAGAAGATGAAACAATGACCGAGCATGTACCCATCCTTGTCCTCCTGACGTTTTTCTTCGGCGCCCTCCTCATGCCGTTTGCCGGCCTCGTCAGCCGTGTCGGGCCATGGCTTGTCGCTGTCATGACGAGCGCCCTCGCGACCGTCCTTGCCCTCTACACGCTCGTTCGTGTGGCTGCGGAGGGGCCCATTCGCTATGCCGTCGGAGGCTGGCAGCCGCCCATCGGGATCGAAATGGTGGCAGATCCGCTCTCTGCCTTTGTCACCTGCGTCCTCGCGATCATTGCCCTTATCGTCCTCCTGCACTCCCGCGAATCGGTCGCGCGTGACCTCGACGAATCCACCACTGCCTACTATGCAGCCGCCATGCTCATGCTGGGGGGATTCTCCGGGATTGTGGGGACCGGAGACCTCTTCAACCTCTACGTTTTTCTCGAAATCGGGGCGCTTGCGAGCTACGCACTTCTCGGCGTGGGCAACGCCCGGGCTGCCTTTTCCGCCTTTCGCTACCTCATCCTGGGAACGATCGGTGCCTCGTTTTACCTCATCGGGCTCGGTTTCATTTTCATCCATACAGGCACCCTCAATATGGCTGATCTTGCGGCCATCCTCGAGGTCCAGGGGCTGAGCATCCCGGCCTCTATCGGGATCATTTTCATGGTCCTTGGCATGAGCATCAAATTGGCGCTTATCCCTTTCCACCTCTGGCTCCCGGATGTTTACACGACCGCTCTCTCCGCGAGCACCGCGCTGATCGCCCCGATCGGGACGAAAGTCGCCGCTTATGCGCTGATCCGTCTGATCTTCCATGTGTTTCCCACCGCCGCGGTGGAGGCGGAGTTGCACCTGCTCGATGTCTTGGGAGTTTTTGGCGCGATCGGCATCATCTGGGGATCGGTCATGGCTATCCCGCAGAAGAACCTGAAGCGCATGCTCGCCTACAGCAGTATTGCTCAGGTCGGGTACATCGCGTTGGGCATCGGTCTCGGTACGGCCTACGGTTTTATCGGCGCGATTCTTCACATTCTCAATCACGCCTTCATGAAGGGCTGCCTCTTCCTTGTTTCGAGCAACCTGGAGTCGCGTGGCAAGGGGATCGAGATTGCCCGCCTCGACGCCTCGCTTCGCAAAGACCTGCCGGTGAGCTCGGCGGCTTTCACACTTGCCGCGATCTCCATGATCGGGCTCCCCCCCACCGCCGGTTTCTTCAGCAAGTGGTATCTGCTCCTGGGAAGCTATGAAGAAGGCCGCTGGTTCTTCATCGCGACGATTGTCCTCAGCAGCCTGCTCAATGCCGTCTATTTCTTCCGCATCATCGAACGCATGTATTTTGGCGGGGGTGAAGAGCCTGCCAGTGCCCGCCGCCCCGCCGGAACCTTTCTTCTCACGACGCCCGCCGTCGCTCTTGCCCTCTCGCTCCTTGTTCTGGGCTTTGGCAACGCCTACATCGTGAGCGAGTTTATCACGCCCATGCTGCCGGGCAACTGACGTCATGACACCCGACGCCGCTTTCCAGGAATCCTTCCTACCTCTTCTCGCCATCCTCGCATCCGTCGTGGCGGTGCCCGCGATCCTCTTGAGTGGACGCAGCCCGAACCTGCGCGAGGGATGGACGTTCATTGCCGCCTTCGCGAAATTCGCTTGTGTGCTCTTCCTCGTGCCCGGTGCGTTGCGAGGGGAATCGGTCGGCATCAACCTCTTCGAAATCGCTCCCGGGGTTGGTCTTTCGCTCGTCGCGGATCCCTTGGGTGTCTTTTTCGCCCTCGTCGCCTCCGGACTCTGGATTGTCACCTCGGCCTACTCCATCGGCTATATGCGGGGACATCACGAGAAGAAGCAGACGCGCTTCTTCGCCAGTTTCGCGCTCAGCCTCTCGGCCACCATCGGCGTCGCTTTCGCGTCCAACCTGCTGACCTTCGTCCTCTTCTACGAGATC
Source organism: uncultured Puniceicoccaceae bacterium (assembly GCA_964629165.1). Classification (GTDB taxonomy): domain Bacteria; phylum Verrucomicrobiota; class Verrucomicrobiia; order Opitutales; family Oceanipulchritudinaceae; genus CAWVVV01. The sequence goes on from CAZVQJ010000017.1 coordinate 19,237, forward strand.
CTCACCCTGGCGACATATCCGCTTGTGGTGCACAAGGAGTCGCCCGAGGCGATCCGTTCGGCACGCATGTACCTCGCCTACGCCCTCACCGCCGGCCTCGTGCTGATGGTCGCCGCAGGATGGGTCTTCTTCCGCACCGGATCTCTTGAGTTTGCCCCCGGTGGCATCATCGCCGACGGCGCCTTCTCGGCCGGAGAATTGAAGGCGCTCTTCATGCTCTTCATCGTCGGAGTGGGCGTGAAGGCAGGCATCATGCCGTTGCACAGCTGGCTTCCCGCCGCGATGGTCGCCCCAACGCCGGTCAGCGCCCTGCTCCATGCCGTGGCCGTGGTGAAGTCGGGTGCCTTTGGTGTCGTCCGCGTGGCCGGCTTTGTTTTTGGCCCCGAGATGATGGCAGAGCACGGGCTGGACATCATTCTCGCGGCTTTGGCCGGGACCACCATCCTGCTCGCATCCTTCATCGCTCTGCGCCAGGACAACCTCAAGAAGCGGCTGGCGTACTCCACCGTTGGCCACCTTTCCTACATCGTTCTCGGGGCAGCGCTCGTAACCCCCGCTGCGCTCACCGGAAGCATCCTGCACCTGTCCACGCACGCCGTCATGAAGATCACGCTCTTCTTCTGCGCCGGTGCCATCCAAGTGCATGCCCACAAGACTCAAGTGTCCGAGCTGAACGGTCTTGGGCGGTCCATGCCCTGGACCTTCGCCGCGTTCACGATCGGATCGCTGGGTCTGGCCGGGATTCCTCCCGTCAATGGCTTCATCAGCAAGTGGTGGCTCGCCGTCGGCAGCCTCGAGGCCGGCAGTATCATCGCCCTGACCGTTTTCCTTCTCAGCGGCCTCCTGAACGCAGGTTACTTTTTCCCCATCATCATCCGCGGATTCTTCCTGTCCCCGAAAAGCCCGGAGGAACGCAGTCATCTGCCCAAAGGCGAGGCCTCGGCCTGGATGGTGGTACCCCTCTGCATAACCGCATTGCTCGCCGTCGTCCTCGGGATCTTCCCCAACTTCCCGCTGCCTTTCTTCGAACTGGCACGCGGTATCGTCGAATCCATCATGGGCCCCGGCCTTACGCCGATTGCTGCCGAAACTTGAGAATCACCGCGCCATGAAACCTGTCCACTGGATCCTCCTCGGCCTCCTCACCCTGGCATCGCTGGCCCTTCAACTCTTCGGTCCCGGGAATCCCCACCCGCACGCATGGGACAAGATTCCCCTGTTCTACGCTGGTTACGGTTTCGTGAGCTGCGTGCTCATCATCGTTGTCTCCAAGGCATTGGGAAAGGCCTTCCTGCAGCAACCAGAGGATTACTATGAACGCCATCGCTGAGATCCCGCCAGCTTTCTTCCTCATTGCCGGGGCGGTATTGATCCCGTTTCTGCCGGCCCTTCTGCGCTCCATCGTTGCGGTCGTCATACCGCTTGCGGCGCTCGGGCTTCTTCTGCAACTCGAGCCCGGCACCCACTTCTCCGCCCATTTCGCAGGCTTCGAGCTGATCCTGCTGAAGGTGACGAAGGTTAACTTTGTTTTCGGAATCATCTTTCTCCTCATCGCCTCCGTGGCATCGATTTACGCGTGGCACCTTCGGGACCGCGGTCAGCAGGTGGCTGCGATGCTGTACGGGGCCGGTGCGGTCGGAGTCACCTTTGCGGGCGACTTTCTCACCCTCCTGCTTTTCTGGGAGCTGATGGCGGTCTCGTCGGCATGGCTTGTCTTCGCCCGCAAGCAGGTCGAATCCACGCGGGCGGGCTTCCGTTACCTGCTCGTCCATTTCACCGGGGGCTCCATTCTCTTTGGGGGCATCATCCTCTACTATGCCCAGACCGGGAGTCTTCTCATTCAGTCCCTCAGCCCCGACCAAGGCATCGCGGCCTGGGCGATCCTCATCGGGGTCGTGATCAACGTGGCCCTGCCCCCGTTTCATCCCTGGCTGCCAGACGCCTATCCGCGCGCCACCGTCACAGGCGCCATCTTCATGAGCGCCCTGACGACAAAATCGGCTGTCTATGTGCTCCTGACGCTCTTCCCCGGCTGGAATATCCTGATTTACGGCGGCGTCATGATGGCCCTCTACGGCGTCGTCTACGCGGTGCTCGCGAACGACATCCGTCAGATCCTTGCCTATCACATCATCAGCCAGGTCGGTTACATGGTCACCGGTGTGGGCATTGGCACGGAACTGTCCATGAACGGGACGGTGGCCCACGCGTACAGCCACATCCTTTACAAGGCGCTTCTCTTCATGGGAGCCGGTGCCGTGATTTATGCGACTGGCAAAAGCAAACTGACTGAACTGGGAGGGCTTCACCGTCAGATGCGCCTCGTCCTCTGTCTCTTCATGGTCGGTGCCTTTTCCATCTCCGGATTTCCCCTCTTCAACGGGTTCATCAGCAAGTCCATGATCGTCTCGGCCTCGGGCGAAGCGCACTACCTGGTCGTCATGCTGCTCCTTCACCTCGCTTCGGTCGGAACCTTTCTCCACACCGGCCTGAAAATCCCCGTGTTTACCTTCTGGGGACCCGATCGGAAGTTGGAAACCCGCCCCATTCCCGTGAACATGTATGTCGGCATGGGGATCCTTGCCTCTCTCTGCACGCTCTACGGTGTCGCTCCCGGACTCCTTTACAGACTTCTTCCTTTTGCCGCCGAATATCATCCGTTCACCGCTTATCACCTCGTCGAAAGCATCCAGCTCCTGGTCTTCACCTTCATCGGGTTCTGGTTCCTGCGTTCGAAACTAGCCGGAGAACCTTACCTCGCGCTTGATACGGACTGGTTCTATCGTCGGACCGCTCCCTGGGCCGATAAACTGATTGTCGGCCCCATCAACGCCTTCTTCGGAGCAGGCGTATCCGTGCGCGAATCGACGATCGCCTTCGTCACCCGACACTGGCAGAATCCGCGTGCCTGGTTCACGCCCGGCGGCAATAGTCAGAGAACTTTTGACCCGGATGAAGATCGCTCACCGCTCGCTCAAAGCATCGGTTTCATCGTGCTCTTCACCGTCCTCATGGCCGCCTTCCTCATCGCCCTCTGAGCCAGCGCGCGAAGGCGCGATTATCCGGGGAGGTCAGAACGAAGCTGCGTTTCCTCCCTGCCGAGTCAGGCCTGCCAGAGTGAGGCACTTCGACCTGCGCCTAGGACGTCCGCTCATTCACCGCCCGGCGCTTGCCGCGGTGCCTACCCGGCGAGCCTTGCACCCGGATTTCCAGGACCTCGTGCGGGTGACGGCAAGCCGACAAAAAAAGCCCCGTGGTTTCCCACGAGGCTTCTCATAATAAATCTGCGGCCGAAATTCTAGCGCTTGCGGCGAAACTTGTTCTGGAACTTCTCGACGCGACCCGCCGTGTCCACGAAACGCTTTTCACCGGTGTAGGCCGGGTGCGAGTCCGAGGTCACGTCGCGGACGATGACAAAGTATTCCTTGCCTTCGATTGTTTCCTTCCGATCCGACTTCAAGGTCGACGTGGTCAGAAAGTCCTTGCCTGTCGAAACGTCGCGAAAGCAGACAGCGTTCAGATTCGGGTGGATTGATTCCTTCATGATGGATCCTCCTGGGCCTCAGTGGGCCTCAGCCCTGGCGGGCCTTGAAGCGCGGGTTGGTCTTGCAGATGACGTAGACACGCCCTTTGCGCCGGACTACCTGGCAGTCCGGATGACGTGTCTTCAACGATTTCAACGAAGCGGCAACTTTCATGGCTCTGAAATTTGGAAAAACGTTGAGAACGTCATCTTACCGACGGGCTGTCAACGGTTTTGGCAGGTGACTTCAGAAAATCAAGGAACGAGCCGACGACTTCCTGATTCCTCTCACCCATCACTGTTTCGCCACCTGTTTCGCCCAGCTGTCTTTGAGCGAAACCGTGCGGTTGAAGATCAGGGCGTCCTTCGTCGATTCGGCATCGAGTGCGAAGTATCCCTTTCGCTCAAACTGGACGGCTTCGCCCACGACTGCGTCCCGCAGGGACACTTCGCCAACCGCCTCGACCGTCCGGAGACTTTCCGGATTGAAATGGTCCATGAAGTTGCCGTCTTCCCCCTGGTCGGGATTCGGGACGGTGAAGAGACGATCATACAGACGCGCCTCAAACCGCACATTTTCGGTTGCCGAGACCCAGTGGATGGTGCCCTTCACCCTGCGCCCGTCGGGGGTCGATCCGCCCCAGCTTTCCGGGTCATATTCCGCGTGCAGCTCCAGAATATCGCCAGCGTCGTTCCGGATAATCTCGGTGCAGGTAATGTAACAGGCGTACCGCAGGCGCACCTCTCTCCCCGGCGCGAGCCGGAAATACTTTTTGGGAGGATCCTCCATGAAATCGTCCCGCTCGATATAGATCTCTCGGGTCAGAGCCACCCGCCGATGCCCCCGCTCCGGATCGGCCGGATGATTGGGGCCTTCCGCAAATCGCGTCTCTTCCGGAAAATTCGTAATGACCACCTTGAGCGGATCGAGCACGGCCATGCGACGCAATGCCCTCCCCTCCAGATCCTGGCGCACACAATATTCGAGGAGCTCCCATTCGGTGGTGCCGGGATACTTCGTCACGCCCACCGTTTCCACGAAATCAAGAATCGCTTGCGGCGTATAGCCGCGCCGGCGCATTCCCCGCAAGGTCGGCATGCGCGGATCATCCCATCCCGTGACATACCCTTGCTCCACCATCTGGCGCAGCTTGCGTTTCGACATCACGGTGTAAGTCAGATTCAAGCGGGCAAACTCGATTTGCCGCGATGGAAAGATCCCGAGCTTTTCGATGAACCAGTTGTAGAGCGGTCGGTGATCCTCGAATTCAAGGGAACAGAGGGAATGCGTGATGCCTTCGATCGAATCGCTCTGCCCGTGCGCGAAATCATAGGTCGGATAGATGCACCACTCATTTCCGGTGCGGTGGTGGTGCGCGTGCTTGATCCGGTACATCGCCGGGTCGCGCATGTTCAGGTTTGGATGAGCCATGTCGATCTTCGCCCGGACAAATTTCTCACCGTCCCGGAATTCCCCCGCACGCATCCGGCGCAGGAGATCGAGATTCTCCTCCACACTTCGGTTCCGATGGGGACTTTCTCTCCCCGGCTCGCTCAGCGTTCCCCGGTATTCACGAACCTCTTCCGCCGTCAGGTCATCGACATAGGCCAGTCCCGCCTCGATCAGTTGCACGGCAAACCCGTAGAGCTTCTCGAAATAGTCCGACGCAAAACAGAAGGCGTCCCATTCGTAGCCAAGCCAGCGGATGTCCTCCCGGATCGCATCGATATACTCCGTTTCCTCCTTTTCCGGATTGGTGTCATCCATCCGCAGGTTGACCTGTCCTCCGAACGCCTGCGCCATCGAGAAGTCGATATGAATCGCCTTCGCATGCCCGATATGCAGGTACCCGTTCGGTTCCGGAGGGAAACGTGTATGAACGTGATCGAAGCGGCCCGAGGCCAGATCGTCCTGGATCGCTTCCGCAATGAAATGAGTCGGCCGGTTCTCCTCTGCCATGATACAGACGGCATTTCATGCCCGCCGTCCTGCGTCAAGGTCTGCGCGATGCAATCGAGGTGACGGCCGCACCGACGCCTGCCGGGAACCGTCGCTTCGGCTACCGATCGTCTCGTCCACCCGGCGCCAGGAAACGCTCCAGCCGCCGCATAACCCGCGTCCGCCCCATGATCGCCAACATCGGGAGGAAATCAGGGCCGGAACCCACCCCGCTCACCGCGTAGCGTACCGCCGGCCACCAGGGAAACGGTTTCGCCTCCCCATGCGCTTCGGCCAGTTGGTCGAACGCCTGCTCCAAAGTCGTCTCTTTCCACTCGCTCCCGGAGATCTTCCCGAGGTGTTCCCGTGCCTCCGCGACTCGCTCTCTTGGATCCCCCTTCTTCGCCAGCTTTTCGCCAACGGTCGCATCCAGCGGAAAATCGTCCGTGAAAAAATATCGGCAAAACGATTCCAGGTTCTCCAGCGAATCCACCTTCTCCTGGCACAGCCGCAGGACCCCTTGGAGGTAATCCTCATCCGTCTCGACCGTCACGAGTCCCGCTGATGACAAGACGGGCGCCGCCTGCCAGCTGTAGGTTTCCAGTGGAAGTGCCTTGAGGTGTTCGAAGTTCACATGCGCCATCTTCTTCTCATCGAAACGCGCTCCGCTCTTCTGCACGTCAGCAAGATCAAACCGCGCGATGATTTCATCGATTTCCATCACCTCACGGTCCTCCTTGGGCGACCAGCCGAGCAACGCGATATAGTTTCTCACCGCCGCCGGCAGAAAAAAGCGTCTCTGGTATTCCTCGATGAGGGCCCCCTGATCCCGCTTGCTCATCTTGCCCTTGCCCTGCTTCGGATCCTTCAGAATCAACGGCAGATGGGCGAACTTCGGAACGGGTGCTCCCAGCGCCTGATACAATTCCACGTGCTTGCTCGTGTTGCTCAGGTGGTCCTCTCCGCGCACAACGTGCGTGATCCCCATCGTGATGTCGTCCACCACATTCACAAAATGAAACGTCGGGCTCCCGTCCGCCCGCTGAATGACAAAATCCCGCTCCTCCCGGCGTTCCACGCGCCCCCGGATAAGATCTTCGATCACAACCGGCGCCGTCCGCACCTTCTCGACCTCGGCGTCAAGGTAGCTGTCGAACTCCGTGTAGCGCTCGCCCTCGAGGCGAAACCAGACCGCCCCATCCTTCTCGTAGGCACGTCCGGCATCACGGAGCTTTCGAAGCCACTCCGCATGGATCTCTCCTCGCTCGCTCTGTTTATACGGACCGAACGCCCCGCCCACATCGGGACCTTCATCCCAATCCAGTCCCAGCCAGCGAAGGCTCGAATAAATCAGGTCGAGATATTCCGGCTGGTTGCGATCCGTATCGGTATCCTCGATACGCAACACGAAAGTGCCGTCGTGGTGCCGCGCATACAACCAGTTGAACAGGGCGGTGCGCGCACTCCCGATATGAAAAAAGCCCGTCGGACTGGGCGCAAATCGAACTCGGACCGGTTCCATTCCGACCACGCTTGGCTCCCGCCTCCCGGCTGGCAAGAACGCTGTTCTCCTCCATAAACACAAAGACCAGCCTGTCGACCCGTCGAACGCCTCGTGCGCTGAAATCGGGCCGGAGTCTCACGCTTCCGCGCGTGTCCGCACTTTGGCACAGGCGCGGACGGCAGGCATCAACGGTGAGGGCCAGCCGCCTCCCTGGGTTCCCTCTCCGCTCAGCCCGGATGCGAAAGAATCTTCGCGAGCAGCTCGCGAACAGCCTGAGGATCGGCTTTCCCCTGCGTTGCCTTCATTACCGGGCCGATGAAAGAGTTCAAGGCACGGGCGTTGCCAGCCCGGAACTCGTTTGCCGCTTTCTCGTTCGTGGCGACAACGTCCCGACAGATCCCTTCCAGTTCACCAAGGTCGGTGGAGTTGGCGAGGCCTTTCTCCTCGATGATCTCGATCGGCTGGCGACCGGTCGAGAAGACTTCGATAAAGACGTCTTTTGCGATCTGCTTGGTGATCATGCTGTCATCGATCACCCGCACAAGTTCAGCTAGTAATGCTGGTGTCATCGCCATTTCGGCGATTGGCAGGACTCCTTCGCTGACGGCAGCGGCACGCTCGCGCTGAAGATCGTTGGCGATGTAGTTCGCGACCGCAGCCGGATTCTTGCCGTAGACTGCAATCGTCGACTCGAAAAAACGCGCGAGCTCGTAATCGAAGCAGATGACAGAGGTCAGGGTGTAGGGCAGACCGTAGGATTCCATGTATCGGCGCTGCTGATCAAAAACACGCTCCGGCAATTGCGAGCGCAATTCCTCGAGGCGCGCGCGCGGAAAACGCACTGGCATCAGATCGGGATCGGCAAAATAGCGGTAGTCGTGCGCATCTTCCTTGCCCCGCATCATCTGGGTGACACCGGCCTCAGGATCCCAGCGATGGGTTTCCTGATGCACCACCGCGCCGGCTTCATAGAGACGGGTCTGCTTTCGGATAACGTGGTTGATGGCGTTTTTGACACCGGTGATGGAGTTCAGGTTCTTCATCTCCCATCGCGCCCGCAGCTCCGTCGATCCCCTTGGGCGTATGCTCACGTTGGCGTCGCAGCGCATCTGCCCCTTTTCCATGTCGCAGTCGCACAGCCCCGCGGTGATGATGTTGTTGCGCAGGGCGGTGAGGAAGGCGAAGACTTCGTCCTCGTTGTGCA
>CAZVQJ010000018.1:0-25287 GCA_964629165.1 uncultured Puniceicoccaceae bacterium
AAGCCCCTGGTAAAAGCGTTTAAACCGGAGGTGGCGATCGAGGCCATCGCGGCGGCGAAGCGGGGGGGCGCACGCATCGTCTTCACGAATGGATGTTTCGATATTCTCCATTTCGGGCACGTGCGGTTGCTGCAGCAGGCGCGGGCCTTCGGGGATCGCTTGGTCGTCGGGCTGAACCGCGATGAGAGTGTGCGGCGGCTGAAAGGATCGAGCCGCCCGATCAACGGGCTCGCCGAACGGGCGGCGGTTCTTCTGGCGCTCGAGGCGGTGGATTGGGTGATCCCGTTCGGGGAAGCGCACGACGACACGCCGTTGGCCCTCATTCAGCAACTGGCACCGGATGTTCTCGTGAAAGGCGGCGACTACACCGTCGGGACGATCGTGGGGGCACCGGAAGTTTCCGCTGCTGGTGGCCGGGTCGAAATCATCCCCCTCGAAGAGAGTTTTTCGACAACCGCCATTATCGCCCGTGGGCAAGGATGAGCCGCGCGGCCCTTTTTCTCGACCGCGACGGGGTCATCAACCGCGATTTCGGATATGTCGGTGATCGCGCACGTTTCGTCTTCGAGGACGGGATTTTCGATCTTGCCCGCCGCGCACGCGCGCACGGCTATGCGTTGATTGTCGTGACCAACCAGTCGGGCATTGGCCGGGGCTACTTTTCGGATCGAGACTTCCGCGTGCTCACGGAGTGGATGGCGGCACAGTTCCATGCGGCGGGCGCGCCTCTCACGGCGGTCTATTATTGCCCTTGTCATCCCGAGAGCACGATCCGCGAATACCGCCGTGACTGTGACTGCCGCAAGCCTGCTTCGGGACACTTCCGACGCGCCCTCGTGGATTGGGATCTCGACGCCTCCAGGTCGATCATGCTGGGGGATCGGGAAAGGGATCTCGCGGCGGCGAAGAGTGCTGGCGTGGCAACTCGTTACCTCTACGAACCGGCATCAGCGGCGGGCGCGGCGGCGAGTGAAAGGCGCCTGCGTTTGCTGAACCATCTTCCCTTGCCCGCCGTTCCGGCAATCGATGTGACGGATCCGCCGGCGACCTGCGTGATCCGCTCATGCAGGGAGCCTTGAGCGCCCGCGTTGTCAGATCCACGTCCTCCTTGCGCGCCAGATGCAGGAGGGGGTCGGCCCGCTGTGGTGCGCCGTGACCCCGCGCGCATGCGAAAGGCCGGACGTGGGCCGCATCGGATTCGACAAGCGCCTAATTCTGTTTGCTTTATGATCTCCCCGGTCGAACTCTTCCATTTTTCGCACATGAGCACCTCGGAAAAAGAAGCGGCGACCAAGCCGAAGGCCCGTGCCCTCGATCTCGAGATCAAGGACGCACAGTTGATTTTCAACAGCGTCTGGAACGATCTTGTGCGGGACCGTGGGATTGAAAACCTGCAATTTCCGCGGGAAATCTTCTGGCTCAATGGCGCCCCGGGTGCGGGCAAGGGCACACAGACCCGCTTCATCATGGAGTACACCGGCCTGACCGCCCGGCCGATTGTCGTGAGCGACCTGCTCAACAGTCCGGAGGCCCGGCGGTTGAAGGACGCGGGCATGATGGTGGGAGACCGCGAGGTCACCGATCTACTCATGCGCGAACTGCTGAACCCGGAATGTGACACCGGCGTAGTGGTTGACGGCTACCCCCGGACGAAGGTCCAGGTGGAGTGCCTCAAGCTGTTCTATCAGAAGCTGACGGATCTTCGGCGGGAATACCTGCGCACGACGCTCGAGCGAAAGTTCCACAAGCCGATCTTTCACATTATCGTCCTGTATGTGGACGAGGCGGTCTCTGTGCAGCGGCAGTTGCATCGGGGGCGGATGGCGAAACTGTCCAACCAGGATTCGCACATTTCGGGCGCCGGCGAAACGGAAGAGGTCCGTCGGACGGACCTGTCGGTGGATGCCGCCCGCAACCGTTATCGCACATTCAAGGAAGTGACCTACGAGTCACTTACATCCCTGCGGGAGATTTTTCACTACCACTACGTCAACGCGCAGGAATCGATCGAGAAGGTTCAGCAGGCGATCGTGCGCGAACTGAAATACCAGAGTTCGCTCGAACTCGACGAGAGAACCTACGATCTCATCGCGCGTATCCCCGTTGCCAGCACGATTATCGTGCATGCCCGGCAGGAGCTGGTGGAGCGGCTTGACACCTATGCCGGTTCGAAAAGGGAGTTGTTCTCCCGCGTGGTGATATTGATCGAGGAGAAATTCATGCCGATCGTCCATCGGCACACCGTTCCCGGGCGTGCCTACATCAATTCGGAGGATGCCCTTTTCGAGGATCCGGAAGCGATCGTGATGGCAATCGACGTGTTTTCCGAGCGGGGCTACCGGGCGGCGGTGGATATCCGCCAGGAGGAGATTCCCGATCGTTTCGATCTGGAGACGGGAAAAATCCACACCCGGCGCAAGCGCGTCTACCGCTTCAGCATTCACTTTGAAGGTTCCGTCATCCGGCGGGGGCAGTAGCCCGTTCGCGCTGCGATGGCTGCCTCGACAACGGCGGGGCGGCGCGATTTGATCGTGCCCATGATGGATCCTCGTTACATGGACCTGGCGCGCAACCTCGCCGGATACTCGGCCGACGTGAAAAGGGGTGAGCGTGTTCTGATCGACGCTTACGACGTTCCGGAGGCGATGGTGATCGCCCTTGTGCGTGCTGTGCGGGAGCGGAAGGGACTTCCTTATGTCCAGCTCAACAACGCCCGGATTGGGCGGGAGTTGCTGCTCGAGGCGACCGAGGCCCAGTATGATTTTCTGGCGGAGGTCGAGATGGCCCGGATGCGTGGCATGAGCGGCTACATCGCCCTGCGCGGGGCCCAGAACATTTTCGAGTCCGCGGATGTTCCCACGAAACGGATGGACATCGCGATGCAGGCGATGCGGCCTGTACAGAACCACCGCGTGCAGAACACCAAATGGGTTGTCCTGCGCTGGCCGAGCCCGGGCATGGCGCAGCAGGCACTGACGAGCACGGAGTCCTTCGAAGATTTCTATTTTCGCGTCTGCACGCAGGACTATTCCCGCATGTTGCCTGGACAGCGCGCCTTGAAAAAGTCGATCGATGCGGCAAAGGAGGTCGTCATCAAGGGACCGGAGACCGACCTGCGCTTTTCGTTGGAAGGGATGGGCGGCATTATGTGCACGGGCGAGCGCAACATTCCGGATGGGGAAGTCTACACGGCGCCCGTTCGGGAAAGTGTCGAGGGCACGATCACCTACAATACCCCGACCGTCTACCGGGGAATCTCCTTTGATCGCATCCAATTCACGTTTGAAAAGGGCCGCATTGTCGGCGCGACCTGTTCAGGCGACCAGAAGGCACTCAAGGCGATCCTCGATGCCGACGAGGGAGCGCGTTACATTGGTGAGTTTGCGATCGGGTTCAATCCACAGATTCTCCACCCGATCCGCGATACGCTCTTTGATGAGAAGATTGCCGGCAGCTTTCATTTCACGCCCGGACAGGCCTATGAAAATGGACCTGCCGACAACGGTAACCGGTCGCAAATCCACTGGGACATCGTTTCGATCCAGCGCCCGGAATATGGGGGTGGTGAAATCTGGTTTGACGGCAAACTGATCCGGAAGGACGGCATTTTCCTGCCAAAGCCGCTCCAGCAACTGAATCCGGAGCATCTGCTGGGTGACGGGGACGCAAAGAAGGCCGCCGGGAAGCGAAAGAAGGGCTAGCCGTTGCGGCACGGTATGACAGCGGATACGGGATCGGTGATGGGGGATGAGGCTACCGCAGGCAGTGTGGAGGTCGGGGCTGACCAGCACCGCGCGCGTGCAGACAAGGCGCTCGCCGCCCATCTCGAGGAGTTCTCAAGAACCCAGCTACAACGGCTCTTCGCGCTGGGGCGGGTGTGGCGAGACGAGGTGGCGCTGAACAAGAGCGACAAAGTTTCCGCCGGAGACATCATCACGTTCTCAATTCCGGCCCCGAAGCCGCTGGAATTGCGTGCGGTCCCGATCGCGCTCGAAGTTCTCTTCGAGGACAACGACATCGTCGCCATCAACAAGATGCCTGGAATGGTCGTGCATCCGGGTGCCGGCACGGGCGAAGATACGCTGGTCCATGCCCTCCTGCACCACTGCCATGGTCAGCTCAGCGGTATTGGTGGGGTCGAGCGCCCAGGCATCGTGCACCGGCTGGATCGGGAAACCAGTGGAGTGATCATTGTCGCCAAATCGGACAGGGCCTTTCGGGCGTTGAGCGAGGCATTTGCGAATCGTTCACTGGAAAAGCATTACACGGCCATTGTGCGCGGGGTGCCGACGAAATCGCACGGGCGGGTGGACGCTCCGATCGGGCGCCATGCGGTGCAGCGGACACGGATGTGCGTGCGTGATGACGGCCGCTCCGCCCAGACCGATTGGAGAGTCCGCGAGAAATTTCTGTGCCGTGGATTTGCCTCCCTCGACTTGCGTATCCATACCGGTCGTACGCATCAGATCCGAGTGCACTGCGCGTTCCTTGGGCACCCCGTCGCCGGGGACGGGACCTATGGTTTCCGGCCGCGCTCGGCCGATCCGGGAGTCTTCCCGCGGGTAATGCTGCACGCCGAACGGCTGTTGCTCACCCATCCTGTGTCGGGCGAGCCGCTCGAACTGCGGGCGCCGTTGCCGCCGGACCTTGCCGGAGCCCTCGAAGAGCTGAGGCAAGGGGAGAGCACCTGATCGGGGGTCAGTGGGTTCCGCTGGGCTGCTTTCGCGGTCGCTCGACATGTCTGGCGGATGCGGAAGCCGAGATCGATTCGAGAGGGGGCAGTTCCTTCGGCGCATGCAGCCCGAGGACAGGTCCGACGCAGCAGAGCCGGGCGCAGTAATCGGTGGCAGGCGCCCGCCGCAACTCCTCCGGGGTGCCCGCCTGTTCCAGCAATCCTTGGCGAAAGACCGCTACCCGGTCGCCGGCGATGAGAGCATCATCGATCTCGTGAGTGACAAAGATGCTGGTCGCGCCGACTTCCCGGAGAATCCGGCAGACCTCATCCCGCAGCATGCATCGCAGGCAGCGGTCGAGATTGCTGAAGGGTTCGTCGAGGAGAACGATCGAGGGGCGCGGAGCGCGGGCCCGGGCGAGCGCGAGGCGCTGCCGTTCTCCCCCCGAGAGTTCATGGGGATACCGTTTCCCGTAGGCGGAGAGGCCGACGAGCGAAAGCATGTCGCCGACGATCTCCGCGCGTTCTCTTCTGGGCACCTTGTGCAGCCCGTAGGCGACGTTCTTCTCCACCGTCAGATGCGGGAAAAGGGCCCCTCCCTGGAAGACAAGGCCCACGCCGCGTTTTTCCGGAGGCAACCAGTGATCGGCGTCGGCGACGGGCTCCCCGTTGAGAAAGACAGCGCCTTCGTCGGGCACCTCGAGTCCGGCCGCGAGACGCAGAAGAGTGGTTTTTCCGCTGCCACTTTCTCCCACAAAGGCAAGGATTTCACCCTGCTTCACTTCGAGGTTGATACCGCTCACCGCCGCGCGCTCCCCGTTGCGATAGGTTTTTGAAAGGTTTCTGAATTCAAGAAGAGTCTTCATTGCGGTTTGTGGGATACGAAAACGTTGAGGACGAGGAGCCCGGCGGCACCGAGAAAAACGATGAGGAGCGAAGGGATCGCCGATTCCTGGATTCGCCCTTCACTGGCCATGCCGAAGGCGACCGTGGCGAGTGTCTCGAAATTTGCCGGACGGAGAATCAGAGTGAGCGGGAGTTCCTTCAGGATATCCACAAAAACGAGCGTGAACGCCGCCAGCATCGATCCGCGCAAGAGCGGAAGGTTCACCCGCCAGAAGGTGCTTGTGGCGGTTCTCCCGAGGACGCGGGAGGCCTCATCGAGACCTCCGCAATTGCGTTCCATGCCGGCCTGCAGTGGCTGAAATGAAACGGCGAGAAAGCGGACCAGATACGCGAAACCAATCGTGATGATCGAGCCGCTGAGGAATACCGCGGGGCTTCCGAAGTAGGCGACGCCTTCGCTCAAGCGCCCGTCCAGCCAGCCCATCGTCACCATGACGCCAAGTGCCACAACCGCTCCTGGCGCCGCATAACCAAGGGTGGCCAGGCGGCTGATTCCGCGCAACCAGCGAACCGGATGCAACCTCCACGCATAGGCGAAGATGAGACCGATGACCGTCAGGATGGCGGCCGCCGCGACCGAGAGCAGCAGGCTGTGTCCCAATTGTTGCCAGGAGTGAAAGATCCGGGAACCACCCGTCATTGTCGCCCATCGCACCAACTGCCAAAGGGGGAAAATGAACCCGAGGGTGAGGGGGACGAGGCAGGCGACGACGGCACCGAAAGCCTGGGCTCCGCCCAGCCGACGACGGGCGAGGGGGCGGGAGTCAATCGAATCCTCTGCAAAACGCGCCCGCCCCCGGTGCACCGATTCTACGAAGAGCAGCAGCAGCACGACCGTCATAATGATGCCCGCGAGACGAACCGCGGAGGCCCGGTCTCCCAAACCAAACCAGGTCCGGAAGATGCCTTCCGTCAGGGTCGGCACCCCGAAGAAATGGACCGCACCATAGTCATTGACGACTTCCATGACGATCAGACTCAGGCCGGAGACGATCGCTGGCCGCGCCAGCGGAAGAGCCACCGAACGCAATACAGAGGACGGACTCCGCCCCAAGGTCCTGGCCGCTTCGAGCACGGTGCGCTGCTGTCGGCTGAAGGTGGCGCGGGCGCTGATATAAAGATACGGATACAAGACACTCGCCATGAGGAGTGACAGCAGTCCGTAGCGCATGAAGACTTCGACCGCGGCATAGGTCTCGAATCCCCACTGCTGCCGAATGCTCACAAGGAGCGGAATGGCCGCCTGCGGAAGTTCGACATAGACGAAGGCCGCGACGTAGGAGGGGATTGCCAACGGCAGGATCAACGCCCATTCGAATATCCGGCGTCCCGGAAATTCAAATACGGTCACGATCCACGCAGTGGGCAATGCCATGAGCAATGCGATCGCGGATACCGCCACGATCAGCAGCAGGGTGTTGGCGACGTAGGACGTGAGGACGGTGCCCGCAACATGCGTCCAGTCCGGCCCGGCGTGACCGATCCCCGCGACCAGCACGGCCAGTGGAATCAGGATCAGGACCGATAGGAAAGCAGTCGAGCCGGACCAGAAATCGGCGTCATGGCGCCACCATCTTCGAAGCAAGGCGGTCAACGAATTTACTCCCAGCCGGTTCGGTTGAAAATCCTCACCGCATCTGCATTGCGTTCACCAAGAATCTCCAGATCGAGGGTGTCCTCGCGGAATTGGCCCCATGCCTCCTGCAGCGGAGACCATGCCACGCTCTCCACGACGGGATATTCGTTGGTCGCCTGCGGAAACCGGGATTGGGCCTCGTCGGAAACGAGAAACTCGAGCAACCGAAGGGCAGCAGCGGGATTGTCCGACGCTTTCGCGATGCCCGCACCACTGATGTTGACGTGCGTTCCGCGGTTCTCCTGGTTCGGGAAAAAGATCGTGACCGCCTCTGCCGCCGCCCGGTCCCCCGCGTCTGACGAACGGGTGAGAAGCCCGACATAGTAGGTGTTGACGATCGCAATGTCCGCCAGCCCGGCGGCGACCGCACGCATCTGGTCCCGGTCGCTCCCTTGGGGGCGACGGGCAAGATTCCTCCGCATGGTGCGCGCCCATTCTTCCGCTTCCTTTTCCCCCATCGCGTCGATCAGCGATGCGAGCAGCGATTGGCTGTAGATGTGGGAGGATGACCGCATCAGGATACGGCCGCGCCAGCGGCGATCAGCCAGCGCTTCGTAGGTCGAGAGTTCATCCGCGTCGACCCGGTCATGGGCATAGACAATGACCCGGGCGCGTTTCGTAAACCCGAACCAATGCCCCTCAGGGTCCCGCAGGTGCGCCGGAATGCGCTCTTCGAGGATCGACGACCGGACCGGCTGAAGAAGGCCCGCGTTCTCCGCCCGCACAAGCCGCCCCGCATCCGCCGTGATGAAGACGTCGGCCGGTGAGTTCGCTCCCTCCGCCCGCATGCGCTCAATCAGCTCATCCGCCCCCGCCTTGACGACGTGCACTTCAATCCCCGTCTCCTCCGTGAAACGGGCAAAGAGCGCGTCATCAGCTTCATAATGCCGATGGCTGTAGACAGTGATCGATTCCGCGAGGAGAGCGGTCGCACCGCTCATCGCCGCCAGCATCCAAGCAGTCCGTTTCAACAATAGGCTCATACCTCCTTAGTGCATGGGAATGAGACACAGTTGCAATTAGAATCGATCGAACGTGCTCCTGGGGGCTGCTCGCGCTCGCTGCGATTTCGTTTTGAGGAGGCGTTGCGATGGCGCGAGATCAGGCGAAAGTGATGGGATGCGGGTATTCATCACAGGGATCAGCTCAGGTCTCGGAGCGGGCATTGGGGAGGCCGCGCTGGCGGGCGGGGCGGAAGTCTGGGGCTGCAGTCGCCGCTCACCGGAGGCGTTGATTGGCCGATACGGGGACCGGTTGCGGTGGATTCCGCTCGACTTGCGGGACGATCAGAGGGGTCCGGCGGCGCTGGCGGATTTCATCGCGGGGGAAAAGGGGTTTGATCGCGTGGTGTTAAATGCAGGCGTTTTGCCGCCGATTGCCGATGTGGGTGAGACCCCTTTATCGACGCTCCGCGATACGATGGAAGTGAATGTGTGGGCGAACAAGTGGATCCTTGATGAGCTTTTCGCGGATGGTCGGAACGTGCAGCAGGTGATTGCGATCTCATCGGGAGCTTCTGTCAGCGGATCCCGGGGATGGAATGGATATGCGATTTCGAAGGCTGCGCTCAACATGCTGATCCAGCTCCTCGCGGCGGAACGTCCCGACTGTCACTGTATCTCCCTCGCGCCGGGCCTTGTTGATACCGCCATGCAGGACTATCTCACTGGCCTGCCGGAGGATGCCCGGTTTTCGACCGTCGACCGATTGAAGGCAGCGAAAGGCACGCCGACGATGCCCGATGCCCTGACGGCTGGCCATCGTTGCTGGGAAGTCTGTGGAAAACTGAGGGAATGGGCGAGCGGGAGCTTTGTGGATCTCCGGGAGATCGGCTCCGAAGGTTGACGTCAACCGGCGCAAAGGTTTGGTGAGGGAAATGGAAGAAGCGAGCGCGTTGCCCGAGGGTGTGATGATTCGGAACAGCTTTGTGCGGCACCGCAATGTGTTGGTCTCGGAAGCCGACTTTTCGCCGCTCTACGTCGATTATTATCTCCATTGCAAGGACCACCGGATTCGGCTGACTCCGGAGCACGACGCACTCTTCAAGGAGCTCTTGTCGGCCTTCACCCTGCACTGTGCGGCGCGTCCGCGGAACGAAGTCCTCGCGTGGACGATCCGCTATGCATCCCCGCTTCTCAGCGCCTTCCTCGTGGGGGATACGGAGCTGGGCAGTGTCGCGGGGCGGATTTTCACCGAGAATGTGCGCGAAGAGGGTGGGAGCGAAATGTATCAGGAAATGAAGCGCCCGGGAAAACCGTTGCACCGGAGCATCGTTGATTTCGAGGGTCAGGGAGCGATCCGGGCGGTCGAACGATTCTACGCCCAGAGCGAACAGCGGCCGTGTCGCCTGTTTTTTCCGGGAGGCGATCGGGCTCTCCTCATCACGGCACATCCGGATTATGACGAAGGCTGGTTCGCAACCTTGGATGGATCGACCGTTGCCGCTCTCGCGCAGGAGGAGGACGTGAACGTGATTGAAACCCGGATCTACCGGTGGTGGTGCGGTTGCAGCCATCAGAAGATGCTCGAGGTGCTTGCGCCAGTATATGAAGGGCAGGGTGAGGAGCTTTTCGGGGACGATGAATCGATCGAAATCAATTGTCCTCGCTGTGCCGCGCGCTACCGGGTCACGCGGGAGGCGCTCGAGGCGCACGTAGCGGGGGGAGCCGGACAGGGGTGAGGGCAGCTCCTCCGCGTTTGCAGTTTTCGGAGATTGCAGTCAATTTTCATTCATGCGCTCGTTTCCTTTGATTTCTCTATTTGTCGCCATGGCCGCTTTGGTGGCCTCGGCTGATGACCATGAACAGACCTCGTTTCGTTATGAGCTCGATGGGACCACCTTCGAGAGCACGTTGATCTATCCCGAAGATCCCGACGACGAACCGATGCCGGTGATCCTGATGGTGCCGAACTGGATGGGCCCCGGCGAGGCGGCGTTTGAAAAGGCACGCAAGATCGCGGGTGACGACTATGCGGTCCTGGTGGTCGATATGTATGGCGTGGATGTGCGCCCGGAAAACGGGGAAGAGGCGAGTCAAGCGGCCGGAGCGGTGCGGGCCGACCGCGAGACGATGCGGGCACGGGCGCAGAAGGCGCTCGACCTTCTCCGAAAAGAATCGCGCAAGTTCGCGCTCGATTCTGACCGTGTTGCGGCGATTGGTTTTTGTTTTGGGGGCGGCGCAGTTCTCGAACTTGCGCGCAGCGGGGCGGACATCGATGCCGTCGTTTCGTTCCACGGAGACCTTGCCTCACCGACTCTCGAGCGGGATTCGGGCAGGATTCAGGCCAAGGTGCTCGTTCTGCACGGGGCGGACGATCCCTGGGTGCCGCAGGAAGAGGTCGAGGCGTTCATCGAGGCTCTTCAGGAAACGGCGGTCGATTGGCAGCTCGTCCAGTTCAGCAATACCGTGCATTCGTTTACCGACCCCACTGCCGCCAGTCCGGGGCAGGCGGAATATCATCCGGAGAATGCCCGGCGAGCCTTCCGCTACATGGAAGAGCTCTTTGATGAACTGTGGGATCTGGATGATTAGGAGCCGCACCGCGCGGTCGATGCCGCCTTTCCGGTCAGCCTGAAAATTCGCCCTTCGGGTAGGGTCTCAGCGTCGGCCGTCTGCTGCGGGTGACAGCTTCAGTTGGTCCTGCAGGTTCTGGAGGTGCGTTTCAAGCTCCTGAAGTTCCTGCGCCTTGTGAAAGAGCGTGTTTTCGCTCTCTTCGATAAAGGCCTCGCGTTCGGCGAGGAGCCGGGCCTTTTCGGCAATTTGCGCGGGAGTGGCGGCACCTTCTTGGGTCTGCCGTTGGGAGGTGGTCCGGGCGTGTTCGGCGCGCAGTTCACCCAGTTCTGCTTCGAGGGCCTGCGCGCGTTCGCGGTGTCCGCGAGCCTCCCCCTGCACGTGCTGAAGTTCGGCCGCCAGATTCTCCAGTTCGCGCCGTGTGCGCTCCCACGCGGCCGCCTCGCTGAGGCCTTCCGCGTGGTTGGCAAGAAGGGCTTCGCAGCGCGCCAGGTGTTGCTCGCGCGCTTCCGACAGTTTCAGATTTTCATAGGCCTCGCGCTCGCGTTCGGCGAGGGTGGCTTCGCGTTCGCGAAGGGAGTGTTCGCGGAGGGCGAGCTGTTCCTCGGCCTGGGCCAGTTGAGCCTCCCGTTGCTCAAGGTCGACAGGGGGTTGCGGGGGTGGAGGGGATTCGCTCCCGGGGGGCAGCGCGATTGCGGGCGCGGCGGTTTGTTTGACTGCGGAGGCCTCTGTCTGCGCGACGATATCCGTCAGTTTCAGCGCTGACGAGCGGGGCAGGGCCGTCGCGAGGGTGACACCGGGGGGAGGCGGCTTGACCTGCGGTCGGCGGCGTAGGCTGAGGCGCGGGGTTGCCATGAGCAATCAGCGACGAAAGAGGCGAGTGAAGAATCCCTTCTTCTCCACTTTGGGATCATCGAGTCCCAGCGCGAGGCGAGCCATCCAGACTGATGCCTTTTCGGTCTGTGCATGATCGAGGGGAACAAAAACGCGCTCGGCCTGCGCGTTACCTTCGGCAAAGGCATCTTCGAGCTGTTCCCGTGAACCGTCGAACCATGCGAAGATCGCCGTCAGGTGTTCGCGCACCCGATGACGCACGCGGGATTTCTCGTCATCCGAAAGAATACGGGTATCGCGCCGATCCTCCGCACCCACCGGCGCCCCGGCACATTCCAGGAGAAAGAGCTTTTCGGATCGGGAAAAGAGACTCAACGATTGACCGATCGCCTCGGCCAGATGGAGGCCGCGTTTCCCCGGTCGGAACGGCAGAAACCGGGCAATGGTGTCTTCTTCAGGATGCGCCACGGCATTGAGGAAGGCACGGAAGTCCCCGCCGACGACGATGTTCTGCGCCATGTTCTGCGCGAGATCGAGAAACTCACCGAGCGTGCGGACGCTTTCGGCTTCGCAGAACTCACGGGTTTCGGGGGAGAGCGCGCAGAGATGGAGGGGATACGTGAGGGGGATCTCGAGCTTGTGGAGAACACGCTGTGACCCGTCATCATGTTTTGAGGACGAATCGACGTGTTCGGCCATCTCACCGAAGGGATCATCAAACGCCATCGTCTCGCGGAGGATCTCCACAAGGAGGCGAAAACGCTCCGGATGATCGCCCACGCCCGGCATCATGAGGACCTCGTCATGGGTCAAGGGAAGGTATTTCAGAGGAATCTCATCGCGACCCTTGATCGGCCAGCTGAGGTCGAGGTTCTGGGCGAGCTTGGAAACCTCTGTCTTCACCATCATGGAAACGCGGAAGCGTTCCCGGATGTCGTTCCATTCTTCGGGCGTTACCTGGGAGATCGATGTGGTCATGGGCGGGAGGCGGGAAGTTGATTAAACAGTTGGAGCGGCTTCGACGGTGTCGTGACGCATGATTTGGCGGGCGAGGGCGCGGTAGTCATCGAGCACGCCCTCCGTTCCGGGGGTTTGTCCAAGGCAGCAGACGGGCAGGCCGAGGGTCACGGCACGACGCACGACAACGGCGTCCCGAACCGAAGCGCTCATGATCTTGGCATTCGGATCGACCTTCTTCTGGTTCCGGAACTGGTTGAGTCGAAATTGCATGCGCATTTTCGGGACCTCGACATCGACGTTCGCCTTGATCGCATTGAAAATGATCCCGCTGATCATCGCAGGTCGGCCCATGCCGCTCTTGCGAAAGCTCGCGGAGCGTTCGTTGAATTGCAGGAGCTTGCCTGTGAGGAGGGTGAACCCGATCAGGCTGAGGGCATCCGGATTCGCCGGCACATAAACTTCGTTGCTGTTAAAGATGCCGCACTGGGAGGCCCGCATCACGTTTGGGGGGCAATCAAAGAGGATGAAGTCGTACTCGTCCTCGATCTCGGCAAGCTGCTCATGAAACCGCGCGTAGGCAGGCCGACCGTCGGGCGATTCATACTCGTGTTCGACATCGATCAGGTTGAATGTCGTCGGAATCAGATCGAGTCCGGGAAGGACGTGCTTTCCCGCCCGATCGACGACAACGTCCCGGATCACAATATCCCGCAAGCGCTCCTTCCCCGGCGAGAAAATGGAAAAGACGGAACCTTCGCCGGTGACGTTCAGTTTGTTCCAGTGCTCGAGGCGCATCAGCCAGATGCTCGAGTTCGACTGCGTATCGAGATCGATGAGGAGCACCCGCTTCCCCGCTTCGGCGAGGCAGGCGGCAATGTTCACGATGCAGGAAGTTTTTCCCACACCGCCTTTGTAGTTCAGAAAGCTGAGTCTCCTGGGCATCTTGATTTGGTCGAGTCGCTCGGTGTGCAGTGGAAGCACTCCGCATATATCGGCAGCGCAGGGCGTAATGTAAAAAAAAGGGCGATTTACGGCCTCTTTGAATAATTTCTCACCACTCCTAGGGACTTTTTTTCAAGGCATCCGGGAGGTTCGAGACGTTTTCGCTTCTGCTCGCCACTTTGTCGTCGGAGACTTTAGGTTTCCTCTCTATGCCGGTTTCTTCCTCCGATCGCACGGCCTCCCGGTGGCGACCCATCGATGGCCTCATCGACGAAATCCTGCCATCGATCCGTGCCTTCCGTCATGATCTTCACCAGCATCCCGAGCTCGGCTATCGTGAAACGCGGACGGCTGCGCGGATCGTTGAGATACTTTCTGGTTTGCCCGGGGTGACGGTGCGGACGGGCGTGGCCGAGACGGGGGTTCTGGTTACCTTCGGGAGCGACAAGGAAGGTCCGGGGGTGGCGCTGCGGGCGGATATGGATGCCCTGCCGATCGAGGAGGCGAGCGATCTTCCCCACCGTTCGCAGGCACCGGGAGTGATGCATGCCTGCGGTCACGACGGGCACACCGCCATGTTGGTGGGAGCGGGCATGATCCTCGCCCGGCTCGCCGATGAACTGCGCGGGCCGGTGCGTCTGATTTTCCAGCCGGCGGAGGAATTCGGGGGCGGTGGGAATCGGATGGTGGAGGACGGCGCGTTGCGGGATCCTGATTTTGCGGCGGTTTTTGGCCTTCACAATCTGCCCTCGCGGCAGACGCGGGCTGGCCAGTTCTGTCTCTGTCCGGGCGCGGCAATGGCGGGCACAACCACCTTTGAGATCACGGTGCGAGGGCGAGGGGGGCATGCGGCAGCTCCCCATCAGACGATCGACCCGGTTTACGTGGGCAGCGAACTCGTTACGACGGCGCAGAGCCTCGTCAGTCGGCGGACCGATCCGATAAAGTCCGCCGTCATCACGTTCACGCAGTTCCACGCCGGAAGCTCGTACAACGTCATTCCGGAAACGGCGGTTCTGCGGGGGACCATCCGGGCGCTCGACGACGGCATCATGGCGGAAACCTGTGCGCGCCTGAAGACACAGGTGAGGGCATTGGCGGCAGGACTCGGTGGATCCGCGGTGGTCGATTTCACTCCCGGATATCCGGTGACGCGGAACGACCGGCGAACGAATGCCGTTTTTCGACAGGTCATCGAGGCGATCGGACGGAAAGAGGATCTGGTCGAGGTCGAGCCCGTGATGGGCGCGGAGGACTTTTCGTATTATCAGCGACAGGTCCCGGGAACCTTCTGGTTTCTTGCGTCACGACCGGCAGCCGTGCCAGAAGTGCCGTTCTGGCATCATCCCTCCTTCGATTTCAATGATGCCGTCCTCGCAGACGGCATGCGCATGCATGTGGAGCTGGCCCGTCGATTCGCCGATTGCTGGAGCGCGCAATAAACCCCGGCAGCACGCCCACCGGTTCCGCTCAGTCTGTGGCTACCTGGTCGAGCCGCTTCCCCGCTTCGCGGAGACCCCCGTTCCGGCAAACGAGGAAAAAGTGTTCTTCTTCGACCGGCTGCACCGAGAGGCGCATGCCCCGTTGGGCGACCTTCATCGCGGAAAGCACGGGATCGGCCTTGATCGCAGCGAGGGAGACAATCTCCTTGAAATGGGCCACGTAAGAGACCCGAGCGGCGAGCCAGCGGGGGTTGTCGGGATCTGACTTCGGATCGAAGTATTTGGATTGTGGATCAAACTGAGACGGATCCGGTTCAGCCTCTTCGCTCGTGATCCGGGCGAGGCCGACGACGCCGGGAGTGGCACAGTTCGAATGGTAGAACAGGACCCCGTCGCCCGCCCGCATCGAGTCGCGCATGAAATTGCGCGCTTGGTAGTTGCGCACGCCATCCCAGAGTGTGGATCGGTCGGGTGAATCCTGCAGATGATCGAGGGAAAACACGTCAGGTTCGCTCTTCATCAACCAAAATTGACGGATCGAGGCCATGGAGAAGAGATACCAGACCGCTCAGCTCTCTGCCAAGGGCAGGGAAATGTAGAAAATCGTGCCCTCGTTGGCGGCGGTCTCGAAGCGGATCTCGCCGCCGTGGGCCTCCACGATGGATTTAGCGATCGCGGTGCCGAGGCCCGTCCCTCCGGACTTTCCGTGCGTGACAAAGGGTTCGAAGAAACGCGCCCGGATCGGCTCGGGAATGCCCTGCCCGTTGTCGGCAATCTTCAAGACGAGCATTTTTCCGCCCGCTTCCGGCTGGGCTGTGATCGTGACCCGGCCCCCGGGTTTCTCGCCAATCGCGTCAATCGCATTGCCCACAAGGTTCTGCAGCACCCGCATGAGCTTTGAGCGCTCGGCGAGAATCCGGACGCCGGGGATATCGATCGTAATCTCGATATTTTCGTTGTCGAAGAAGGGGAAATTCAGACTCCGGAACTCCTCCATGATTGCCCGCAGATCAACCGCCATGAGATTGAGGTGGTATTTGCCGCGGGCAAAGTCGGTCAGGTCCGACGCCATCTCAATCATGCGGTTCACCTGGCCCTCGATGTTCTGGCAGAGGCGGACCGTCTGTTCGTCGGGATGACGTTGCCGCAGGAGCTGCGCACTCATGCTGATGAGGCAGAAGGGATTGTTGAAGTCGTGAATGATCGAGTTCATCATGTTCCCGACGATCGCCATCTTTTCCTGATGGACCATGTCCTCCACATAGTGGCGGGTGGTCTCGTGCAGGTGGCGGATGACGCTCGCAAGAAGAGACTCAACCGGTCCCGGCATGTCCTTGAGATAGCTGAGGATGGCCCGGCGGGGAATCGCCAGCAGTTCGGTCTGCCCATGGGCCTGCGCGAGGAGCGAACGCGTCCCCCCGGTGAGCAGTCCGATCT
Organism: uncultured Puniceicoccaceae bacterium; assembly: GCA_964629165.1. Classification (GTDB taxonomy): domain Bacteria; phylum Verrucomicrobiota; class Verrucomicrobiia; order Opitutales; family Oceanipulchritudinaceae; genus CAWVVV01. Next base: position 16,342 of record CAZVQJ010000018.1, read on the forward strand.
CGCCGAAGTGATCACCGGCCTCACTCAGGCTTACGGTCAGAAGATGATCCGAGGGGAGGCGTTTCCGAAAGCTGACCCTCCCGGAAAGGACGAGAAAGAGGGTATCGGCTTCACTGCCTTCCTCGAAGATGATTGCTTCGTCCGGGAAGCTGCGAATCTGGCTCTTCGTGAGTAAACCCTGGAGTTGCTCGGAGGAGACCTTCTTGAAAAAGGGGTGCTGTTCGGTCTTCATGGCGCCGGCGCACAAGACCATAGCGTTTGTTTGTGGACAAGCCCGTTTTGCGTCATGGACGGGGCCGGGAACTGGTGTGCGGCGACGGATCCGCCCGCCTGCGGACTTTGCGGGGGGACCGGAATTTCGCTGGGCGGATACAAGAAGGACCGGCAGGCGATGGGCTGCCGGTCCTTTTTCAGGGAAGGTTTTCTGCCGATCAACTGTCGAGCCTGCGATCCCAGTCGTATTCCGGTGAAGTTACAATGCCTTCGAGGCGCCGGGTGCGGCGTTCGATGCCGTCAAATTTCTTCTTTAGACTGGTCAGGGCAATGCGGCGGTCGGTTGTATAGCTGTTGTAGAACTCCCAGTCATCCACATTCTGGGGGGCAATGAGTGGCGCCGGTTTCATGAAGATGGCGGCCATGATATAGATGATCACGATCGGCCACAGGCCGGTCAGGAAGAGTGCCACGATCGCGGCGAGGCGGATCCAGAAGGCGGAGATATCGGAATAGTTGGCGAGTCCTTTGCAGACGCCGAAGATCATGCCGGAGCGTGATCGGTAGAGCGTGCGATGGGATGAAAATGGGCGACTAGTCATGGGTGGCAGCTTTCTTCTTACGTTCGGATTCCAGAACAATGGTTTCGAGGGCTTCGAGGCGGGATTCGAGGCGCCCGAGGCCGCTGTGAATCTCCTGCATCAACTGGGCGTCATCATCCGTCGCGCCGCGTCGGGGGTGGGAGGCGGGACCACTCCGACCGTCGCCGCGGATGATCTTGGCGATCGTGACGATGGTGCCACAGATGATGGGGAGGCCGACGACGATGAAGACGACCGTGATGGGGAGGAGATCGGGCATAGTGGGCGGATCAGTTCAAGGTGAGGAATGGGTTCCGGGGTTCTCTGCGAATCAGTCGTTGCGAGCGGGAGTACCCTGTACCTTTTCCTTCAGGCGGGCCAGTTCGTTTTCGATCTCTTCATCGCGGGCGAGGACATCGAACTGGTCATCGATTGTCGCCTTGCGGCCATAGTTGATGAGGTCGGCGTCGGCCTCCATCCGATCGATCCGGCTTTCGAACTGATCGAAGCGCACAAAAGCGTCGGAGGTATCGGCCTTGCGGATCCGGTTCTGCGCCACCTTGCGGCTGGATGCGTGGATGTGCCGTTGAACGAGAATGCGATGTTTGTTGCGTGCGGCGGTCAGCTTGTCCTCGAGTTGACGGATATCTGACTGGTATTGCTCGATCAGTTCGTCGAAGTGCTTGATCTCTTTTTCGCGGTTCTCGATTTCAACGAGAAGGGTGCGGCGTTCGGAAAGGGCTTCCCGGGCAAGATCCTCGCGTCCTTTGCTCAGGGCGAGCTGTGCCTTCTTTTCCCATCCCTCGGCGCGCTCCCGGCTCGAGGAGAGGGAACGGCTGACACGCGCCTTGCCCGCCATCGTACCCGCACAGGAGGCTTTCAGCTCGACGAGGGTGTCCTCCATTTCCTGGATCATGAGCTTGATCAGCTTTTCGGGATCTTCGGCCCGTTCGAGCATGGCGTTGAGGTTGGCGCTGACAATGTCGCGAAATCTGGAGAAAATTCCCATGGTATGAAGTGATGGCTGGTGGTGATGTTGGCTCCATCCCGTTGTGGGTGGGTGCAACCGGTGAGGTCTTTTGCAGCGGTGATGCCAGATTTTCGGAGATCTTTCTTAACTCCTTCCATGGCAGGCGTTTTCGAGGAAATTTTTTCTTCCTTGATCCAGACACCTCCGCCCGGTAGGCAACATCGACCAAACCTTGGTCAAATCTACCATGACGACATCTTCCCGTTTTCTCGACAGCCGCAGTTCGACCCATGCACGCGTTCCCGAGGCACTGGGAGAGTCGGAAGCGTTTATTGACTTCCAGGAGCGCCTGTCGAGGGCAGCGAAAGTCGATCGGCCGGTGCTCATCGTGGGGGAACGCGGGACGGGAAAGGAACTGGCGGTCAATCGCCTGCATTTTCTTTCCAGCCGCTGGCAGGGTCCGCTCGTCGCGCTGAATTGTGCCGCTCTCAGTCCGACGGTTGTCGAGAGCGAGCTGTTCGGGCATGAGGCGGGCGCTTTCACCGGGGCCGCGCGACGACGTGCGGGCCGCTTTGAGGCGGCGGAGTCCGGCACCTTGTTCCTCGATGAAATTGGACTGATTCCGATTGAAGTGCAGGAAAAGATTCTCCGGGTGGTCGAATACCGGGAATTCGAGCGGGTGGGGGGCAGCCAACCGGTCCAGGTCGATGTCAGGCTCCTTGGCGCGACGAATGCGGACCTGCCGACCCTCGCGGGCAAGGGACAGTTCAAACGGGATTTGCTCGATCGTTTAAGCTTCGAAGTCCTCTTTCTTCCGCCCCTGCGAGAACGGACGGAGGATATCATGCTGCTGGCCCGCCATTTCGGCACCCGAATGGCGATGGAGATGGGGCGGCGGGATGCCCCGGAATTCTCCGAGGAAGCGACCGACAGGCTGGAGGCCTATGGGTGGCCGGGCAATATCCGGGAGCTGAAGAATGTCATCGAGCGCTCCGTCTATCGCAGTCCCGGGACCCGGATCGATGTCTCGGAGATCATTTTTGATCCCTTCGTCTCGCCCTACAGCCGGGAACTTGAAGAGCTGCCCACGGCGGGAGAACCGGTCCGCCACGGAGAGAGGAGGCCGGGCAACGGACCGATCGCGGCGGAAACGGTGATCCCGGGACCGGCGCATCCCTCCCTGCCGTTCGACCTGAACGCAGCGGTGCGGGCGCTCGAGCTGAAGAGCCTGCAATCGGCGCTTGCGGAGGCGCATTTTCATCAGGGTGAAGCGGCCAAGCTGCTACAGCTGAGCTATCATCAGTTTCGCGGCCTCTACCGCAAATACCAGGACGAGATCAGGCGATGAGGGAAGGCGCCTGCGGTTCATCGTCCCGGGAGAAACGAGGAACCGATCATCGCTTCCTTGCGAGGGCGGAAATGTTTGCCGATGAGCATCGCCAAGGTGCCTCCAGGGGAGGGGCGAATTCTTCGTGGGATTCCTTAATGTTTGATTTATAGTCAGTTGCGGAATCGATTGAGCGGGTGGTATGGCCGCTGCTTTGAGTCGGCCATCACCGAACTCACCCGTATGACCGCTGTTGAAACTTCCACTCGCTCCGCTCTCGTTCCCGGGAAAAAATACCGGTTCCATGCGCGTTCGGCGGAGGAAGCGGTGCAGATCATTCACGAGCGGATGGGGCCGCGAGCGCGGGTCGTTGCGGTGGAGCAGGTCGGTGGGCAGGGACTGTCGCGTCTCTTGCGGAGCCCGAAGCTGGAAGTCGTCGCGGTGATCCCGGAAGAGCGGGCCGAATCGACCTCTGGCGGCGGCGCAAAGAAACCGGTCCATGGCTACCGGTCCGAACCCGTCCGTCCGGAACCACCGCCGGAACCGGTTGTCGATCACGCACTCGAGCGTGAATTGGAAGCACCGCTCATCCGTGGTGGTCGGGACCTGCGTTCGATCCTGCGCCGCCTCGGTTTCAGTCCGGAGCTCTTGGGGCAGTTTGCCTCCACGGTGCGCCCGGAGGAACTCGCTCGCGACGGTTGGGCCGGAAAGCTCGACCGCTTCATAGAATTCCTCTGGCAACGATACAATCAGCTCCCGTCGATGCCGCTCAGCTCACAGGTCGCCTTCCTCGGCACTCCGGGCAGCGGCACCACGACCGCCCTCTGCAAGGAGCTGACGGCCTCCGTTTTCCTGCGCAACGAGCAACCGGTGGTGGCCTGTCTCGACACCGATCAGCCGAACTCGACCGACGAATTGCGCGCGTTTTGCGAGTTGCTCCAGGTTTCACTCGTAAGTGAGACGCGGGCTGCCCTTACGCCATCAGAGCGGGTCTTCTGGGATGTGCCGGGAATATCCTCACGGGATTTTAACACTTGGCGTGAAGTTGGGGCGCGTCTGGACGATTTAGGGGTGGATACCCGTGTGCTCACCGCCCATGCCGCGTTTGATTCCCAACATCTTCTTCATCTCCGCCGAACGGTCGAAGCCGTCCGTCCGACGCACCTTGTTCTCACCCATGCGGATGAAGCGGTGCAGCCTGCCCGGCTCTGGGACTTCCTCCTCTCCTGCGGGATGGCCCCCCTGTTTGTCTCCGAAAGTGCCAGTGTCACCGGGGGTCGCCGAGACGACTTCCATGCTGCGTTACTCGCGCAAACCTTTCCTGCGCACCTGAACACGAAGGTCTGAACCCCCGATGAAATCATCACCCAACACATTTCTTCTCCCCGAGCGCCTCTGCATGCTCTGGGCCGGGTTCATCGCTTTCGTCATCGCTTTCTTCGCCCGCCTCGTTGTCAGCGGCAGTGCCGCCGACGCCGTTTTCAGCGGGTGTCTTGCCTGTCTTGTGGGCGGGTGGATGGGCCGTCTCGCGAGCCATTACGTGAACGCCAACTTCCGCGTCGAAAACGAAATCTCCGCCGCCAGAACGGCCCATGAAGACGAAGAAACGATTCGTCCCTGAACGCCCCTGATTTTCCGACTCAACCTATCACCGAATCGTCACACTCATGCCTCCTAAAGCCACACCGTCCTCCACTGGTCGCTACACTGCCAAAGGCCAACGCGAAGAAACCCTTGGTGAAGTTGCTCAGCGCTATCTTCCGCTGGTAAAGTCGATCGTTGCGAAAATGCGGATCTTCATCCCCCCGCACGTTGAGTCCGAGGACATCTACAGCATCGGACTCGTCGGCTTGATGAAGGCCCTGCATCGTTACAATCCGCAGAAGGAAAACACGTTTGGTGCCTACGCCGCCCTGCGGATCCGCGGTGCCATCCTCGATGAGCTGCGCAGCCTCGACTGGATGCCCCGGCGCCTGCGCCACAAGGCGAGGGAACTGAACGTGAAGCGGCAGGAACTGGAACAGGAACTCGGACGTGTCGTGGAATCGGAAGAACTGGCCGAGGCCATGGAGATGCCGGTGCGCGAACTCAAGATTCTGGAGGAGTCGGTGCGCCCCATCAGCATCCTGCACCTCGATCAAGTGATTGACGCCGACGCAGGTGATGGCGGCACCACGCGGCACCACCAACTTTCCGATGTGACCACGCTCAACGCGCGCGAACGGGTCGAGGAACGGGAACGCATCGTTGTCCTTCGCGAATCCATCGAACGCTTGCCGCAGAACATCCGGCAGGTACTCGCCCTTTATTATCACGAGAACATGCGCTTGGCCGAGATCGCCGAGATCATGAACCTTTCGGAGAGCCGGATCTGCCAGCTGCACGCCCGCGCCGTGATGATGCTCCGCGAAATGGTCGAGCATCGTGAATCGATGCGCAAGAAGTAGGCTTCGGCGATGCTGATCATTATCGGAGGGGTTCTCGTCCTCGCCTCGATGTTGGTGGGGTTCATGGTCGCTGGAGGCAATCCTCTGCTGCTCCTCCATGTCTCTGAGTTCATCGTCATCGGAGGCATCGCGGTCGGGATCTTTGTCATCTCGACGCCCCTCGGCATCATGAAGAAGTTGATGTCCGACCTCCTCGGTACGCTGAAGGGAGGGGCCATCAGCAGCACGGAGGTGGATGAAATGTTCAAGCTGCTCTACGAGCTCTTCATGCTCGGGAGGCGAAACGGACTCCTCGCCCTCGACGAACATTTCAGCGACCCCGGGAGCAGCCCGATTTTTGGCCGGTATCCGACTTTTACCTCGGACCCGAAACGCATCGGTCTGCTCTGCAACTCGATGCGGCCGGTGATCGACGGGAAGATCAAACCGGAGCAGTTGTCCGGGATCATTGCGGCGGAGCTGAAGGGGATCGAAGAGGAGTCTCATGAGACCACCGGGGTGCTTCTCCTGATCGGCGACTCGCTTCCCGGCATCGGGATTGTCGCGGCGGTGCTGGGCATCATCAATACGATGAGTTCGATCGCCGATGGTCCCGACGCGGTGGGGCAGAAGGTGGCGGCGGCACTGACCGGGACCTTTCTCGGGATTTTTGCGGCCTACGGTTTTGTGAACCCGATCGCCAAGGCGCTCGAGTTTCGGTACGCGACGCAGCACAGCTTTTTCAAGGCGCTGGGTGAAGCCGTTGTTGGATTCACCCGGGGACTCTCGCCCGTCATGGCGATTGAAATTGCGCGGCGGGCGCTCCCCGAGAGCCTGCAAATGGACCCCGACGAACTCGAAGACAGCCTCAAAAGTCTGAACCAATAAGAAAATGGCGGCTAGAGGAGGAGGCGGTGCATGGAAAGTGGCCTACGCGGATTTCACAACCGCGATGATGGCGCTGTTCATGGTGCTATGGATTCTCTCGCAGGACACCGAGATTCTCGAGGCGACGTCGCGGTATTTCCAGAGCCCCTTCAACTCACCTCTCGATCGCTCGGCGGGTGTCCTCGACGGTGAATCGGTGTCTCAGGATACTCATGACGAGTATATCACGACGAGTGTCATCGAGATGGGGCTCCTGCACGAGATCGCCCGCGAATTCTACAGGATGCTCAATGTCGAGGATGATCCGGATTCACAGCCGCTGACGATTCATGTGACCGATGACGGCCTTCGCATCGTGGTTTTTGATCTCAGTGAACATCCGCTTTTTGAGCCGGATACAGCGGTGTTCACCGAATGGGGCCGTCTGCTCATGCAGAACCTCGCATGGCTCATCGAGAGCTATCAACTGCAGGTCCGCATCGATGCCCACAGTGCCCGCTCGGAGAATGTCTCGGCCGATCCTCTGTTCGCGTTTGGGCTGACGCAGCAGCGTGCCCACGCGACCCAGTCCGCTCTCCATTATTACGCCATTCCCGCCAGTCGCTTCCGGTCGGTGTCCGCATATGGGGACGGCAGTCCGCTGGATGATCTGGATCCCGCTGACGCCGACAACGACCGGATCGAACTCAGCCTTCACCTCCCAACGAAGTGAGTCGGGGGGATTCACGCACTCGGTTTATTTCACTGTCATGGAAGAATTCTTAGCCTCACGGCCTCAGATCAGTACCACCGGAGGCAACCGCCCGCGGCTCTCCCAGGCTCTCCCGAAGAGCGGTGGACTGCCCGGTCTGCATGCCGAAGTGCGTTCAAAGTCGTCCGCTGCGGAAGCGGGGCACACACATGCCCCCGAGGTGGAGACGGTCATGGTGAACGGTCGGATTCGCCGCTTGCATATCACCTGTCGGTGCGGAGAAGAGATCGTTGTTCATTGCGAGTATCCGCAGTGAACGGGATGCCGCTGGCGCCAGTCCTGCCTATTCCTGCAAGAAGTCGGCCAGGGGATGCTCCGGCACGGCCCGCAATCCTTCGGCAAATATCTCCGCATTCAAACGGGCACCGGCCTCGCTGGTGTGCGTGTGCGCATCGGCAAAAAAGTCGTTCACGGTATCCTTCCCCAGTGCGTCGTATCGTCGGGCGATCCTCTCGTAGAGATCGATAAAGGCGACTTCCTCGGCTTCGGCGACGGCTTCGGCCCACTGGGGATAGCTCTCTTCGCTGCGCACGATGCGGTCGTTTTCCCAGCGCTTCCGCGGGACCGATGAACAGATGAGGGGAATGGCACCCCGCTCCCGCGCAAGGCGGACGTATTGGCGCAGATACCACCCGTAGGTGTGCACCGCTTCCTCTTCGCCCGTCAGCAGGTTCGTGATCGTTTCGGATTCTTCTCCGATGCCCCGGATTGTGCCACGGGCGCGGTGAGCATCATTGAGCGCTCCGCTGTCGTTGTGGCCAAACTGCATGACGACAAAATCGCCCGGCCGAAGCATTTTTTCGACGTGTTTCCAAAATCCTGACGTGAGGAATGTGCGGCTGCTCAGGCCACCGACTGCGCGGTTTACGGTGTTGATGCGTGCGGTGTCGAAATGGCTATCGACGAAATCGGCCCAGCCCCATTCTCCGTTGGCACCATCGCCCCGACCGTTGCGGACGGTGGAATCCCCGATGAAAAAGACGGTCGGCAGTCGAGGATCGGCCGGTCGTGGCAGGTTCAACCAGGTCAGTGGATCGGCTGCGATTTCGGATCCTTTCGCAGAGAGCCAGCCTTCGAGCGGACTTGGCCGTAGCCCTTTCAGTCCGGCAACGACCACCGCCGCGTGCATATCGGCGCCTTCCGCGTTGGTGTGAGTATGATCCTGCGGATAGAGCGGTGCCATCGCGTCGGGGCCGCGAGGTTCGATTCGGTCGGCCGCGAGGTTCGCGACATCGACGAACGGCACGTTGGCCGTGTCGGCAACCTCATAAGACCACTCCGTGAACAGACCAGGGCCTCGTTCCACCCGGCCTTCCTCCCAGATATTGCGAATCGTGGGGGAAAGCACGATTGGATGCGCGCCCTTTTCGCGGGCTTCCTCGATCATCTTGCGCATGTACCAGCCAAACGTGTGGACGACTTCATGTTTTCCCGTCACCGCGTTTTCAATCGCCTCGGTTTCCTCGCCCAATCCGGGAAGCGAGCCGCGGGCGCGCAGGGGGCGATCCGAGCCGGGGGGCTCCCGATTGATGGCGCCACCGTCATTGTGGCCGAACTGGATAAGGACGATGTCGTCCTCCTTTACCTCCGCAAGGAGCGCGTCCCAATGGCCTTCTGTAATGAAGGTCCGGCTACTCCGGCCCCCGCGTGCCCGATTGGCGATGTTGACCTTTTCCGGATCAAAGTAGTCCGCAAAAGGCACTCCCCAGCCGCGCTGGTTCTCACCGCTTCCGGGCGCCGCGGTCGAATCCCCGGCGATGAAGATCGTCGGCAGAGACTGCCGGGAGGCG
>CAZVQJ010000019.1:0-25137 GCA_964629165.1 uncultured Puniceicoccaceae bacterium
GTGAGCTGCAAGGGGCCGGGGATCTCGCCGAAATCGAATCCATCGCGGGCGAATCATACGACCAGATCACCGTTACCGCGGACACCACCGAGATCGGCGTGGTGATGCCAGACGGCCGCTATTTCAGCTACGTCTTCTGATCCCGAGACCGCGTATCGGCAACCAGCGCGAGTGGGTCGTCCCACCGGCCTCGCGGCCGCGGTGATGCCGATTGACCGCACGCCGAACATGGCGTAGATTCGAGGGTATGAGCCTCTTGAGTGAATCGGAGCTGACGACCGCGTTGAGTGCACTGCCGGGATGGCAGGTGGAGGATAATCAACTGACCAAGACCTTCAAGTTCGCGTCCTTTCGCGATGCGATGGCGCTCATTCAGCGGGTTGCCTTCGAGGTTGAGGAGCTGAATCATCATCCCGAGGTGAGAAACCTCTACAACCGGGTACGGTTCGCGCTCTGCACCCACGATGCCGGCGACATGGTAACCGAGAAGGATTTCACCCTCGCGACGAAGATCGAGAAACTCTCGAAACCCTATCTTGAACAGACGGAGAACCGGTCCTGAACGCCACTCCCGTCGGCAACCGTCAGCCGGCGACGTCGGGGCCGCCCCTCTCCTACAAGAAGTAGCCGCGCTGGCGGGAACTGATGGGCATCTCGAGGCGTTCCATTACGGCGATCATATCCTCCCATACCTGTCGCTTTGTCCGGTTGGAATTGTTCCGCAGGAGATAACTGGGGTGAAACGTCGGGATGAGCGGAATTCCCTCGAATTCCATCCAGCGACCCCGGATCTGCCCCATCCGCCTCTGCTTGTCCGGCCCGAGCAATCCATCGACCGCGGTTTTCCCCAGAGCCACGATCACTTCCGGCTGCACCACTGCCACCTGCGCCCGCAGAAACGGCAGGCAGTAAGCCATTTCCTGCTGCGTTGGGGGACGGTTTCCAAACGCGGTCGGCATCTCCGGACGCCAATTCATAATGTTGCCAATGTAAACCTGCGGACGGCGCAGGCCCATCGCTTCGATGATCTTCGTCAGGAGCTGCCCGGCAGGCCCGACAAAGGGCTCTCCCCGCTCCTCCTCCTCCGCCCCCGGAGCTTCCCCGCAGAAAAAGATACGGGCATCCGCACTCCCGATTCCAAAGACGACTTTTTTCCCGGGGCGTACATGCTCCTGGCAAACGAGATCGCTCAACACCCGCTCACGGAGCCAATCGAGGCGAGTGGCAGGATCCCCGTCAGGCAGATCCACACGGGGTGGATTCGGAATCGGCGCGATTTCCGGTGAAGCCACTTCGGCGGGGACATCAACTGCCCTGCGCGGCGTGTCCGCCGCCACCGGATCCGGCTCTTCGCGCAAAGCAGGGACCTCCGCTCTGTTTGCGGGCGCCTGCGCCACCCGCTGGTCCACCGCTTCCCGCAACCGCTGGAGCGTATCCGGAGCGACCGGAACGGCGCGAACTCCCTCGCGCCGCCATTGCTTCAGTTCATACGCCAACGCTTCCAACTCTGCCCGCATTGGATCGGAGAATGCGGCCGCCGACTCGACCCTGTCAACCGGTCATCGCGCTGCGATAGCGTGCTTCGAGAACATCTACGATGGCCGGATGCGTACCGACCAATTCCGTCCGGTGGACCTGCAATCCCGGGCGCTCGCGTGCGGCCGCCGAACAGATCCGGGCGACATCTCCATCCTCTCCTGCGTGCCGCCCAGGGGACAGAAAAAGCATCGCCAAAACAACATCGCCGGCGGGAAGGTCGGGCGCGCGCAAGGCACGTTCAAGGAGGGGCTCATTGAAATCGTAGGCGGCCCCTTCGCGTCTTTCCATCGAGGCCACCTGCACGCCGGCGACGGCAGTGCCGAGGCGATCCGCGAGTTCCGGTGCGAGTGAATCCCGAACCCGGGTGACTTCACGCCGGGGCGAACCGTGATCAACGAGCACGACCGGCGAACAGGACAGCGTTCGGGCAGTAACGGTTTCCCGCACCCGATCCGCAAGGATATCGACAATCGACGGCGTTGATTGTGCATGATCCGCGAGAAACGCACCGTAGCGCACCGAGAACGCACCGTATCGACTGCGCAAGACAGCTTCTCGCCGCGGCAGGTATTCCGTGATCGCCCCGGTCGGTCCGAAAAAGAACGGAAGCACCAGAAAGTCTCTTTCCCCCTCCGCGAGGGCCGCCTTGATGGCACGCTCCCACGTGTTCGGGCGAGGCCAGCCGGGAGGTATCGTTGCCGGGTCGATCCGCGTGCTGTGAAGAACCGATGCCGGTGCCACCGGCTGTCCCAGCCGATCTCCCAGCGCGCTTGCCACCTGACAGAGATTGATCCAGGAGTCAGCCTGGAGGGAACCGTTGTCAACGAGGAGGATGCGCATCAGAACAGGGAAGCTCGACTGCAACACCCGCTGCCGTCAAGCATCGCCCTCAACAGTGGGCGGGCTGCGAATTTGCTTCCCGCAAACGAGGGGTGAAAGCATAGTTTCGACGCGATGAAAAACCTCACCCCTCTTGCTCACCCCCTCCTCCTCGCGATGCTCCTCCTCGCCTTCGGGGGCTGCGATACGCCTACCACCAAGCAGGGCTACGCACGTGCCGCCAGCGGGGATACCAGCATAAGCCTGGCGGTGCCTTCCGGCGTCTCCGGGGACCAGATCGATACGATCGTGGCCTCCACCCTTGTCGCCCGCAACTGGAGCATCCGGAGGCAGGAACCCGGCGTGGTGGTGGCACGGCTTCATCACCGCGGTATCGCGGGGGAACTGGAAATCACCCATGACCCCGATCGCATCACGATCACCAGCCGTTCCGAGGATAGTGAAGGGACGCCCTTCGTGCCGCTGCGTTGGATGGAGATTCTCCGGAAGGATCTTGAGAAACGCCTCGCTCTTGCTTCGATCAACTGAGGACGCCCCAACCCACGCGCGACCAACCGCCTGTGTCTCCTGTCATCCATCACAATCGATCCATGGCCGCTCCAGGTGCCGCAGAAGTCCGGGACCTCGTGCTCTCGCTTCAGCCGGATTCCCTCTCCCTCCGGTTGGGAGCGCGGGAGGAGGCTTTCCCGCTCGGCTTACCGGTTCTCGCCGCGAACGAGGAGGCATGGCACTTCTCGCTCCCCGGCGCCCAGGTGGCGCGAGAAGGAGACCTCACACGGCTCAGAAGCGAGCATCAGGAGGTCGGCATTTACTGCGAAGAGGCGCACTTTCCCCTCGAAGAACAAACGCTTCACGCCTACCGGCAGATTCTCGATCTTCCCTCGCAGGGGCGCCACCTCCACCGCATCTGGAATTTCGTGCCAGCGATCAATGCGGATACCGCCGAGCTCGAGAATTATCGGTCTTTCTGTATCGGGCGATCCCGCGCCTTCGAGGCGAACTACGGCACGGTTTCCACCTTCCGCATGCCCGCCGCATCCGCCGTCGGGAACCGGAACAACCGGCTCACGATCGTCTTCCTGTGCGGCCCGCAACGACCCGATCATCTCGAAAATCCGCACCAGGTGCCCGCCTATCACTACCCGGAAGAACACGGACCACGGTCACCGAGTTTTGCCCGCGCCACGGTGACAGGCCGTCAGGCGTTCATCTCCGGTACCGCTTCCATCCACGGCCACACGACGATCGGTGTGGGCGACCTTGAGCAGCAGTTGATCGTCACCGCGAACAACCTCGACGAAATGGCACAGCGCATCGGCGCCACCGGCTTTCCCCTGGCGGAGGCGCAACGACACGCGGCTGTCTATATCCGGCACCGCGAGCACCTCGGAGCGGTCCGACATTTTCTGCAATCCCGTGTCTTCACCGCGGGCGACCGCGTCGCCTACCTCGAAGCGGAGGTCTGCCGCCGCGAGCTGCTCGTTGAAGTGGAAGTCAGTTATTCCCTCTATGGACGCTGACGTCGCCATCATCGGAGGCGGCCCGGGAGGCGCCATCGCGGGAGCCCGTCTCGCCGAAGCAGGCATTTCCTGTCTTGTCCTCGAAAAGGACCATTTTCCCCGCTTTCACATCGGTGAATCGCTGCTTCCGGCCGGGAACGAACTGCTGCGCTCCGTCGGCGTGTTCGAGAAGATCGAGCAAGCCGGGTTCATTGTGAAGAAGGGTGCTCGCTTCTGCGATCCACACTACCGGCATGTGAAGCGCATCAGCTTCGACACCGCGTTGGCCCCGGTCGATCCCTACACCTATCAGGTCGAGCGGGCGAAATACGACGGCCTCCTCCTCGATCATGCACGCGAGCGGGGTTGCCGTGTCGAGCATGGCGTGCAGGTCGAGCGCTTCGAGGAAGGCACCGACGAGGTGCGCATCTATCGGAAGGGCATGGCGCACCCGCTTCGTGTCCGTTGGATGCTCGACGCGACCGGCCGCGATTGCCTGAGCGTGCGTCAATCCGGGGCGAAAAAACAGGCGCTCAAGCGGTTTCGCAAACGAATCGCGATCTATACACACCTTGCCGGGGTCAAGATCGCCCCGGGAGACGAGGGCGGTGACACCGTGGCGGTGCGCTTTGAAGACGGTTGGGTCTGGATCATACCGCTCGATGAAAAGCGGACCTCGGTCGGCCTCGTTCTCGATGTCAGCAGTTTCCCGAAAGGGCGGGATCCCGCCGACGTCTATTGGTCCAAGCTGCGCAGCGCACCCTACCTCGCGGACGTGCTCGAAAAGGCCGAAGCGCTCGATCCGATGCGGGTCACGGCCGACTATTCCTACTTCTACAAATCCCCGATCGCGAGCCCCCGCGTCCTGCCCCTCGGAGACGCCTTCGGTTTCCTCGATCCCATCTTTTCGAGCGGCGTCTACATGGCGGAGTCCAGCGGCTACGATGCCGCCAATCTCGTCATCGCCCATGCCGCTACCGGGGCTCCCTTTTCGCAGAGAGAACGCATTCGTTACGAGAGGAGATTACGGCGCCGGGCCACCGCCTTCCGTCACATTGTTGAAGCCTTCTATGATGCCGACGGGTTCAAGGTTTTTCTCGATCCCGGAGAACTCTGGAGGATCGCGGATGCCGTCACGAATATCGTGGCCGGCGACACGAGCTGCCCCTTCAACGTCCGCTGGCGTTACCGCCTGTTTCTTCTCATCTGTCGTCTGCAGAAGCACATTCCGATCGTCGCGACCGCCCGTTCGGCCGATCTTTCCGTACCCGATCCCGTCACGTAGTCGCGCATGCCTGCGGCCCTCGCCGAAAATGGCGTCGATTCCCCCCGAAGCGGAGGTTTCCGCCTGCGCGCTTGCCTGATTCGACCTCCCGAGCTCATGTAATAGAATGAATCTGCGGCTTACTGATCAACGTTTCCTTGTCGCCGCTTCGAGCAAAGGTCTCGGGTTCGGCATCGCGAGAGCCCTGGCGCGAGAAGGCGCCCACGTCGCTCTCGGCGCGCGCGACGAATCCACGCTCAATCATGCCGCCGCAGAGCTTCGCATGATCTCCGCGGGCACCGTTGCGGCGCATGCCTTCGACGCCCGTGAGGCCGCATCGGTCTCCCAATGGGTCTCCCGCTCGATCGCCGAACTCGGCGGAGTCGATGGCCTCGTCGTCAATGCCGGAGGTCCCCCGCCCGGCACTTTCGACGACTTCGACGACGAGGCATGGCAAGAAGCGTTCACTCTCACCCTGCTCAGCGCGGTCCGCCTGATCCGCGCCGTCCTGCCGACGATGCGATCACAGCGCCACGGCCGCATCCTGACGATTACCTCGACTTCGATCAAGGAACCGATCGATCGACTGCTGCTCTCAAACGTCCTGCGCTCCGGCGTCGTCAGCCTCGTCAAGACCCTCTCCCGGGACCTCGCTTCCGATGGCATCTGCATCAACAATCTGGCCCCCGGAATCTATGACACCGACCGGGTGCGTGCCTTGGATGATAGTGCCGCGGAAACAGCCGGTATCAGCCGCCGCGAACAGGCGGCCCGCCGTGCCGAAACCATTCCTCTCGGCCGCTACGGGACGACCGATGAATTCGGCCGCACCGCCGCCTTCCTCCTCTCCCCCGCCGCCAGTTATGTCACCGGCTCGACCCTCGTCGCCGATGGCGGCATGACGCGTACCGTCTGGTAACGGAAAACTCTCGCCTCCTCCAACAAAGGCGCTTGCCACCGCCGCCCCCCTCCCCATCACAATGCTCGAATCCTGAGCCCGGGTGGTGGAATTGGCAGACACACAAGACTTAGGATCTTGCGAGGGGTAACCCTTGTGCGGGTTCAAGTCCCGCCCCGGGCACCAACTTCCGGCGCGTTTTTATGCGGGATGGGATTTGAAGTGCAGGAATTTGGCGAAACACGTGATCTGTGAACGGCCCTACCAGGTGGCTGGAGCTGCGTAGGATGCGGATGTGGGCTTTGCTCAGTCGCGGGGGTCTCGGTTCCAGACGGGGGATTCGGGGACGCCGATGTCGGGACCGTGAAAGGTAATCGGGCCGCCGGCTTTTTGTTGGCGTTCGAAGTCGCGCAGACAGCGGATGGCGATTTTGCTGAGGAAGAGAATGGCGATGATGTTGAGCCATGCCATCAGGCCGACGCCGATGTCGCCCATGCCCCACGCGAGGCTGGAGCTCCGGACCGAGCCGGCAACAACGATGGCGAGGAACGCGAGCTGCAGGCCGCGGACGGCGAGCCGCTTGTAGCGGCCGGAGGGCAGCAGGAAGTCGAGGTTGGTCTCGGCGTAGTAGTAATAGGCCATCAGCGAGGTAAAGGCGAAGAAGAAGAGCGCGATGGCGACGAAGGCAGCGCCCACTCCCGGCAAGACCGTGTCGACCGCAAGCTGGGTGAAGACCGGGCCGGCTTCGACGCCCGGAATGTTCTCCACGAGAAAACCGCCAGCGGGATCAACCACGTTGTACTGGCCAGTGATGAGAATCACCAAGGCGGTCGCGGTGCAAACAAACCAAGTGTCGAAATAGACGGAGAATGCCTGAACCAGTCCCTGCTCGGCGGGATGCCGAACTTCGGCGGCCGCCGCCACGATCGGACCGGTGCCCTGTCCCGCTTCGTTTGAATAGATGCCGCGCCGGACGCCGTAGGCGATGGCCGCGCCGAGCATGCCACCGCCCGCCGACCCGAAGCCGAATGCGCTTTCAAAGATGAGCCGGAACACCCCGGGGATAGCCGGAAGGTTGGCCAGCAGCACGATCAGCGCGACGAGGATGTAGCCGGCCGCCATAAAGGGCACCATGAACTGCGCAACGCGTCCGATGCGTTTGACCCCGCCGACGATGATCACCCCGAGCAGAAGCGCGACGAGGACGCCGGACACATAAGCGGGGATGGAAAAGGCCGATTCGACCGCCGCCGCGATGCTGTGCGACTGAATCCCGGGCAGGCAAATGCCCGCGGCAATGATCGTCGAAACCGCGAAGATCACGGCATACCATCGCATGCGCAGCCCCTTGGCGATGTAGTGGGCCGGGCCCCCGCGAAATTGCCCGCCGCTCTGCTCCTTGTAGATCTGGGCCAGTGCCGCCTCAGTGAAAGCCGATCCGGCTCCGACGAAGGCGATCAGCCACATCCAGAAGACCGCGCCCGGCCCGCCCATCGCAATGGCGGCCGCCACGCCTGCGATGTTACCCGTGCCCACGCGACCAGAGACCGCCAGGGCGAATGCCTGGAAGGAGCTGACGCCGCGCCTGCTCGATCCCACCCCGCCGAAAAGATAACGCCAGAGGCCAGGCAAATGGCGAACCTGAGGGAACCGAAGGATCAGCGAAAAGAAGAAGCCGGCAGCGAGGCAGAGCCCGACCAGCCAGTTGCTCCAGATCAGGCCGTTGAGGGCAGAAACGATTTTTTCCACAACGTGAGAGAGAGATGTGTGAGGATGGAAGCGAGAGGGAGGGAGAGAGAATGAACGAGCACCGTCAGGCAAGCTTCCCTCGAAAAGTCTGCACCGGCACGCCGGCGACTCCCGGCCGGGCGGCGAACATACAACCGGCGTCGGGTTGTGCCGCGCGCTCCGCATCACTCCTCAACCACGCGGAGACGGTGGTGATGAAAAGGGTGGAACGAATTCCCGAAAACAAAATTTGCGATTCTCTGCGGCGAATCAAAGAAGGTCATCCCCGTTTCGGCCGGGAAGACATCATGCGGGCTTTTCTGGAGAGACGCGGCTTGAAGCGACTTACGGCAAGAGCACAGGTAATCCTGGAGGACGCGCTCGATCGGATCTCAATGGAGTGTGGGATGATTAAATCTTCATCGCAGACGCCCGGGAATAATTGCCAATTATTTGCCGTTTGCGCCGCGAGAAACCCCGCACCTGCGGCCGCCGAGAGCCTGGCATGTGATGAGTGGTGGGGATTCGGTCCGGCCCACCGGACCATCGGCGATTCCTACGCCGAAAGCTCAGTCTGCATCCGTTGATGCGAGGTTCAGCGTATTCTCGAGGAGGTCCATCATCGTAACGATGCCGAAGAGGCGGTTGTTGTCATCGACGACGAGGACCTTGTTGCGGCCGGAGCGAGTCATCACTTCGGCGAGGTTGGCGCCGGTTGCGCCGGCGGAGATCACGGGGAGTTCCGCCACGGGCAGTTCCCGCACCCTCGCATCACTGGAGTATCCCTTTGATTTTAGCCGGTCGAAGAGTGCGTCGCGGCGAATGACGCCGAGAACCTGGCCCTCGGAATCGACGAGTGGATAACTCCCGTGTCGTTTGGCGCGGAAAAGATCAAGCGCCTCCCGCAGGGTCATATCGGGGCGCAGGGCATCGATTGCCCGGTTGGCGAGTTCCCTTGCGGGGCAGGCGAGCGTTTCCGGTCGGAGCTGCTCCCGGATCACCGCAAACTCATCACTCGGCACATAGGCTTGCGCGGATCTTCGGAACAGATTCTGGAGGGCGACACTGCCGGAGATGATCGCATCGAACTCACGGGCGGCGAGCGCGACGAGGCGTGAAGGTTGCGTCGCAACCGCCGTAAACCGCCAGATCCGGTCCTCGAGGAGCGCCCGTTCACCAAAATACTCACCGGCTTTCACCGTCTTGACGACCTGGTCGACCTTGCGCACTTCCACCGCTCCCTCGTGGACGAAGTAGAGTGAAAAGGCCGGTTCGCCCGCGTTGAAGAGTATGTCGCCGGGCTCAAGGTGGATTTCCTTGAGCGGCTTCGAGTATTGCGGGTTGAGCAGGTTGATATCGCGGGGGAAAAAGAGGTCGAACGTCCAGTCGATAAGGACGCGGAGTTTGCGCTGGAACCCGGGTAGTTTTGAAAGGTAGATCGTCCGCCACATCCACCAGGCGAAAAACCCGGAAAAGCGGAGGCCGTTGATCTCGGCCACGGCTGTCCGATGACCGATCGCGGCGAGTTCGCCGAGCCCGGTGAACTGGAACGGGTGCAGCTCCGCCCCACGGTGGAGGGCACTGAGATTTTTTCCGAGGAGGGTGCCCTGGCGGGAAGCAAATTGCGCGGTCGGTGGAGAAAAGCCACCACCTTTCATCGGAACCATCGCGCAGTCCCCGGCCGCCCATAACCAATCATGGCCGGGAACCCGGAGTGTGTTGAGGACGGGAATACGCCCCCGCTCGGTTTCGATCCCGAGGGCTTCACAAAGCTCGGTGACCACCGGGTGCGGGGCGTTGCCCACGGTGGAAACCACCGTTCCGGCAGAAATATAGTCCCCGTTGTCGAGCGTCACGTGCGTGGCCGTCACGGCCTTTACCCGACGTTGAAGAACCAGACGGAGTCCGCGCTCCTGAAGCTTGCGGGCGGCGTATTCCCCAAGTCCCTCGCCGAGACTGGGCAGGACGTAGGCCCCGCTGTGCACGAGGACGACCTCGAAATCATCCCGCCCGACGTTTTCGTACCAGCGGTGCATGTCCACCATGAGATCGAGGATCTCACCGGCCGTTTCGACACCACTGTAGCCGCCCCCGACGACGACGAACCGCAAGAGCTGGCGCTTTTTCTCACGGTCATGGAGCAGATTCGCCTCCTCGAAGCGGCCGATAATCACGGCCCGCAGCTTCATCGCGTCTCCGACATTCTGCATCAGCATGGCGTGCTCGGTCATGCCTGGCACCCGCGATAGATCTATTTTTGCGCCAAGCCCGATAACAAGCGTCTTCGCCCGAATCGAGATATTCGACGTGAAGTCTCCCGGATCGAGGCGAACGGAACGTTCTCCGACATCGATCGTGCGCACCTTGCCCTTGAAGACATCCACCCCTGGACAGAGCTGCCGGATCGGATTGACGACGTGGCGTGGTGAGATCGCCGCCGCTGCGACCTCCGGCAGGAGCGGCTGAAAAACCATGTGGTTTTCGGATGCGATGAGGCCAACCTTGAAGTCCGGCTGCTTCCGGGCGATGCGTCCGAGGACCTTGCCGGCGGCGACGCCAGCGAAGCCACCCCCCAGAATGATCACGTCATAGGTCTTGTCTGGATCATACTCTCCCATCGCCCTACAGTAACGAAGGTGGTCAAAAACGATAGCCTCGAAACCAGATTCCCTCCTCCACGTCCCCCCGCTCACTTCCCCGGATTTCAGGTGACACCGCCGGAAGCGCACGCACACTGGAGCAGATGACCGAGGACCGCGCCCTCAGCGAATTGCAGTCTCTCCTCCCCGCCGAGCGCCTTCGGCTCGACGATGCCTCCCGCTACCGGGCCTCCATGGACAGCCTTCGGCTCAGTCGGATGCCGGCGGTGGTAATCTTCCCGGCGGATGAGGACGACATCGCGACCGTTCTACAAGTCGCCAACAAATATCGTCAGCCGATCACCGCGCGCGGCGCCGGCAGTGCGACGACCGGCGCGGCCAGCCCGCTTCCGGGCGGATGGGTCCTTGATCTTTCTGCATGGAAACAGCTCCACATCGACCCCGTCTCGATGATGGCTTATGCGCAACCGGGCGTCACCGTCGAAGCACTCGATACCGCCGCCCGCGAACACAGATTGTTTTACCCGCCGGATCCGGGGTCGAAGAGATTCGCCACGATGGGAGGAACCCTCGCCTGCAATGCGGGGGGACTGCGCGGAGCCAAGTACGGCGTGACCCGCGACTACGTCTATGCCCTCGAAGGTTTTCTCCCGACGGGCGAGTTCGTGCGGTGGGGTGGCGACGTCAAGAAACATGTCAGCGGCTACAACATCCGCGACCTCTGGATCGGGTCTGAAGGCACTCTCGGGATCATCACCGGCGCCGTCATCAAACTCCTGCCGGCGCCACCCGCCCGCTCCACCGCCCTCGTTGCCTTCTCCCGTGAATCGCATGCGCTCGCGTGCGTCCGGCGAATTCTCGAAGCCCGTCTCATTCCGAGCATCCTCGAATTCCTTGATGCCGAGACGGTTGGCTGTTTTCGCCTCGAGCACCAGAACGATCCCGCTCTGCCTCCATGGCTCCCGTCTTTCATGGAGGGTTCCATCCTCCTCATTGAAATCGACGGCAACGTTGCGGAAACGAAGGAGAACTTCGGACGCCTGGCGGACCTCCTGCACGAAGAAGGGCTCACTTTCAAGGCGACCCACGACGATCTGGAGGCGGAACTGCTCTGGACGATCCGGAGGGGTTGTTCAAAAGCGATGTTCCAGCTCGGGAACACGAAGCTGAACGAGGACATTGTCGTTCCGCTCAGAAGCCAGGAAGCCCTCCTCGCGTTTATCGACCGCCTGCGGCAGGAGACAGGCCTCCCCTGCCCCACCTTCGGCCATGCCGCCGATGGCAATTTCCACGTTCACATCATGTACAATCGCGAAGATGCAGAGTCCTCCCGCCGGGCCGAAGCGGGCATCCGGCAGCTGATGGAAGCGGTGGTCGAAATGGGCGGCGTCATCACCGGGGAACACGGGATCGGTCTCGCCAAGAGCACGTTCCTCCCGCTGCAGCACGATCCAGCTGAAATCGCGCTGATGGAACGGATCAAGACAGCCTTCGATCCGAACGGAGTGCTCAATCCGGACAAGATTTTTTCGCCCTTCGCGGTCTGGGAGCATCCCCGTGAAGAGGTCCGCATGCCCTGGGATCACTGAGGCGACGGCCGGTAGAGCAGACAGACGGCATGCGCGGCGATGCCCATCGCCCGCCCGAGGTCGCCAATCTTTTCGTGGGTCGTCGCCTTGATGCCAATGACATCCCTCGTCACGCTCATCGACGCCGCCAAGCGGGCGCGCATGGCGCTGATGTGTGGGGCGATTTTTGGTTCCTCGGCGATCAGCGCGATATCTGCATTGCCCACTTCCCAGCCGCCCCTTCGCGCCTCTTCGCAGGCTCGGCGAAGAATGAGCTGCGAGTCGATGCCCTCGATCGTAGCATCCGTATCGGGGAAAAAATGGCCGATGTCCGGCAGGCCCGCAGCGCCGAGAACTGCATCGGCAAGGGCATGGCTCAAGACATCGGCGTCAGAGTGGCCGAGGAGACCCTGCGTGTGGGGAATCTCGACGCCCCCGAGGATCAGGCGCCGACCAGCCGCGAACCGATGCACGTCATATCCAAGACCTACGCGGAAAGGAACGGGATGCCCACTCATGAACCCGGACGCTGCAGGAGGAATTCAGCCCATGCAAGGTCATCCGGCGTGGTGATTTTGGGATTGGGGGCGGTATTTGGAACGATGCGTATCCCGTGTCCCCCTGCGCTCACTGCGGCCGCATCGTCCGTCAGCACCCCGCTTGCCGATGTGTATCCAGCGACCAGCCAGTCGCGACGGAATACCTGGGGGGTTTCCATCGCCCAGAGCCCCGCCCGGTCCAGATCCTCAAGCCGTCCCCGTTCCCGATCCTTTTCCCTGTGCAGTCGCTTGATGGTATCGACCACCGGGCGGGCAACGACCGCCGCGCCCTCCTCCGCAGCCAGTTCGATCGCCCGCTCGATCACGCTCGGTAGAATCAAGGGCCGGGCCGCATCATGAACCGCCACCAATTCGCTCGCGCCTGAGAGCCGTCTGAGGCCGGCGCGCACACTGTCGGCGCGTTCGATCCCGCCGCGCGCAAACACGCAGGGCAAATCCGGTGCGGTGCGCTGGCAGATCGCCCGCAACGCTTCCTCCTGCTCAGAGTCGCGGCATACAATCACCGCCCTCCGCAGAGCCGGGATGCCGGAAAAGGCCGAAAGGCTGCGGGTAAAAACGGTCTGCCCTGCCAAGGGGGCGAGTATCTTGTCGGCCACCACGCCCGCCATCCGGCGCCCGGAACCGCCCGCGAGGAGGATCAATTCAACCTGCATGCAGGGATTCACTTTGACGCGCGGAGGAGTGGAAGCAATCTCGATGCACTCGCAATCCTATGCATTTGCCAAAGCTCACGCGGTTTGTCCAACGTTGTCCTGCCAAGCTTAATGTGCGCCTGGCGGTCGTCGGCCAGCGGAACGATGGTTTTCATGAACTGCGCTCGGCAGTGGCTCCCATCACTCTGTTCGATCGGCTCACGATCGAGTGGGAGCCAAAACGAGGGTCCCCGGCCCTCACCGTGAGCGGGGATGAAACCCTCGCAAGTGACACCGCGACGAATCTTGTTCTGCAAGCTGCCCACGCGTTCTGTGCTGAACACCCGCTCGACGGGCGGCTTCACCTCCACCTTCATAAGGAGATTCCCGTTGCCGCCGGTCTTGGCGGTGGCAGCAGCAACGCGGCGGGTACCCTCACCGCGCTTCAGGCGATGTGCGGGTACCCGCTGGCTTCCGCCGACCTGCAACGGCTCGCCCGCGGAATCGGTGCCGACGTCCCCTTCTTTCTTCATCCGGAGACCGCCATCATGCGTGGCATTGGCGACGAACTGACGCCCGCGCCAGGAATCGGGGCGGCCCTGCAGGAACACCAGGTGCTCGTCTTCAAGCCATGGATCGGCATCGCGACCACCTGGGCCTACGAAGCCCTCGCCGCCAGCGGACAATACCAGGATGCCGACGAAGAGGAACGCGTCCTTGCTGCCGTGGAAGTCGCCGCGCATCCTCTCGAAGAGCTGCCTTTCAACGCCTTTCGCACGGTCATTGATCCGCGTTACCCAACCCTTCCGGTCCTCCTCGATGAACTCAACGCCTTCCCCGGTGTGTCCGCTGAAATGACGGGGAGCGGCAGCGCCTGTTTTGCCCTCTACAGGAATCCTGATCTCACCGCTCCCCTCTGCAGCACGATCCGGAGCGCCTGGGGCGAATCCGCCTTCCTCGCCTCCGTGCGAATTATGTAATTTCCTTGCCCCCAAAAGACTACGACACTTCCGTCTTCTTCTTAACCGCGTCCGCCCGAAACCCCTTCTTTCTCCCTTTTGTCCAACTCCACGGAAGAAATCGTTCTCCAAGGTATCGCCGCCTCTCCCGGGGTGGCGGTGGCTTCCGGGTGTATCCTCATCCGGCGCGATATCGAGATCCCGAAACGGTCCGTCCCTCCGGAAGAACGGGAGGACGAGATCGCGCGATTCGAGCAGGGGCTTCTCGAGACACGCCGCCAGATCATCGCCATCCGCGCCGAGGTGGCGGAGAAGGTCGGGGATAGCGAGGCGGCGATCTTTGACGCCCACCAGATGGTCCTGGAAGACCGCGCGCTGATCGAGGAAGCAATCCGCGAGGTCGTCGAAGGCGGCTGGAATATCGAGTACAGTTTCCAGCAGGTCGCCAACCGCTACATCGACGCTTTTTCACGGATTGACGACGACTACATCAAGGAACGGGTTTCCGATATTCGCGATGTCGCCCGCCGGTTGCTCGCCAATCTGCTGGGGCGCAAAGAGATGGTCTTCGATACCACCGATGCCGAGAACATTATCATCGCGGACGATCTTTCGCCTTCGGATTCGGCACACCTCGACCGCGAGAAGGTCAAAGGCATCGCGACCGATTTTGGAAGCC
This sequence comes from uncultured Puniceicoccaceae bacterium, assembly GCA_964629165.1. Classification (GTDB taxonomy): domain Bacteria; phylum Verrucomicrobiota; class Verrucomicrobiia; order Opitutales; family Oceanipulchritudinaceae; genus CAWVVV01. The sequence continues at coordinate 14,767 of CAZVQJ010000019.1, forward strand.
GCACAAGCCATTCCGTGATCATGGCGCGATCCGCCAGCGTCCCTTGCGTGATCGGCCTGAAGAACCTGACAAGCCACGTAAAACCCGGCGACCGCATCCTCGTCGACGGTTTCGAAGGCGTCGTGATCATCAACCCGGGGCAGAGCAGCCTTTTTCGTTACGGCCAGATCGAGGAAAAACGGGCACGCGTCCGGCGGCGCTTTGAAGCTGTCAAGGACGAGCCGGCGCGGACCCTTGACGGCAAGGAAATCCCCATCCTGATGAATATCGAGGGACTTGAGCCGAGCGGACTGCTGACCGGGAGCGGCGCCCACGGTGTCGGTCTTTTTCGCACCGAAAGCCTCTTCCTCGCTCACCGGAATTTCCCCGATGAGGAGGCCCAATATCGCGCTTACCGGCACATCGCGGAAACGGTCGCACCGTATTCAGTGACGATCCGGACGCTCGATCTCGGTGGTGACAAGAACCCGCATAACAGCCTGTACGGGTACGAGGAAGCCAACCCTTACATGGGTTTCCGGGCGATTCGCTTCTGCCTCGAAAACCCGGACATTTTCAAGGTTCAGCTGCGCGCCATCCTGCGCGCCAGCGCTCATGGAACGATCAAGATCATGTACCCCATGGTCGCTTCCTGCGAAGAAGTCGTCGAAGCCAACGCGATCTTTGACGAATGTGCCGCCGAACTGAAACGCGAAGGGGTTCCTTTCGATCCCGCAATCCGCCGCGGATGCATGATCGAGATTCCGAGCGCCGCCGTCATCACCGATCTCCTCGCCGACCACTGCGACTTTTTCAGCGTCGGGACAAACGACCTCATTCAATACATGCTCGCTGTCGATCGCCTCAACGACCGCATCGCACACCTCTACAACCCCAACAACCCGGCCGTCCTGCGCGCACTCAACTTTATCTTTCAGGCCGGTCACCGGAAACAGAAACCGGTTTCCGTCTGCGGTGAACTCGCCGGGGACCCCATCTACGCACCGCTTCTTTTCGGGATGGGTGCCGATGAATTGAGCGTTGCGGCAGGATCGATCGCCGAGATCAAGTTCCTCATCCGCTCTCTCGATTTTCGCGAACTCAAGCAACTCGCCGTCGATGTCCTCCGCATGTGTGATGTAAATTCCATCGGCGCGCGCCTCCGCGAATTCTACGAGAGCCACCTCGTCCGGGAACCTTCCTGAGCCCGGCGGTTCCGCGTTTCCCGAAATCCCCGTTGTCTTCGCTGCACGAAACCGCACGGTAAGTATTGCAATGCCGAAACGAAATCAGGTCGTCGTTGTCTGTACCGGGAATATCTGCCGCAGTCCCATGGCGGCGAGCCTGCTCGCGCACGCGCTTTCAGCCGAACCGCCGCCGCTGAACGAGCTCGAGGTCGTTTCCGCCGGAGTCGCTGCCTACAGTGGCGACTGTGCTTCGGAAAACTCCGCCCGGGCGCTGCAAAAAGTAGGGCTCGATTTGAGCCACCACCGCAGCCGACCGCTGACCACACAGCTCCTTGATTCCGCTCTTGCGGTCCTTGTCATGACGGAGAGTCATCGCCAGCGCGTGCGGTCCCTCCAGCTCAACGAGGGGAATCATCCTCCGGTAATTCTCTTCCGTGAGCGCATGGGCGGCAACCATGTCGCGGAAGTGCCCGACCCCTACGGCGCCGATCTCGCCGCTTACGTCGAAACCCGTGATGCTCTCATGGAGGCCGTCCCTTCTCTCGTCGCCTGGCTGCGCCAGCAGGTCGAAGAACAAGCGTAGACCCCCTTCCCCCTTGACACCCCGCGCTGCGGTTACAGATTCACCCACTTCCCTTTTGGCAGAGTAGCTCAGTTGGTTAGAGCGGAGGACTCATAAGCCTTAGGTCGCCGGTTCAAATCCGGCCTCTGCCACCAATTTCAGATCACCGGGACAGCCGCGAAGCGCCCGGGCATTGAATGACGAGCCTGCTCGTATCCCATCCCTGCGGTGCCGCGCGAACCCGCAACCGCGTGCCGCATTTGTAACACATCCCCAGGTAGGCGGTCTTGTCGGCCTGCAGGTAGAGTCGCGAGTAGTTCTGCCCGGGCTGGCAAAACACGCCGATCGATTTACCCTTTGGATCCTTCGGCATCGGGAAACGGATGTTGGGTGGAACGCTCGTTGGCGAGTTTCCGGGAGGCCTGCTCCAGCATCGCATGGAGCGCGCTCGCGATGCGCCGGGCTTCCTCTGGTTGTTCTTGATCGATGAAAGCGAGGGCGGCCCGGTAGAGCCAGTCGATGTTCTCCGCAAATTCAGGATAGGCCTCCGGTTGCAGGCGATCCCGTAGCTCATGCAGGTGACTCCGGGCTGCTTCAATATGCCCGCCCTGAAGATCCTCGACGACCCCCGCCAGCCGCAGCTGCCAGACACGCAGGACCTGCAGCGTGCCCTGATGGGTCTGTTTGGGTTTGTAGACGGATGCACTCATAGGCTCAGGAAGCGGTTACCTTCCATTTATCGGCCCATCGCAGCAGGTTGATCAGTGGCCAACGCCGAAAATATTGTCCCGGTATCTCCGTCCTGTCCCAGAAGGCGAGAACGGCAGCCCGATCAACGAGACCATCGAGAGCACGATTTTCGGAAATCCACGCACGGTCGTCCATACTGCGGAGGGCAAGTTCGTTCTGAAACGGCACGGGGAAACTCATCTTGGGGCGATGCACGATGCTGGAGGGAAGGCGCTCGGCGAAAGCACTCCGCAGCACGCGTTTGCCCTCGACCCAACCCCGCTGTATCCAGTCAGCCGCCACATGGTCGCGCCACGGGACCACCCGTGTGCAATCCTCGCGGTGGAGCCGCAAGGCATCGGGCAAGGTGTTCGCCCATTCCACGATCTCGCGGTCGGCAAAGGGAACCCTGCCTTCGACCGAGGCTGCCATCGTGTTCGCGTCGAGACGCAGGAGGAGCCCCTCGAGATTTACCCGCCGGTGCAAGTGCAGGTAGCGATCGAGCGGCGAACACTCTGCAACGGCATTGAGTGACTGCCGGTAGTAGTTCGCCACCGGATCCCATCCCGCCTCGAGAGTACTCCCGAGAATTCCGACGATCGTCTCGGGAGGAGACCATACGTTGAGAGAAAGGTGGTGGGCCGCCATGTGCGGAAACACGGATATGCCGTAAAAATCACGGATCCGCTGACGAAGAACGGAAGAATAGCCGATATCCTGCGTGCGGGCATAGTCCCACGCCGAAGCGTACGGCAGCAGATAGCCCGCAAAGACTTCGTCCGCGCCTTCTCCGCCGAGGGCGACCGTAAACTCGGCACGCAGACGGCGCGCGAGGTGATAAATGGCAACTTCGTTGGGCGTGGAAAGCGGCAGCCCATGGCGCCCGATGAGATCCTCCCATGTCGGCGAAAAATCCTTCTGTTGGAGCTCCACCGGATGAAAGGACGTTTCGAGAGCAGTCGCCGCTTCTCGCATGTAGGCTCCCTCCCGCTCGCTCGGCGCCGCATCGGTGAATTCCACTCCATAACTCCCCAGCGAGGTTCCCCGGAGATCTTTCGAGAGGGCGAGCAGGATGGAAGAATCCAATCCCCCGCTGAGGAACGCCCCCACCGGCACGTCGCTTTGCAACTGTCGTTGAACGGCTTCGGTCAGCCGCTCGCGACACGCCTCCCCGGCCGCTTCGAGACTGAGTTCAACTTTGTCCGCCGCCCGGAGCGGCGGCAGGTTCCAGTATGCGCGCGGCTGGATTGTCTCGGGGCGCTGCCCCCTCCGGACTTCGAGCACGTGCCCCGGCGGGAGAATGCGAATGTCCGCCAGCAACGTACGATCATCAAGGTTCGTTCGCGCCGACGCCAGATAATGGGCGGCCGCGATGCGATCGAGGACACGCGGAATTTCCTCGAAACTCAGAAGCGCGGCGACGGTGGACGCAAAAAAGAGCCGCCCCTCGACGACGCTGTAATAAAGGGGTTTCGCCCCGAGCTGGTCGCGGACCAGCCAGAGGCGATCACGACCATCGAACCACGCGAAGGCGAAGATGCCGTTAAAGTCGTCGAGAGCCCGCACCCCATCCGACTCCCAGGCGGCATGAACGACTTCCGTGTCGCAATCACTCCGGAAGCGGTACCCGCGTCCGGCGAGACGCTCGCGCAGGGCCCGATAGTTGTAGAGCTCGCCATTGTAGGTGAGGACACCCGCAGACTGATCGCTATCCTGCCACGGCTGTTGCCCCCCTTTCACATCGAGGATCGACAACCGGCGGTGCCCGAGGGAGCACCCATGACCGCTCCACTCGCCCTCCCCGTCCGGCCCGCGCGGGGTGAGGACACGCAGTGCGGGCGCCAGCGAGGGTAACGGAAGGGAACTTTCTGTCTGTAGCTCGAAGATGCCGACGATGCCGCACATGGATGAAATCGGGGGAAGCCCGGATCATGCCAATGCGGCTCGAGAACTTCCGCAAGCCTCGTTCGACGCGGTGGACCGCAGGACTGGAGCCACTTGCACGCGAACCCAGAGGCGTTCGCCCGCCATCCCGAAAACCAGCTACCCGTCAGCAGGAGGAAGACCAGCCTCCCGGCGGGAAAATTTTTCCCGGGCAGCCCCGTCGACGGGCATTCGCCGCGGGGAACGTTTTTCTTCACTTTGATATTCAAGAGCTTATGGACTCTGGCATATACCATGGTCTGTCTCCCCCGACAGAAAACCTCCTGAACAAGAACCAAGGATAGCAAATGGCAGAAGTCACTCTCAGCTCTGGGATCCGCTCCAATCTCGTCTCCCTCCAGAACACGAACAAGTTGATGACCCGCACGCAGGAACGCCTCGCGACGGGCAAGGAAGTCAATTCTGCCATCGACAATCCGAAAAACTTCTTTGCGGCCGCCAACCTCGATGATCGCGCCACCCAGCTCGAAGCGCGTCTCGACGGCATGGGCCAGTCGGTCAGCACGCTGCAGGCATCCGACAACGCGCTCACAACGATGCGTGGACTTGTCGGGGCGATGAAGAGCGTAATTGACCAGGCGTTGTCGCAGCCCAACTCGACCGACCGGGTTTCGTCCGGGCGCCAGTTCAATGAGCTTCTCGTCCAGTTGGTCAACCTCGCCGTGGATTCCGGTTATCAAGGTGTCAATTTGCTGCATTCGGGCGAATCGACGATGTCCAATGGCAACAACGAGATCCTCACCGTCCAGTTCAACGAGCGCTACAACGAGTCCACGCTCGATATCAAAGGCGTGAATATCCGCGCCCAAAAGCCGGTGGAACTCAATAACGACTACGAGATTGCCTCGGCCAGCCCGATGAGCGGTCCCCATCCTTCAGGACTGCAGCAATGGGCCATCAGCTTTAATTTCGACGGCGAAGACAGTTCGAACGCGATCGGCATCCGTTCGGCAAATATCACAGACGCCAATCCCGGGGATTCACTCGGTCCCGATGGTATCTCCCACGAAATCTCCTGGATCGAGGAGGAACATTACGGAGAAAACCTCCGCAAGCTCACCGACGACATCGAGCGCTTTGACCAAGCTCTCGCGAACACCGCCAAAACAATTTCCCAAAACGTGAACATCGTGGCCCTGCGCCAGGATTTCACGCTCGAGTTGATCAACGTGCTGAAGGAAGGCTCCGACAAGCTCACCCTCGCGGACCTCAACGAAGAAGGCGCCAATCTGCTCGCCTTGCAGACCGCCCAACAGCTCGGCACGCAGTCACTCGCCATCGCTTCACAAAGCAGTCAGTCCGTTCTCTCCCTCCTCGGGTAACGCCCGGGGAGCTCCTTTCGTTCTTTGAAATTCCACTCCCCCTCAGACCTGCGGGAGTGATGAATACCCGACTTTCAGGATTTCCGGTGCTAGAACAGCACCGGCTTGTTCATCGAACAATCCACTAAAACCAGAAGGTATTCATCATGTCAGACATAACCCTATCCGCAGGAATGCGCGCCAACCTAACCTCACTGACCCGCACCAGCCAAACGCTGGAGCTGACTCAGGAGAGGCTGGCGACAGGACGGAAAGTCAACTCAGCGGTTGATAATCCAACTAACTTCTTCGCCGCCGCGAACCTCACGGACCGCGCGGATAAGCTCGGCGCCCGCCTCGATGGCATGGGCCAAGCCGTCAGCACGCTGCAGGCAGCAGACAACGCCATCACCTCGATGCGCGGTGTTATCTCGGCAATGAAAGGGGTCGTCGATGAAGCGCTCGCTTCTTCGAACAGTTCCGATCGGGTTGTTTCGGGCAAGCAGTTCAATGAACTTCTCGTGCAACTCTCCGATCTCGCCAAGGATGGCAGCTACAAGGGCGTGAACCTGCTCAAGTCAGGGCAGGCAAACGCGACCGCTGGCGGCACCGAAACGCTGACCGTTCAGTTCAATGAAACGTTCGGTGGTTCCACCCTCGATATCCAGGGCGTGAACATCCAGGGCGCGATCGATATCGGGCTCAACGACGACGGCGAAATCGCAGACGCCAGCCGCATGAGCGGAGCGTCGGGCAATGGCTGGGCAGTCTCGTTCAACGCCATTGGCGAAGACGAGGAAAGCGCCATCGGAATTCGTTCCGCTGACGTCACCGAAAGCACCGAGGCACCTGCAAACGGCCTTGATGGCACCGGTGCCGGCTCCCATGCGATCGCCTGGACGGACGACACCACCTATCAGGCAAACCTGAAGCAGGTCGTCTCCGACCTCGAAGCCTTCGACAACGCTTTGATCAATACGGCGAAATCTCTCTCGCAGAATGTGAACATCGTTTCCCTGCGACAGGATTTCACCTCCAACATGATCAATACGTTGGAAGAAGGCGCCGATAAGATGCTGCTCGCCGACCTCAACGAAGAAGGCGCAAACCTGTTGGCTCTACAGACATCGCAAACGTTGGGCATCCAGTCTCTGGCCCTCGCCTCGCAATCTCAGCAGGCAGTCCTCCAGTTGATCGGATAACCCTTTAACGCTTTTGCGGAAAAATCCGGTCCCCGCGTGCCCAGCGCGCGCGGGGGCTGCCGGGTTTTTGATTTTGGGGTTCCAAGTCCGGAGTCCTGGGTTCTGGCGGTTCGCCGTGCGCCCTTTGCCCATAGAGGGCTGCGCACAGGCTCTCGGCCGCTTTTCGTAAAAAAACCATCAACGAAGAAGTTCTACTGAAGAAAATGGCCCAAAACCGATGTATAGCGACGACCAACAAGAATTGTTCGGTCCCAGTTATCATTCATCAACCAGAAAGGTAGAACATCATGGCAGATATCGCCATCTCCGCGGGAATGAGGGCCAGCCTCTCCTCCCTTCAAAAAACCGCCAGCAGCCTTGAATCGACCCAGACGCGTCTCGCGACGGGCAAGAAGGTTAGCTCCGCGATCGACAATCCGACCAACTTTTTTGCTGCGGCCAACTTGACCGACCGCGCTGACAAGTTGAGCGCTCGTCTCGACGGCATGGGCCAGGCGATCAGCACGCTGCAAGCCGCCGACAACGCCATCACTTCGATGCGCGGACTCGTCTCGGCAATGAAGGGTGTTGTCGACGAAGCCCTCGCCTCGTCCGACAGTGATACCCGGGCAACTCTCGGCAAACAGTTCAACGAACTCGTCAAGCAACTCGCCGACTTCTCGAAGGATGCCTCCTACAAGGGCGTCAACCTCCTGCAATCGAACCAGGCCAACGCCACGGGTGGTGGCAATGAAACCCTGACGGTGCAGTTCAACGAGAATTTCGACGAATCGACGCTGAACATCCAGGGTGTCAATATCCGGGGTGCCGATGACATTGCGGTGAACGACGCAGGCGAGATTTCTGGCGCCTCTGAAATGAGCGGCGCGGATTCCGCCAGCTTCGCGATCAGCTTCAATGCCGCCGGAGCGACGAACGGCGACGCGAGCGTGATCGGTATCAAGTCCGCCGAGGTCAACGGCACAGCCGCAGACCACGAGACCTCGTGGGTGGACGTCGATGCCTATCAGGAAAATCTGAAGGGCGTTGTCTCCAGCCTCGAAGCCTTCGACGATGCGCTGATCAACACCGCGAAGTCCCTCTCGCAGAACGTCAACATCGTCTCCCTGCGTCAGGACTTCACGAGCAACCTCGTCAACACGCTCGAGGAAGGGGCTGACAAGCTGACCCTCGCCGACCTGAACGAAGAAGGAGCCAACCTCCTGGCGCTCCAGACCTCGCAGACCCTCGGCATCCAGTCGCTTGCGCTGGCTTCCCAGTCGAACCAGGCCGTTCTGAGCCTGATCGGGTAACCATTCCGTCACGACGGCAGCCTGAATGGATTTTTGGGTAACGCTGTCCCGTAAGGATCTTCCAAGGGGAGTCGGCTGCACGCCGTCTCCCCTTTTTTCTCCGAGCTGCGTTCGGCCGTTTTTCGTTCTTTGTGCATGAGTTCCAGGAGGGGGAGTAATCGCCTCCACTGCATCCGTTCGACGACGTGCTCTCGCCCGGCTATCCCGCCGCTGGAGTCGGTCCTCCAGGGTGCTTCCATGACCCAGATTTGCACTGGTGACGCGGGAGCCCCCTGAAGGGCAGACATCGCCTCATTCCCTGCAAAGACATCCGGCATGCAATACCTCTCAACCAGTCAAATCCGTGAATTTCTCGACCCCCGGGCGTTTTCTGTCCCGCGGACCGAGGCGCGCGGGGCTGCGCCGGTATCAGAAATCCTCAAACCAGTCGTTGCGGCCAACGCGAACAGTTCCTATTCCCTTCTCGTCAACGCCCAGGACCGCCTGACGGACCTGCGCCACAACCTGCAGTCCATGCTCGACATGAGCATTCAGGGGGCGAGGGGCAAGATTTCGGACCGAAAATATGACGAGATCTACGGCAAGCTGCGCAGCCTCACCGCGGGTTTTGATCAGGTTCTCGACGCCTCCACCTATCGAGGCGAAAAGCTCTTTGATGGACGCCCGTGGGAAATCCATAACGGTGCCCAGAAAGATGTCGTCGATCCGCCCAGCCTTTACGCCTCCAGTTCCGAGGCGATGGGGCTTGTCGAGCGCAAGGAAGGGGCTCTCGTCACGGTGGGTTACGATGCCGCAACGATGATACGAAATGCGTATTCCGGGCTCAAGGGGCTCGATATCGCCAGCGTTGTGGGGATCGAGCGCGGCGATGGTAAAACGGAGCTGGAGAACGGCAAATATCGCCTCCAGATCGAATACAATGGCCCCGAGTCACGTCTGATCCTTTCTGACGAGTTCGGCCTGAAGTTGGAGGAGGTAAACAACATCGACCTGACCGGAAGCGGTATGGAGATCGTGAACCTGAAGTCCGGCCTCCAGTTCAACATCGAGAAACTGCAGACCTCTCTCAATTTCGATAAATGGGACTACGAGAAGGAAGGCCCCGTCTCCCTCTACGCAGACCTTCAATACGAACGTGTCTCATGGCATACTCTCGCCGGGGATACGACGACAGCTGATGCGGTGGCTTCGACGGAGTGGAATTTCAAGTCGAACCGAAAAGTGAGTTCGCCTGCCCTCAATCTGCTCGACATCTCGACCAACGGTGTCGGGAACCTCGATCGCGAACTCAAAGCGGGCAACTACAGCCTGAAGGTGCGGTATGCCGGAGAAAAATCGGTTGTCGAGATCCGCGACGTCAACGGCCTCATGATCAAGCGCATGGGCGGCGTTGATCTCTCCGGCAGCGGGGAAACCTCGATCGACACCGGCATGGGGGTGCGTTTCACGATCGAGAACCGGGACTTCGATCGGGACACCGGCGTCCTCAACGCCACCTTCCAGTACACGCCGGCCGCGAATGATGCATCCGCCCGGAACTTCGATTTTATTTCCTTCGGCCAACGCCTCATCGGTGCCATCGAGGTGCTCGACGAGCAGATGATGACGATCGACTCAAAGATCGAACGCATCCTCGAAATCCAGTCTCTCCAGCGCGGACAATCTCCCTCAGGATCCAGCGCCACGACACTGCTTGGCGGCGCCGGTGTGGGCGGCTCGCTCCTGAGCATGCTCAACGGCGGCAATGTGCAATCCCGCCTCACTGTCAGCGGCATGCAGCTCTTCTCCAGCATCAATGCAGCCGCCAACACCCAGGCACGCGGAGCCAACATCCTGAGCTATCTCGCGTAATCGAGGAGAGGCGGTGGGTTCTCGGGAAGCGGTCGCGGGAACCGACAATGGTTGCCTGATGAAGGTGGAGAGGGCGTGTTTTATGCGACTTCCAAAAACTTGACGTCTTGCGTCTTGAGCGCAGCGGGCGTGAGAAAACAGCGGAGGAATGGTCCCAAGTTCGAAGCGGCTTGACCTTGCAGGATCTGGGTTTGCTCAGGCGGCGAAGAGGCATCACGCCCGGTCACTATGTGACCTCAAGAGCGCGGAGCCCGCGGAGGGAGGGCGGTGGAGATGGGAGCGCCGAGCACCGGCTCGGCCTTGCGGGGGAAGAGATTTCATGCA
>CAZVQJ010000020.1:0-24584 GCA_964629165.1 uncultured Puniceicoccaceae bacterium
GGAAAAAGGTGACTGCCGTCGGATCAATTCAGCGAGGTAGATCGGGTGTGGTTGATTCCAGACGATCAGCGGGTTGCCACCCGGACTTTCGCGGCCATCCGGCCCGATCATCTTGGCCCAGCGTGCACCCCGCAGTCCACGGCTTGCGGCCAGCCGTTTACCTTCCGCGAGATAATCGACAAACCAGGCGAGGTTCTTTTCGGCAAGCGGGGCTCTTCCCCAAAGGATGAAATGCGCCGAGTGCCACCATACCATCTCGGTGTGATGTTTTCCGTACCAGGTATTGCAGGTCAGACCGCTCTCCTGTGGTGGAAAATCTCCGACACACTGCACCGCCGTAAGGTACTGGGAAAGGATCATGCGCTCCTCCACCCTGGACGCAAGCGGGTGGGTGCTCCCCGAAAAATCGACTGCCGCTCCGCTTCGCCAGAACGCCGGCCAGTGCGCCGCGCTGCGGCGGATCACTTCCGCGAACGTGGGCACCTCCTGCCGTTCATCGGAAAATGAGGCGACCAGTTCGAGCACGTCCGAGCCATCCCCTTCGATCAAAAAACGGTGTGCACCCAAACGATGCAGGGGATGATTCAACGTCACATCGTAACGGGTCCCGTTGACATCCCGTTCGATCCTTCGAGGGGCCGCCAACAGCGATCGATGGCTCTCCGTCAAGCTCCAGTCGAGGGCAGGTGTATTCTTCACGGTCGTATCATGGCCACGAGGAAAACCGAGGCGGACCCGCAATTGGCCTGCACGCAGGAGCGCGGACCGGATCTGCACCGCAATCGAGTCGCTCGCCGGATCGGACACCGTCGTCACAGTCACGGGCGTACCACCAAGCTTGTAGCGACTGGTAATCTTCCCATTCCACAGATCGAGCGTCTGTTCGGGCTCTTCGATATCGGCGGGAGTGAAGGGACTGCCGTCGGGCTTCTCCCAATCTAGCGCCAACTGGCCCAATGGATGCAGGCGCGGATTCTGCCGCAACCAGGCTCCCGCAGGACTGTCCATTCTGGTCGGAAAGGAAACGGTCGAACCATCCGCCCGCCGATAGTCCTGATCCGTATCCGCCAATCTGAACCCCTGTGGATTCTCATCGGTCACCCAGCACCAGCGAGCGAGCGTTTCCAGAGGAATGCCGTTTGCATGGTAGGCCGCCCCGAACGTCTGAAGGCCGGTGATGTCGACCGTGAACGCAAATCCTCCATTGCCGACCGTGAGTGGAGCCGTGTAATCGATCTGCCGGATGATCGGCGAATGACGCCTCACCAGCGCTTCACGGTCGATTGGAGGCGCTCCATACACCTCGGCGGCGGCAAAGGCAGTGAAGGCCAAGAGGAGGGAAAAGCGGTGTTTCATGATTCGGATCGCCTTTTCCGTCCCACGATCCATCGTGAGGGAGACGGCTTCAGAAATTCTCCCTTTTCGAGGGTTCCGCAATCGAAGAAGCGAACGCCCGCCAATCGGGAAGCTGCTGGAGTTGACGCCGGGCATGGGCGCAACGCCCTGCATCGACGAGTCCCGTCGTTTCCGCGAGGAAGATGATATACGACGCAACGTTGCGGGCGTAGCGAAAACGACCCTCCGGACTGATCGAATAGAAGCGCTCGCGCTGCCGGTAGCCGGCGGGCGAATGATCACCAAGAGCGCCCTTTTCCGACCGACCGGACGCGGCGAGCACGAAGAGGAAGTTGTATTCGAACCAGAACATGAGATCCGGACTTGGCTTCAGCCCTTGCAGAACGCCGCGACAGGCTTCAGGGGAAGCAAAGACATCCTCTGCCAGCGTTCCCGCCGTCTCGAGGCTGCACTCGACAAATTCCCGCGCCATCGACTGTTCCATCGGATCATCGCTGAAGGCGCCGCTCACCGCCAGTTCCAGCGTAAAGCGGTACCAGTCGCGCCATAATTGCTGATCGCCCGGATGAGAAGATGCAGCGAGCGCCGCCCCAAGCTCGTAGGTGTACCGCCCGCTCGTCTTGATCTCCAGGTTGCCCTCTGTCACCTCACCGAGAAGACGGTAGTTTTCCGCCGATTTGCCCGAGCCTGAATGAAAACCGATACTCACGCCAAACGGCTCGCATACCGACCATTGCGCCTCAACCAGTTCACGCAGACGGCCGGCATCGGAATACGGCATATTTTTCTGAAAGCCAAAGGCGGGAGCGACAAAATCCACCGTCATCTCCATCGCTTCACAGAGGGCCAGCATGACAGCCGTCGTCTCGCGGGTCGTCAGACCAGGAAGTTCGTCAATCGATAGCTCCCGAAGATATCGACGCCCGACCGGCGTCGTAAAACAGCGCTCGCGAATGCCAGAGTACTTTTGATCGCGCCGCTTCATTTTCTTCATTGCCGGCCAGACACGGCAGAAGAGTTCGTTCAAATCATCCTCGTCGATGCCCAGCCCCATCGACGCCACCCGGTCTTTCACGTGTTGGATCAAGCCCGGGTCGATCTCCCTCGTCACATATTCCGAACGGCCGGAAGGCGTTTCCGGCACTTCCGTCACGGCCAGTTCTGGTGAGAGATCGAAAGTGATATAGGAAGCGAGGAGGGAACCGGAAACGAGAAGGTCCTCGCGTTCGTCGTATTTCCCGCCGATCGGCTGGTGATCAGCATTGAAACTCCAGGCGATGCGGTGGTGGTGGAATCCGCTCTCGAGCTTGGCAAGGACACATCCATGGCTCATGCCCTCCACGCTTTGCCCCTGGTGTCCCTCCGGGACGTCGGTTCCGATAAAGGGAAAAGGCACCCGGTCGAGCTGATCGTCGAGCATGCTGTCCACATCGAAGACTAGTTCCCGCGGAATGCTGTTCTGGTTGGCGGTCAGGCCGACGCCCAGGTGGGCCATGGCCCAATCCACCCCTGGCCAATGCAAGGTCGTGAACCGGGCGCCGATTCCCAGCGTGGAACGGCCGAGCCTCTCGTTCGCGACCGGAAAGATCGTCGATTCTGGATCGAACTCCTGCACGAGGTTCTTCATCTCGAGGAGATGCTTCCAGGTCGCGGGAAAGGCGCGCCTCCCGTCCGCCAGTTCGACCGATTCTCCGGAGAGTCCGGCGCCTTCTGCGCTGTCCGAGGGGCGGAGGACCCACGCTCGGTCGCCGAACTCGTTTTCCGCCAGTTCCCATTCGCCGGAGCGAGTGCGGAAGCGACTATGGAGATGAAAAGAAACTTTCCCTCGATCCCGCAAGTCGGCCTTGAGCCCCTCCCAGTCGAGGCAGAAATCCGGACTGATACACGGATTGCTGCGGATGCGGAGCGCGTTATCGAGGAGGAATCGATTGATTCGGGTCATGGGTAAGAAAGTGGACTTCAGAGCCCGAAAAGATCCGGTAACCAAAGGGAAACAGCCGGTACGTAGGTAATCAGAAGGAGGCCGATGACCATCGCGAAGAAAAGCGGGAGCAGCGGGCGAACGACACGTGCGATCGAAGTTTGACCGACGCTGCAACCAATGAAGAGACAGGTCCCGACCGGTGGTGTGCAGAGGCCGATACAGAGGTTCGCGATGAGGACGATGCCGAAGTGCACCGGATCCATCCCCAGGCCCATGACCGCGGGCAAAAAGATCGGCGTAAAAATAAGGACTGCCGGAGTCATGTCCATGAACGTGCCCACGACGAGGAGAAGGATGTTGATGATCAGCAGGATCACGATCGGGTTGGAGGAGATCGCAAGGAGAGCATCACTCACCTGTTGCGGGACCTGCTCGTAGGCGAGCACCCAGCTCATCGCCTGGCTTGCCCCGATCAGGATCATCACGATCGAGGTCGTTTTCGCGCTTCGCAAAAATATGTTGGGCAAGTCCCGGAGTCTCACCTCCCGATAGAGAATAACGGCGAGCACCAAGGCATAACCGACGGCAATCGCAGAAGCTTCTGTAGCGGAAAAGATGCCTCCCAGAATGCCCCCCAGCACAATCAAAATGAGCAACAGGCTGGGGAAGGCGTGGAAGCCCGTGAACAGAATATCCCGGAAATTTGCGGATGACTCGATCCCCACCGACCGATTCCGGATGACCAAATAAGAGGCGAGCATGATGAGTGCGCCGATCAGCATTCCGGGCACCACGCCAGCGAGAAAGAGGGACGCCACCGATACGTTCCCCGCCACGACGGCATAGACGATCATGACGTTGCTCGGCGGGATGAGGAGACCCGTCGTGGCGGAAGTCGTCGTAAGCGCCACTCCGAACTCCCGGCCATAACCCTTGCGCTCCATCTCCGGAATGACGAATCCGCCAATCGAGGAGACGGCGGCGGCGGCGGACCCCGAGACGGCTCCAAAGAACATGCAGGTTGTCGTATTGACGTAGGCGAGACCTCCGTGGAACCGCCCCATGAGCGCGTTTGCGAAATCCATCAGTCGTCGGGCCATCCCGCCTTCCGACATGATCACACCGGAGAGGATGAAAAACGGAATTGCGAGCAAGGGAAAGCTGGCGATGCCGGTGGAAATCCGCTGCGCGGTGATATAGGCCGTCGGCACCTCACCGAGTGAGAAGATAGTGGCCATGGTCGCCACCGCGATACACACCGCGATCGGGACATTGATCATGAGCAGCGAGAAAAAGACGACGACAAGAATGAGTACCTGGATCTCCATGAGACGTCACAGATTGGGGTTGTAGAGATCGTGCAGCGGCGCCCTTCGGGAACCTGTCAGCGTTTCGTAGATATGCTCGAGAGAGAATAGCGTGAAAAAGACCCCGCTGATCGGTGCGGCCATATAGAGGTAACCGACCTTGACCTGCAGGGTTGGCGACAGCTGCCCGGCATCAAGGGTGCGTGTCACAAGGATCCAGCCTCCGATGACAAGTCCCCCCACCGCAAAAACGAGGACCACGGCCTCGACAAAAAGCGCCGCCACGGTCTGAGCGGCCGGGTCCATCTTTTCGACGAGATAGTCTACCCCGAGATGACCGCGCTCTTCATAGGTGAGAGCCGCTCCCAGAAGGGATACCCAGACCAGCAGATAGATCGACAATTCTTCCGTCCAGCTGCTCTGGTCCCCCAGAACATACCGGGATATCACACCCCACAGCACGGAAACGGTGAGCACGGCAAACGACGCAATCAGAAAGATCTCGAGGGAGCGGACGAGAGCGTTGCGCACGGATATGTATCCACCCCTCATCTACTCCACCTCCTCGACACGGCGAATCAGGTCTTCCACCGGGGTACCATTGAAACTTGCATACATCGGCTGCACCGCTTCCAAGAACGGTGCCTTGTCGGGATTGTAGACATTCACGCCCTCCTCGCGAAGGAGGTCCATGCACTCGTCCACATACTCCTTCCAGATCTGGCGCTGGTAATCCACCGATTCGAGCGCCGCCTCCTGAACCCATTGCTGGACTTGCGGACTCAGCCGCTGCCAAACCTGCTCGCTAAAAACGACCATGTCCGGAATGCGGGTGTGCTCATCAAGACTGAAATGTTTGGCGACCTCCCAATGACGGCTGTCATAGACGCTCGGCGCATTGTTCTCGGCGCCATCGACCATGCCCTGCTGAAGCGCCGTATACAGTTCACCCCAACCCAGGGCAGTGGCAGATCCCCCCATAATTTCGATCATGTCCATCGCCGTCCGGCTCCGGATGGTCCGGATTTTCTTGCCCGCGAGATCGGCCGGACGAAGAATTGGATCCCTCACGGTGTAAAAACTGCGGGCACCGGCATCGTAATAGCAGAGGCCGCGAATGCCCACGCGGCTTCCCATCTCGAGCAACTCTTCGCCGATCGGCCCCTCGAGGACCGACCAGAAATGGTCTTCATCACGGAAAAGATAGGGCACCCCGTAGACTGCCATCTCCGGCACAAAACCCTCCATCGCGGCAGTCGAAGTCTTGACCATCGCAAGCGCGCCCCGCTGCAACTGTTCGATCGACTCGGTTTCAGAGCCCAACTGCCCATTTGGAAAAATCTGGATTTCCACCGTCCCGCCCGATTTTTCATCGGCGAGCTCGGCCATCCGGACCATCGCACGATGGACCGGCGAGGCAGGTGGGAGCCCGTGGGCGAGCTTCAGGACAGTCTTGCCTCCCCCGTCATCCGGAGAGCGGGCAAGACCGGAAAAAATCGCGGCGGTCACGGCCATCCCGACGAGGAAGCCGACGGCTAAAAATGAAATTGCTTTACGGTCCATGGGAATGAGTGAAATCAGTCAAGGTTTCCATCGTTTGCAGGGGTTCAGGGCATACTGACCGCCCGTTTCGTCGATGCCATTTCATTTGCAGGGATTTCCTGCTTGAACGTCCGATTCGGCGGTATGCGCGGCGCTCAATCCAGCTCCTCGAGCAACCCCGCCACCTCGAGGCCTGCGAGGATAAAGGGGCCGACCCCTTTTGGATCATTCACGACAATCGGCTCGTTCATGTAATAGGCGTAGGAGCCGTCCCGGCCGAAACCAAGGCCCGCTACCTGGCAAATTTGGGCGACGCTGAGGGATCCGTCAGCCTCCACCCGCAGGAATTCCTCCAGCATGCCGCGATACCCGCGCAGAGTGGCCTCGGTATAGGAGTCGTCCAGCCAGCCCTTCCGGATCCCTTTCGCGAGGGTGTAGACAAACATGCTGCTGCCGGAGGCTTCGAGGTAGTTCCCCGGGCCTTCGGGCTTGTCGAGGACTTGGTACCAGACACCCGCCTCCGCATCCTGCACCTGCACAAGGGCGGCGGCGAGTTCCCGGAGATAGCCTTTCAATATTTCCCGTCCCAGGTGATCATCCGGAAGGAGCTCGATCGTATCCACGATGGCCATCGCGTACCACCCGAGCCCACGCCCCCAGAACTCTTCCGAGAGGCCGGTCTCCGGATCCGACCACGCCTGCTCTCGGCTCTCGTCCCACGCGTGATAATAGAGCCCGGTGGCTGGATCCCGAAGGTGTTCATAGACGACTTCGAACTCATTCACGGCCTCCTCGAAATGCTCGGGATCTTCGTCGAATGCGGCGACGTGTCCGGCAAGAAAAGGCACCGCCATATAGACACCGTCGAGCCATACCTGGTGGGGATAGATCTGCTTGTGCCAAAAGGCTCCCTGACTCGTCCGCGGATGTTCCACCAGCTGTTCCCAAATCCTTGCTGCCGCCGCTTCATACCGCCGGTCACCAGTATCCGCGGACAGCCTCAGGAGCATCTTTCCGGAATTGACCTGATCCACATTGAAGGTTTCCGGGCGATAGGTCGCGATGTTGCCGTCTTCGTCGAGATACGAATCGATGAGGGCCTTGCCATACGCCGCAAAATCGGGTCGTGCGAGGGGACCCGCCGAATCGTAGATCGCCTGGGTGAGTAGTCCGGTCGTGTATCGCCAGCGTGCGGAACCTTTTGATTCCGGGTCCGGTTCTCCGAGAAAGAGCGAATGGCCGCGCCTCTCGATCACCGAATCGACGAGGCGCTCCGTCAGTTTCCCGACCCGCTCGGCGGTCAGTTCGGGCTCGCTCTCGATCAGCCCGGCAGCGGTTTTCATCCGCACCCGGATCGGCCGGTTCAGCCGCTCGATCGTTTCGTCGAGATAGGCGAGAAACTCATCCCGGGAGGTGATCCCGTCGGGTTCGCGCTCCCACGCAGCAAGAAATCCATATTCGAGCTGGCTGCGATCCGGGCGCAAGACGACGAGGTGATTGTGCGCGTCCTCGTTGAACTCCCGGAAGTCTGGTTTCCGAAACAGGATCGCCATGCCGAGGAGATCGTCACCATTAAGCGTCTGTTCGCCATAGGTCGCCAGGTAGCTCCAGGCGAGCATCGGGATGTCCGTCGGGCCTTCGATGCGTTCGCCCTCCGGCAGCTTGACCAGGCCCGTCGCCATATGGGGGACCGGGTCCTCCAGATCGAGATCGACCCAGGTGATACGGCTGCCGACGCCGATGCGCAGCTGACTTGTCAGGCGCGTTGTCCCCGCGCTCGAATTCCAGTCCTTGTAGAGGGTTCGGATCTGCGCCCAGACCGGCCCATTCGCGGTGATCTCTGTTTCCCAACCGGCGACCTCTGAAACCCGTTCAAGCGACTCGCCGTTCCAGTGGCCGAATCCACCCACTCCGATCGCGTCGCCGACTTTGAGAATATCCATGCCCCAATCGTGGAGCTCATGATAGGAGTCGAACCCGTCCTGACCGACATCCTGCAAAACCAGTTCCGTCGTAGTCTTCCCAAAGATGTCGAAACCGTTGCGCCAATCGAGATAGAACCGGTAGCCGACCTTGTCGGATTCCCACCCGGGCCCTTCGTATCGAATAAACCAGGAGTGGTCCGTGTGCCCTTCGGGCGGAGAGAGTTTCCGGACATTCTCGAAGGTCCCCCCGATATACTCGCGCCCTTCCCATGCACCGCCTGTTTTCCGGCTGATCTCCGCCTGCACCCGGTCCGGGCCTTCAAACCGGGCACCGGCACCGCGCCGCACTTCAACCATGATGGCACCGTGGGGCACAAAATCGCTGACAATGCTGAAGGTATCGTTTTTGCCATCGCCGTCCGCATCCCAAGCCTGACTCCGCAGCGGCTCCCCTTCCGCGAAGGCCGTCAGGGCGACGTCCGCCTCCACACCGAGCTGGGCGAGAGACAGGTTGATGATTTCATCCGTTCGCACAAAATCCGACGGATTGCTCAAATCGAGGCGGGCCACCACCGCCCCATGCTGGGCGGAAAGTGTTAGCCCGAGGAGCGCGCATCCCAGTGTGGCAGCGGACATGAAGAAACGCGCGAATGAAGGGACGAGAGAAAGAGGTGTCATGGGTGGGAAACGAAACAGGATGGAGATCGTCATCTTTTGCAGAGGCGGCCGGGAAGAGGACAAGATGGCCGCAACCTAACAGCTGTTAGCCTTTTTTCTCGAAGCACCGCAGAGTGTCAAGCAGAGTCAGCCCTTTTCGCCCGTTGTTCCCGCATCGCGGCTGGATTTCGGGGCGTTCAAAAATGACCGCTGGCCCTTTTCTAGAAACCAGTACAGGCTCCCTTCTTATGTCCACAGAATTGAAAAACCATCCCCCTCTGCCCCGCCCGGAAGAAGTCTCCCGCTTCACGACGGCTGAACTGCGGTCGACATTTCTTCTGGAAAATCTCTTCGAGCCAGGCCAGCTCGTCCTGCACCTCACGGATCTGGACCGGGCGATTGTCGGATCGGCCTGCCCGGCGCCGGGAGGCAACGCGATCGAGCTGGGAGCCGTCGAGGCGCTGCGCACGCCTGCGTTTCTCGATCGGCGCGAACTCGGGATCCTCAATGTCGGGGATACGGGCGTGGTGGAAGTGGGGGGCGAAACCTACTCCCTCGATTCCCGGGAATGCCTCTATGTCGGGCGTGGTGCCGGAACGGTGCGGTTCCGCGCCGGCGAGTCCGGATCAACTCCCGCCTTCTATCTCGTCAGTTACCCCGCCCACCGTTCATACCCGACCCGCAAGGCGACCTTCAAAGATGCCAATGTGCTCAACCTCGGGAGCAAGGCTGACGCGAACGAACGCACCTTGTATCAGTATATTTACAACGGCGGGATCGAAAGTTGCCAGCTGGTGATGGGCTTTACGGAACTTGCCGAGGGAAGTATCTGGAACACGATGCCGGCTCACACCCACCAACGCCGGACAGAGGTTTATCTTTATTTTGACGTACCCGAGAACCACGCCGTCCTGCACATGATGGGGGATCCGGCTGAGACACGCCCGCTCTGGGTGCATAACCGGCAAGTGGTCCTTTCACCGGCCTGGTCGATTCACTGCGGGGCAGGTACCAACGCCTACCGTTTCATCTGGGCGATGGGAGGCGAAAACCAGCAGTTTGATGACATGGACGCCGCTCCCATCCCGAGCCTCCGCTAGGACCATGAGCGTACTTGCACAATTTGATCTTACCGGAAAAACGGCCCTCGTCACCGGCTGTTCCCGCGGAATCGGCTTTGCGATGGCCGTCGGTCTGGCGGAAGCCGGGGCGGATATTATCGGGGTCAGTGCGACGCTGCCCCTTGAAGGCAGCGCTGTAGCCGGAGCGGTCGAGGCCCTGGGCCGCCGTTTCACCGCGCTCCCGTGCGACTGTTCCTCGACCGAGGCGGTTACGGAACTGACGGCGCGCGTGCAGCGGGACCACGGCGTTCCCGATATCCTCGTGAACAACGCCGGCACGATCCGGCGCGCCCCCGCCGCTGAGCATCCGGACGAAGATTGGTCTCACGTACTCAACGTGAACCTGAATGCTCCCTTCCTTCTTGCCCGCGAGCTGGGCCGTGGAATGGTCGCACGCGGTTCCGGGAAGATCATCTTCACGGCCTCCCTCCTTACCTTCCAGGGTGGAATCACAGTGCCTGGATACGCCGCCAGCAAGGGTGCGATCGGGCAACTGACGAAAGCCCTCGCGAATGAGTGGGCGGGCAAGGGAGTGCATGTGAACGCAATTGCTCCGGGCTATATTGCGACCGACAATACCGCTGCGCTGCGTGCGAATGCCGCGCGCAGCAACCAGATCCTCGTCCGTATTCCGGCTGGACGCTGGGGCGACCCGGAAGACTTCAAGGGACCAATCGTGTTTCTCGCGTCAGAGGCTTCGCGCTATGTGCACGGCGAGATCCTTGTCGTCGATGGCGGCTGGATGGCGCGCTAGCGCAACCGCGCTTCAGCGTACATCCTCGGCGAGGATTGCTCGATAACCGGCCTGGAAATCGGTGAAAGCCGGTTCCCAACGATGAGCGCGGGAGAGTTTGTCCGCCGAGATTTTCCGATCGGGTGCCCGGCCATCGACAAGCGCGCGGCGCTGCATCCGGGCGGACACGCGTTCCGGGTGGAAAGTGGGGCGGGACAGCCCAAGCTGTTCCGCCGTCCATTCCACAATCGTGGCTTTCCTTGCCGGCTTGCCATCCGCGACATTGAAGAGGTGAAAACCGCCTTCGGATCGCCCCGCAACGCGGAGGATCGCCTCCGCCGCATCGTCGCGGTGGATCAGATTCAAGTGATGACTCCCCGAACCGGAAAACTCGGTGACGCCCTTTTGAAGTGTATCGATCAGATGGTGACGCCCGGGCCCGTAGATGCCCGCGAGGCGGAGAACCGCAGCGGAGGGCAATGTTCCGCGATGAACAGCGGCTGAAAGGAGGTTTTCTGTCTCCAGGAGAATCTCATTGAGCGGAGTGGACGCGACCGGCGGGGTGTCCTCATCCACCCAGCCGCCCGAATTATCCGCATAGACGGAGGTGCTTCCAGTGTAGATCAAGGATGCAAGGGATCCCTCGCGAGACCAACGAAGAACGCTCTCCATCCCGGCCAGATAGGCGTGTCGGTAGGCCCGTTCCCCGCCTCCACCGGAACTCACAGACACCACCGCGACGGCGCCCCGGGGATCAATCTCCCGGTGCCAGTCATCACACGCAATATCCGCCACCACGACGGAAATATCGAACGCCCGTCGCAATCGCTCTGCTTGTTCGGCGTTGCGGGTAAGTCCCTCCACCGCCCATCTCTGCTTGCAGGCAGTTCGTGCAATCGCCGCGCCGAGATACCCGCAACCCAGAATAATGAGGCGGCGGGAACCCTCCGGCAGTCTTTCCCTGGACATCATCCGGATCGAAGACACACCGGGTAGACCGGTCAAAGCAAATGCCCTTTGCCCTCCCCTCCATTTGGCATTTGCGATCAGGCCCGCGAAAGATTCCATCCGGAACATGGAATTTCCCGATATTGAGGCGATCCGCTGCTACCTCCACCAGTTGCAAGAGGAGCTTGTGAGAGCGCTTCGCGGGATGGATCCGAAGATCCGATTTCGCGAGGACCGATGGGAGCGGGCGGGCGGAGGAGGCGGTAGTACCCAAGTGCTGGAAAAGGGCGAAGTATGGGAGAAAGCGGGGGTGAATTTTTCAGAGGTCTTCGGGACCGCGCTCCCGCCGTCGGCCACCGCCAATCGTCCGCAGCTGGCCGGAAAGCCGTTTCGTGCCCTCGGCGTGTCGGTCGTCATCCATCCGCTCAATCCCTATGTCCCCACCACCCATCTGAACGTTCGCTTCTTCACGACAGAAGAAGAGGCGCCGGCCTGGTGGTTTGGTGGTGGTTTCGATCTCACGCCCTACTATCCGTTTGTTGAAGACGCGGTATCCTGGCATGCCGCTGCCCGGGACGCATGCGCCCCCTTCGGGACAAATTTGTATCCCCGTTTCAAAGAAGCCTGCGACGAATACTTCTTCCTTCGCCACCGCAATGAGACCCGCGGTATCGGGGGCCTCTTTTTCGACGACTTCAATGAATGCGGATTCGATACCGGGTTCGCCTTCTGGAAATCGGTTGGCGACGCGTTCTGGCCCGCCTATTCAGCGATTGCCGAACGGCGCGCTTCGACGCCGTTTGGCGAACGGGAACAAGCCTGGCAGCGCACCCGCCGCGGACGCTATGTCGAGTTCAATCTCCTGTATGATCGCGGAACCCTCTTCGGCCTGCAGAGCGGAGGCCGGACGGAAAGTATCCTCATGAGCCTGCCTCCCCGCGTGCGTTGGGATTACGATGTGCGTCCCGAGCCGCACAGTCCGGAAGCCGAACTGCTCGAACACTTTCTCCATCCGCGGGACTGGCTGGCGGAGAGGTCGGAACCCTGCGACTAGCCCCTGACAGGGGCCGAACACGCAGCGCCGCTGACCTCGCCTTCGGCCGCCACAAGAATCGGTAGAATGGTTGCTGAGAATTCAACCGACGAGGAGGGATTGCGCGCCGTCGATGAAGATTTCAGTTCCCGTAATGTGACGCGCCTTTTCGGAGGCAAGGAAAGCGACCAGATCGGCGACCGACTCAGCGGCACCTGGCTCCCCGTCTGTCAGCGGAATGGCTCCCTCCGGAAAATCCGCCGGTTCCTTCTCTCCCGCAAGGCCCCGCGACTCGGTGTTCTCCTGGATGTTGCTTTCGATCGTGCCGGGGCAGATCGCGTTGACCCGGATACGGTATTTGGCGAGTTCGAGGGCCAGCATCTTCACCATCGCGATCTGGCCAGCTTTCGAGGCCGAATAGGCGGTGGCGCCCGTGTTGCTGAAGATCCGTGAACCATTCACGGAAGAGGTGACGATGATCGAACCTCCCTTTTCCCGCATAAGCGGCACGGCATGGCGGAGGGTAAAGAATGTTCCGGTGAGATTGATCCGGATCGTCTTCTCCCACTCGTCAGGCTGGAGTTCGGAAATCGGGGCCCACACCCCGTTGACCCCGGCATGGGCAAAGACTACGTCGAGCCGCCCCCAGCGGGATTGAATCTCCCGGATCGCCTTTTCCATCGCGGTGTCGTCCGTAATATCGGCGGTGATCGCGCGGGCATCACCACCGGCATCATTGATTTCGCGTTCCACCGCCCGGATGTTGTCCGGCGACCGGCCAAGGATCGCCACCGCCAGATCGTCCGTGAAAAAACGTCGGCAGGCGGCCCGACCGATTCCTTCGCCACCGCCTGTGACCAGAGCCACTCTTCGTGTTGATGTCGCCATGATTGCTTCCTCTGAAGTGGATACAGAAAACGCGGCCGAACTCCGACCGCGCCTCTGTCGCATTAACAGGTTTGTTAATAAAAAAAACGGATTGCGCCCGGTCAGTTCGCGACTCCCGCGACCCGCGTACTCACTTCGATCCGGTTCTGGATCGCAACGTTGTCGCCCGCTGCATCCTGCGCTGCCTCTTCCAGTTCGTCCCGAAGGTCATGGGAGCCAACAGTGCCGGAGAGCACAACGGAACCACCCTCTTCACGGACGTCGATCTCGGGCTTCTCGGTCTGGTTATCCCGCGCATACTCTGCGAGGACGCTGTCAATTTCGCGTTCGACCGACGCAACCTGCGAGTTCCTGTCCTCGCCGACTGCCTGGCGGGCACTCATCGCGGTGCTCTCAGCCCGCTCTTCATTTTCGATCCGCGCCGTTGCACGATCGATGGACTGCTCGAGAGCCTGACGGCTGACATCCAGCTGGTATTGGAGAGCGTCCGAGTCGGTATGGGCCTCGCTCAGATTATCAAAGGCAATCGAAATGGTGTCGCCACCGAGCCCGAGGACACCACCGACCGAAATATGGACGGCTTCGATTGTATCATCGTCGAGCAGAAGATCCGTAATCGAACCAATCCGCTCCCCCGTGTTATCAACCACATCGGCACCGAGGATCCTGTCCGTCGATTTCTTCTTTCCGCTCATCTTCTCATCGGTGACGAGATGTGCGTCGAGGCCACCGACATCGAGGGCGTATTTTTCTTTTGCCGCTTTCGAGTGTGCACGGTCTGCCGTGCTTTGGGACCAGGAAGAGGACTCCGCCCGGTCGGAGGATTGCGAGCGGTTGCTGCTCCGATCGGCAGAATCCGCCGCCGTGAGGGTCAGGGAACCGACCAGAAGGCCAGGGATACAAGTCAGGAATATCTTTTTCATGGTATTGTTTGGGATTGAGATTTAGCGGATGCGAGGACCGACAATTCCATCGGCCCGTCCTGCCCAACCCTTCAACACATGCCGTACCAGATGCGCTACGATAGCCCCCAAACGCCTCACATTAAACAACATCAGTCGTGGGCTCGCTGCTCTCGACAAGAGCCACCGGTGCGAAATGCGCGGTCTCCAAGACGCAGGCGTGCGAAATGAACCAAAGACCCCGCATGCTCTCGGGATCAGTGAGAAGGCACCAGGTGGCCAAACTCCTGCGTGATCTCCTGCCAGCGTTTCCAGTCGCTGCGAATCCGATCCTGATAGCTATGGATCTCGTCGAGCAATTGCTGCCGTCGATCCTCCGTGGCGCTCTTGAGCGCATGGAGCTGCCTCGAAAGCTGTTTCGCGGTCTCGTCAAAGGAGTTTGCCAGTCGCTCGATCTGTTCACGCACTGGCCCGAGATGCGGGTCGTTCTCCGGCAGAACGCTGAGCAAAAGCTCACGGTCCTTTTTCACCAATTGCTGCCGGATACGCAAATCACTGACGGAACGCAGGCGCCGCGCAAATCCGAGCTTCGATGCCAGCCATATGGTCCATTTGGTCACATCGTAATGATACCAGCGAACCCCGTTCCGATAATCACTCGCAAAAGCGTGGTGGTAGTTGTGGTAGCCTTCCCCAAACGTGAGCACCGCAAGGATCGCATTGTCCACCGCAGAAAGCTCCCGAACGTATGTCTTGGCACCCCAGGTATGCGCGAGAGAATTGATGAACCAGGTGGAATGGTGCAGCGCAAAAATGCGTAACAGGACCGTCGCATAGAAGGCCGCCCACGGATGAAGCACCAGGCAGCTGAGCCCGAAAACCAATCCGTTCGAGAGCAGTGTGAGCAGCCCGATATGACGGTACTGGAACATCACCCGCGGGTTTTTCTCGAGATCGCGCACAATCGCTGGCTGGTATTTTCGTTCCTGCGTGAACAGCCAGCCGATGTGGGCATACCAGAAGCCCTTCTCGATCGAGTATGGATCTTCGTCGGTATCCACATGACGGTGATGCAGCCGGTGATCGTGGCTCCACATCAAGGCGGAGGCCTGGAACGCGAGCGTCGAAAAGAAAAGGACGAAGCGCTCCAGCCATGGATGCGCCTCATAGGACTTATGAGAGAATAGCCGATGGTAGCCGGCCGTGATCGAAATCCCTCCGAGAAAATAGGTGATCCCCAGGATCAGGAGCGATGACCACGCAAAGTGCTGGATGTACAAAGGCAGCAGGACGATCAGCAGCAGATGATAGCCCGCAATAAAAAGGAAGATACCCCGGTTTCGAATTCTCATAAAACGTCCATTGATCGATGTGGCAGCCTCCAAAAAAGACTCCGACGGACGAGTTCGCAAGTCGCAGTGCATCGATTCACCGGACTCGCCCGGAGAAGGCGACTGCGATGCTGACAGCCTCCCCACACCTGTGCAAGGTTGCCCGCCATGACTCCTCCCAACCGAACTCGCTTGGCCCTTGTGCTGTTTCTCCTCCCGTTCCTTGCCACGGGGGCGGAGAGTCTCCCCGAAGATGGCTGGGTCAGCCTCTTCAATGGCCACGATCTCGCCGGCTGGACGGTGAAGATCGCCGGTCACGAGCCAGGAGAGAATTTTGGCGATACCTTTCGCGTCGAAAACGGGGAGATCCGAGCGGACTACAAGAGATACGAATCCTTCGATATGCAGTTCGGTCACCTCTTCACCGACATCGCCTACGCCCATTACATCCTGCGGCTCGAGTACAAACTGACCGGAGACCGGATGGAAGATGCCCCCCGCTGGACGGAACGCAACAGCGGCGTCATGCTGCACGCGCAGTCCCCGCAGAGCATGGGAATCGGCCAGCACTTTCCAGTGAGCCTCGAAGGGCAGTTTCTCGCCCGCTCCGGGCCGGAGGAACGTCCGACCGGAAACGTCTGCACACCCGGGACGCATATCGAGGTAAACGGCGAACTGACGACTGCTCATATCGTTGAATCCACATCATCCACCTTTCCCCTCGATGAATGGGTGCGGTTCGAAGCCGAAGTGCGCGGACACGAGGAGATCATTTACCGCATCAATGGAGAGGAGGTGCTGCGCTATCAGCACCCCCAACTCGATGCCGAAGATCCCGACGCCCGGCGATTGATCGAAGCGGGCGCCGACCGGAAGGTTTCTTTTGGGCACATCGCCCTGCAGGCCGAAGGACATCCCGTGTCGTTCCGCCGGATTGAGCTGAAGCCGCTCCCGCAGTGATTCATTCCCGCCCTGCCGTCCGCGCCTCTTGGTCAGCTGCGAACGGTGTAGGCGGTTTTGGCTGCGATGCGCGCCTGAAGCGCCTCGAAGGCCGCGTTCACTTCCTTGTCCGTCAGCGTGCGATCGGGAGCCCGGTAAGTGAGAGTGAAGGCGATGGACTTTTTCCCTTCGGCCAGTCCCTCTCCCATATACACATCAAAAATACTCACTGATTCGAGTCCGAATTCCTTGGGACTGGTCTCGCGGGCCAACTTTTCGAGCGCCTTGCGGACTTTCCCGGCGGCTTCCGTGGCATCGACGAGGAGGGCAAGATCCCTTGAGGCAGGCGGGAAGCCGCTGAAGCTCGAATATTTCTTCCGTTTGACGTCTCGTTGAAGAAATTTCGGCGTGAGCACGATCGAACCAGCGACGACGAGGCCGTCCACGCCCCATGCGCGTGTGAACGCCGGAGCGAGCAAGCCAAAGTTCGCTTCGTACCCGCGGCGCAAGTCACCCCAGATGGCAGCATGCCCATCCTGCCACCGGGCGCTGCCAGCCAGCACCTCAAAGTCGGCCGGATCGACTTTCAGCCCCGCCGCCTGTCCGATTTCGCTGACGAGGCGCGCGGCCGTGTAAAAGTCCGGTTGCTCCGGCTGACGCCACCCCTCGATCGGTTTCTGCACGACGACAAAAGCGACACTCGCCAGCTCTATCGTCGCTCCATTGAAAACCCGGAAGACACGTCCCGTTTCAAAAATCTGCCGCGGAGCGTTCAGTCGCGCCTGGTTGAGACGCACGCAGTCCAGCAAACCGGGCAAGAGGGAAGGCCGCAGGTGGGAGGCGTCGGCCGCGAGCGGATTGCTCAGCGCCAGCGCAGCCGCCTCTTCAGCCGGGAACCATCGCTCAACCTCGCTCCCGTCACGGAGCGTATAATGCATCACCTCGTTGAATCCCCGGGCCGTCAATCGCCCGCTTACGTCCTTCAGAAACACCGGAACGGGATCATCATCGACGAGCAACCCATGTGCCCGCACTTCACCTTCCGGGATTTGGTCACAACCATAAATCCGGATGACTTCCTCGACGAGATCGATCGGGCGGCCGAGGTCGAGACGCCAGCTTGGCACGCCCACGCGCAAGAGGGGTGCGCCGTATTCCGTGTGCGCTTCGTGCACCTCACATTCAAGCGCACGCAGAGAGTCCGCAACCACCGCATCGGAGATTTCAAACCCTAACCGTTCGCGCACAAAAGAAGGCTCAAGCGCAATTTCTGTCCGGGTCTGCGGAGGTCCTCCCACCACCAGCGGAGGCCCCGTCAACTCCCCGCCTGCCGTCTCCAGAATCAAGTCGAGGCAGCGCAACGCGGCAAACTCCGCACCCCGCGGATCGACGCCCCGCTCGAACCGATAGGAGCTATCGGTTGACAGGCCGAGGGTGCGCGAGGTTCGGCGCGTCGCCGCCGGATCAAACCAGGCCGCTTCCAGAAAAATATCGGACGTGGAAGTGTCGACTTCCGCCTCCACCGCTCCCATCACCCCGGCGAGCACAAGCGGCTTTTCGGCATCCGCAATAACCGTCATCTGCGGTTCGAGAACCCGCTCGCGACCATCGAGAGTGGTAATCTTTTCTCCCGCTCGTGCCGGGCGAACGACGATTTTTCCGCCGCCGATCTTTTTCACGTCAAAGGCATGCAACGGCTGCCCCAGTTCCAGCAGAACATAGTTGGTCGCATCGACGACATTGTTTACCGACCGAAGCCCGACCGAGGACAGTGCGTCCTGCAGCCATCGGGGGCTTTCTCCCACCGTGACGCCACGAACGGAATAGCCGCGGTAGTGGGGACAGCGTTCAGCCACCTCCACTTCAAGACGCTCGATCAATGGGCCGGAGTCGTGCGAACCGGGGGTCGCTTTTACCTCCGGGTAACGCAACGCCTCCTTGAACCATGCCGCCAGTTCCCGGGCAATCCCGATATGGCTCAGGGCATCCGGGCGGTTCGGCGTGATTTCGAGATCGAAAACGGTGTCACCCTGCCCCGCAAAAACCGCATTCACGGGCGTTCCGAGGGCCGGTCGATCTTCGAGGATGGCGATTCCCGCGTGGTCCTCGCCCAAGCCGAGTTCACGTTCGGAACACAGCATTCCCTCACTTCGCACGCCGCGCAGGTTGCCTGCCTTGATCTTGAAATCACCCGGCAGGACCGCCCCCGGCAGGGCCACTACCACCCGGTCGTTCTGCCGGAAGTTCTTCGCGCCGCACACGATCCTGCGCAGGGTGCCATCCCCCACATCCACCTCGCAGACCGAGAGACGGTCCGCGTTCGGGTGCTGCTCAAATCCGAGAACCTCGCCCACCACGACATTCTCCAAAGGGGGGAGCGCGGTGCTCTCGATGCTCTCCACCTCGAACCCGAGCATCGTCAGCGCATAGGAAATATCGTCGTCACTACGTTCATTCAGGTCGACGTAGTGCTGGATCCACTTTCGAGAGATTTTCATGTTTCTGAAAAAGTTGGGCGATGGAAACTCCCGCCGGAAAATAATGTGCCGCCCGGGGCGGACGATGAGACGGCATCGCCGCAATCAGAACTGCGAAAGAAGCCGGAGGTCGTTCTGATACAGGTAGCGGATATCATCAATGCCGTACAACGTCATTGCGATGCGCTCGATTCCGAGGCCGAAAGCGTAGCCGCTCCAGATCTCCGGATCATAGCCCACCTCCGCAAAGACCGCCGGATCAACCATCCCGCATCCCATGATCTCCATCCATTCGCTGCCGACCTTGCCGAGATGGCTGGTCTTGAAATCGACCTCGAAGCTGGGTTCGGTATAGGAGAAATAATGCGGGCGAAAGCGCGTTTCCACATCCTTGCCGAGGAGCGAGCGGAAGAGGAAATCAAGGTCTGCCTTCAGATCCCGGACGGTCACGCCCTTGTCGACGTAGAGCGCTTCGATCTGATGAAAATTCGCACTGTGCGTAGCGTCCGCCGTGTCCCGGCGAAAACACCGTCCGGGTGCCAGAATCCGGATCGGCGGCGGGTTCTCGAGCATCGTCCGGATCTGCACACTGGAGGTATGGGTCCGCAGGAGGTAGCGCTCGTCCGACTTTTTGGATACGTTGGAGAAATTTGCGCCCGGTTCCAGATAATAGGTGTCATGCAGATCCCGCGCCGGATGGTTGGGCGGCGTGTTGAGGGCATCGAAACAGTAATACTCCGTTTCCACCTCGGGACCGTCGGCCACGACAAAGCCGATCTTGCGCATGATCCGGCAGATCTCGTCCCGGACCTGTGAAATGAGATGTGCGCTCCCTGGCCCCGCAGCCGGAGTCGGCAGGGTCACATCCACCGCCGGACCGATCTGCCGCACGATCTGCGCCTCCACAAGGCGTTCCCCGGCAGCCTCGAAGTGCGCCTGCAAGCGCTCCTTGAACTGATTGATGAGCTTCCCCGCAGCCGGTTTCTCCTCCTTGGGCAATTGACCGATCTGCCGCGTCACCGCGGTGAACGAACCATTCGGACCGACAATACGGGCCTTGAACTGCTCGAGAGCGGCGGGGGTTTCTAGACCCGGGAGCGCCGCTTCGACTTCGGCGAGAATCTGATGGAGAGCGTCTTCCATGGTTTCAAAGGAAATGGAGAAGGGAGCGGAGCTTCGGGCGCCTCAACCAAAAAAAAAGCTCCGTGCCCTCATTCAAGGTAACACGGAGCAGGAAATGAAAGGATCGTGATCGTCTCAGGCTACCGCGGCAAGCGCTTCCTTCGCCTTGCCGACAAGCACCCCAAAGGCAGCTTCGTCGTGAATCGCCAACTCGGAGAGAGCCTTGCGGTCCATCTGGATGTTGGCGGCATTCAGACCGGCAATGAAACGGCTGTAGCTCATGTCGTGCGCACGACAGGCGGCGTTGATGCGGACGATCCACAGTTTGCGGAATTCACGCTTGCGCACGCGCCGGTCGCGATACGCGAACTGGCCGGCGCGATCGGTCGCCTGTTTCGCATAGCGATACAGGCGACTGGCGTTTCCGAAATACCCTTTGGCGGCGCGCTTGACGCGCTGGTGCCGCTTCCGGGTGGCTGCAACATTACGGGCTCTAGGCATGTTTTATAGATGTTTGGGCTGGGGGGCCGCCGGGTCGCCTGGTGTGTTCACCCGTCCGGCCGTGTTCATCTCGATGAAGAAGTCCTAAAACTTGTTCGGACAGGCAATGCGAACCATCCGCGCGACACCGTCAGAGGTGGAGCGATCCTGGCACATGCGACGTTTTTGCTTCGTCGTCTTGTTGCGCAGGAAGTGGCGGTGGCCCGCCGTGCGACGCATCACCTTGCCGGAACCGGTTACCTTGAACTTCTTCGCGATCGACTTGCGGGTTTTGATCATGAGAAACGGTCAAAAAAGGCCTTTGCCCGCAGCCTTGTAAAGAGTAATCAGCCATTTCCGCCAAAGCCGGCTCCCCATGCAGCAAAATTGCCTTGATCCGCCAACCTCTCCCGCCGCTTGCACTTCCCTCCGGAGACGATTTTCATTGAACACCAAATTCATTCTGACAGTCCCAGTGGGGTCGATCTTTCGTTGACACCCCATGCCCCAAACACAAAGCACTTAGGTCCTTCGAGCTCAACCCCACCGCCTCGCAACCCCCCTGAAACCGCCCGAATCACGGCAACATCCACTTCCCGCAACCGGGGTAGACGACGCACGGAACATACGGATTTCCTTACTTTCAGACCTCTACGCAGAACGATCAATCCATGAAAAAAACTACTCTTATCGGCCTCGGAGCTCTCGGCGCGACCTTGTGGACGTGTCCGGAACTTGCCGCCCAAGCCCCTGCCCAAGGGCAGATCGCAGAAACCCGCCAAACGGTTACGGACTATATTTTTCTCCGCCAGCAGATCTCCAAAGAGAAGAACGAATGGCGGGTTTACGAAGAAGTCTCGGAGCGCCGCATCGAGTTCTTTCGCGCGGAGATCGAGCGCCTCGAAGCCCAGATCACCGCTGCCGAGGCGCAGGTTTCTTCCGCCGAAACCACGATCAACGAAAAGCGCAATCAGATCGACCAGCGTCGCGCCGCCAACAATGTCGTGCTCGAAATGGCACCGGCTTTCGAGGCGCGGCTCCAGTCCCTCGCAGCGGCCTTTCCCGATCCCCTGAAGGACCGGATCTCACCCCTCATGGGTCAACTCGGCAAACCGCGCCAAGCGGCCCAGCGCATGGCCATCGTGATCGGTATTCTCAACGAGGTCGACAAGTTCAACAGCGAGTGGAGCCTCAGCGGGACGCAGATTGATGATGCCTCCGTCGACGTCCTCTACATGGGGCTTTCCATCGGCTTCTATGCCAACCAGGATGGCACCGTCGGCGGTCTTCTCCTCCCCGCCAACGGTGAATGGGAACGCCGCGACGAGCCGTCTCTTGCCCCCGCCATCGCCACCCTCATCCGCTACTACCAAGGCGACCTCAAGCCGGCCCAGCTCACACCCCTGCCGCTTGAAGTCAGCAACGTCACAGGACGCTAACACACTTATTTTGCTCACGAGATGAAACCCTTTCATTTTCTTTCCCTTGGACTGCTCGCTCTTGCCCCTCTGGCGTCCGCACAGTTCAGCCAAGCGGCCAACGAGGCCGAACAACGGCGCATCCAGGCACAGCAGGAACTCGCTGAGTTGCGCGCGGAGATCGCCCCCCGCAAAGCTGAGCTGGGCAAGGACCTTGCCCTCCTTGAGGAGCAGCTCCGCACCCTCCAGCAGGAGAACGCCAACGTGCAGCGGATCAGCTCGACCAGCCAGGTCGAAGTCAGCCAACTGGATCGTGAGATCGCGAACCTGGACGACACCAACAGCTACATCCAGTCGACGCTCTTCAACGAGTACATCCGCCGCTTGCAGCTCACTCTCGACCCGGCGGAGCGGGCCCTCTACAATCCGCAGATCCTCGAGGCGCTGAACATCGTCCAGACCGAGGAAGGCGTCGAGGTCGACCAAGGCGACATTTTCCGTCAGCAGCTCGGCACCATCGAGATGTCGCTCAACCGGATCGCCGAACGCATCGGTGGCACCCTGATCGAAGGCCAGGCTGAAGTGCGCGGCAATGTCGTCAATGGGCAGTTTGCCATTTTCGGCCCGAACACCTTTTTCGCGGCAGGCCCTGATCAGGCAGGGATCGTCAACGCCACCCGTCCGAACTCCTCCCTCCCGAATATTTTCATCCTCGACGACTATCTCCAGCAGATCCACGAGCTGGTGCAATCGGGCAGCGGCATCGGTCCGGTCGATCCGACCGGTTCATCCCGCAGCGGCAATCTCGAAACCACCCGTGTGATCGAGACCCAGATGAACCTCCTCGAAGAGTTCGCCGCGGGCGGTCCCACGATGTTTGCGATTATCGGCCTACTCGTCATTGGCATCCTCATCTCGATCTTCAAGTTCTTCGAACTGATCGCGGTGCGGAAAGCGAAGGAAGAAGACCTCCAGACGGTCCTCAACAACCTTCGCGACGGCGACAAGGAAGCCGCTCTGGCCCATGCCAGGAGCATTGGCGGACCTTCCGGAGAGATGCTCACCGCAGCCGTTGAAAACGCTGACGAGGACAAGGAAGTGATCGAAGAAGTTCTCTACGAGGTCATCATCCGGACGCAGCCGAGGCTCGAACGACTCCTCCCCTTCGTTGCGCTCGCCGCCGCGACCGGTCCTCTCCTCGGTCTGCTCGGAACGGTCACCGGGATGATCAAGACCTTCCAGCTCATCACGATCGTCGGAACAGGCGATGCACAGAGCCTTTCCTCCGGTATCTCCGAAGCCCTCATCACGACCAAATGGGGCCTCATCGTCGCGATTCCGACCTTGATGGCCCACGCGATGCTCAATCGCATGGCCAAGGGGGTCGTGGGCAGCCTCGAACGCACCGCTGTTGGCTTCCTCAACGGCATCGTGGAGATGCGCGAAACCAACAAGGTCGCCTAACCGCGAGAGCCCACTTCATGTTCCCAATTCTAGCTCAGTCTCCAGCCGCTCAACGGATGTCGATGAGCGATGCCGAGCAGATGATCGGCGTCCAGAGTTTCGGCGACTTCGTTCAGCTGGCTGAGAGCATCTGGACCGAAGGGGGGTGGCTCATGTTACCCCTCGCCGGCTTGGCCGTGCTGATCTTCTACGAGGCCCTCGCCCTCGTCATGCGCCTCGATCGCGCCCGGCTGTCCGTCCCGTTCTGGTGGTACGCACTCGCCTTCGCCGCGATGATCTATCCGCTTGTGGCCTTAGCCGCACGTGGGTTCGTTCTCAACCTCATCGGCCTGGCAGACAATATCGAGGCGGGTACCACGGTCACTCAGTACCTCATCGTCATCGCCCTCGGCATTCTCGTGAACCCGTTCCTCTGGGCCGCCATCGCGACCTTCTCCCGGTGCAGGAAAATGGTCGTCACACCGGCCGACTGGATACCGTGGATCGAAAACCCGGACGAGGCCGAAGGGCACGTTGGCGAGGTGGTTCAATACGTCGTTGGCAACGGCATCTCAGAAGAGACCATCGACCGGATCGACGCTGTCCGCTCCAGCCTGATCCCGGACACCAACCACAAGATCACAGTTCTCAGTTCTCTCGTCACACTCGCTCCCCTCATGGGACTGCTCGGCACCGTCATTGGCATGCTCGATACATTCCGTGGCCTCGGGGCGTCCAGCGGGCAGGCGGCCGAACTCGTCGCCAACGGGATCCGGGTGGCCCTCATTACCACCCAGACTGGTCTGACCATCGCGATCCCTGGATACATCTTCATCGCCATCGTCGTCCGGAGCCGGAATCTCTACTCGGTCTTCCTCACCGAACTGGAATCACAGGTGGTACAACGCGTGCACCATCGTAACCGAAACGGAGAGGCCGCATGAGCAAGCGAGATACCCTCAACCAGAATGATGCTGACATGAGCGAGATCAACATCTCGCCGATGATCGACATGGTCTTCATTCTCCTTATCTTCTT
>CAZVQJ010000021.1:0-15722 GCA_964629165.1 uncultured Puniceicoccaceae bacterium
GCATGGCAGGCATGCCTTTGAGTGATTTCCCGGATCGCCCATGAAGCATGTTCGGCGAGGAGGGAATCGTCGCCGGAAGCGAGGCTCTGCAGGGCCGCGAGATCGTCTGGCGTTCCGATATTTCCAAGGACCACGCAGACGTTGCGTTTCCACCCTTGCAGGCCCGGGCGCCGGAGAGGTGAACCAGCAAAGGTTTCGCGAAAGGCATCTTCGTCCCATGCCAGCATTTCCCGTAGATCGGGATAGGGACGGGCGGTGAAGCGGGTCTCCCGCGTCAGCTGTGCCCAGCGGTTCCATGGACAGACATCGAGGCAATCGTCGCAGCCAAAAAGGTGGTCGCCGAGGGCGCGACGAAACTCGTGCGGAAAGGTCCCCCGGTGTTCGATTGTGAGGTAGCTCAGGCACCGGCGCGCATCGAGCTGGTAGGGCCCTGTGATCGCCTGTGTCGGGCAGGCATCAATACAGCGCGTGCAGGTTCCGCAGCGATCGGGGACGGGTTCGTCGGGGGGCAGATCGAGGGTTGTCAGGATAACGCCGAGAAAGAGCCATTGCCCCTGTGTTCGGTTGATGACGAGGGTGTTCTTGGCCTGCCAGCCGATGCCGGCGAGGGCCGCGAGGGGCTTTTCGAGGTTGGGCCCGGTATCGACATAGGGCTTCTGATCGCCACCCCAGGAACGGAGGGTGAGGCAGAGCCGCTTCAGCTTCTTGAGGAGCCCCTTGTGGTAATCGGCACCGAGCGCGTATTTGGCGATGCGTCCCCTCCGGGGCGGTTCAGGTTGAAAATAGTTGTAGCCCAGGACGATCACCGACCGTGCCTCCGGGAGGACCTCGCGCGGGTCAGCCCGCTTCTCGATTCCGCGCTCCATCCACGCCATGGTGCCGTGCTTCCCGTGGGCGATCCATTCCCGATAGAAATCCGCCCGCAGCTCCGCAGGCAGAGCGAGGACGCCAAAAACATCCGCGCCGTCCTCCTTTGCCTGCTCGGCCAGAAAAGACTTTTGCTCCGATCGATCCATCGAGGGACATGGTTGGAGAATGGTGCTCGAAGGCAACCGGGTATGAAACGATTCCACCGGCTCGCGATATTGTCATTTCTGGAGAGGAGGGTAAATTCGCTCCTCTTTGCGTCGGCTTAACCTGATATCCAAAAAACCCCTTCGATGGGTGCTTCTGGCATTTCTGTTGGTCCTGATCGCGGGGGCGGCGGCGTCTCCCTGGATTCTGGACGCGGTTGCGCGTACTGTCCTCGCCCGTCAGGGAGTGACCGTCGGGCACGCGGAGGCGGGCTACGGCGGCCTTACCTGGCACGATATTCAATGGGAGGGCGACCTCGGGCGGGCTTCCGTGGACGAAGTGCGGATCGCAGCCTTGACCGACTACCGACGTCTTTTGCGCAGCGGGGGCGAACCATGGCTGGCAGCGCGGGGTGTGAATATCTCGGTGGGGGAAACCGATCCGCCGGAGGAACCGGTGGATCTGCGGGCGCTGCACGAGACAGCCATTTCCACGATGCGGGTCCTCGAACGCTGGCTGCCGCCTGTTCAAGTGGAAGCTATCCGCGTTGAGCCGAAACCGGAATGGCCCGCGATCCGGATTGAGCGGTTCGACTGGGTGGATCACCAACTTCGGGTCACCGGGCTCGACTTCCGCGCTCTCGTTACGGAAATCGCCACGGAACTTTCCGGAGCGCAGGTCGATTCGTTGGAAATCGCCCGGGTCGCTGATCACCTGCGCCTTGAGGCCCATCACGCCTCCGGAACTCTCAGCGCTTCGACATCACCGGAAGTGACCAGTGGGAAGCTGGGCCTGCAGATCGCGGCGGCGTGGCACGGAGGCCGGATGGACGTCTCCTCCGAATTTGGACATGTCGGCGTCATGCCGACGCGGGCGGATCTCGAAGGAATCTTCTCATCGGTGCCCGTGGAGTTTTCCGCAGTGGCGGCAGAATGGAATCCGGAGGGGAGAATAGCGGTACACTTTGACGGTGTTTCGAGGCGCTTCAGCGTGGACCTCGAGGCAGCGGGCGTCCGGCGGTTGTCGGAGGCGGATCCGGTAAAATGGGATGCCATTGTACAGGCTGAAGGGAGCGCGAGGGAGGTCCTCTTGAAGCGCTTCGAAGTGGCGTTGCCGGGGGTGAACGCCCATCTTTCGCTCCCCGTGCGCGTCGATTTGGAAACGTGGGCGCCGACGGACGCAGCTTCCGTCGAATGGTCCATCGATCTTGCGGAAGCGGGGATTGAGGAGGCCGCGGGGCAGGCGGAGGGCGTGCTCGCATTTCGTCCGCTTCCGCATCGGGAGGGGGCTGATTTTGCATTGTCCGGAACGGTCGCGAAGATTGTTCTGGGGGCGAACGATCTTCCGGATCTGGGGATGCTCGAATTCCGGGCTGACGGTCGCGCTCATGGCGAGCTGGTGGTCCTGGAATCGTTCACCGTCACGGGGGAACGCTTGGGGGAACTGGAAGGCGCCTTTGCGTGGTCGCGGGCTGACGGGGATGCACAACGTGCCCGGGTGTCGGGGGAGATCCAGACAGGCTTGCTCGCGGCATGGATGCCGGAGGCGCCGGTCCGTTTCGAAGAGGCCGTGCTCCGGTTTGCGGCGCAAGGGGAGCGTCGGGAGGACGGGTGGCATCATTCCGGCGGGTTCGATCCAGTCCGGCTGCGGCTGTGGGATGAATGGTCGGCCATCTTTGACCTCGAATGGGTGGGCCGGGATGCGGCCATCGATCGCTGGGCAGGGCGGGTTGAACGGCCGGAGGTGGCGCTTGAACTGGCGGGATCCGTCCAACGGGAGGCGACCGGATGGCGACTGCACCTCGCCTCGCTGCACGAACGCCGCGAGCAGGGAGAAGGCTGGCAACTGGCGGCGCCGATCTCGGTCGAATTTTCGACGGAGGAGGAGACCTCGGTGACGCTCTCCCCGACAACGCTGCGTCGCGGGGCGGGAGAAATCGAATTGGAGGGTCGATGGGCGCAATGGGCGGTGTCTTTGACCGTGAAGGCGGCGCAGCTTGCGGATACGGATCTGGAAGTGTGGCTCGACCGTGATGTCCCGGACTTCGACCTCGTGGCACTCGAGGCGGAGCTGGCGACGCGGCCGGGGGAAGCAGATGGCTTCGACTGGATCGCCCGGAGTCATCTCGAGGCCGGGTGGACCTCGGCAAGGGGGCGTCGCTGGTCGGTTGCTGGTGATTGGAACCTGGATACGGAGGGGGTGCGTTTCAACCGGGTCGGCGTTCTCGCCGACGGCGAGCGTTGGCTGAAGATTGAAGGATCCGTGCCCGTCGCCTTCCAAGGCTCTCCGGATGCGCTCTTCCTCATGCGGGCGGACGAAGAGCGGTCACTCGAATTGGAGGTGACGCTGGAACCGATCGAATTTCTCCCGCTTCCACTTGAAGAGATTATTCCGGTTGGATTGCGCGGCATCGAAGCGAACGTACGCGCTTCCGGGACGCTACGTTCGCCGCTGGCGCAGCTCCTGGTTCATGTTCGCGAGATTGAATGGCCTGCGACGAATGCGAGCGGCCCGCGTCTCTTTTCCGACCTTACTGCCCGTATCGAGGTGGAGAACGAACGAGTTCACCTAAACGAATTTTCTCTCCGGTTGCCCGAGGCTTCGACGCCGAGCGCTTTCACGGGAGTCATCGAAGGCGTGCGCTGGGGACAGTGGATCGAGACGCCTTCGACGGAACGGTTGCTGGACCTCGCCGGACGGCTCGAGGTGCAGCGCTGGCCCCTGGCCGCGCTGGGAGAGTTTCTCCCGGAAATGGTCGAGCCGAAAGGAAGCGTCACGGTGTCGCTGACGAAGGATTCGGGGCAATGGCCGAGCGGTGAGATCGGTTGGCAGGGTATCGAACTACGGCCGATCGGCACGGGTCTCGCCACGCGGGAGGTGAATGGGCGGGCCCGCCTGGAAGAGCGGCGACTCGAAGATATTCAGGTCACCGGGACAGTCGGCGGTCGATCGCTCGGCCTGACCGGGTGGGTCGACTTTGCCACGCTCGCCGATCCACTTTTCGAAATGGAGCTCGCAGCGGAACGCCTCGATTTGATCCGCCAGGCAGACCTGATTCTCCGGGCGCATGTGGACCTGCGTGCTTCCCGCACAACCGTGGCCTCCCCTGCGCTGATATCCGGTGAGGTCACCTTGCTCGACAGCGTATGGTTGCGCGATCTGCGCGCATTCACCCAGCAGAGCGCTTCCGGCGTCGGCCGCCGACCTCCCTTTTTCAGTGTCGAAGCGGCGCCGCTGGCAGATTGGCGGCTCGATGTGCGGCTGAGCGGGGAGGATTTTCTCCAGGTGCGGACGCCCGTCATGAATGGTCTCGTTTCCGCCGATCTCGAACTCAGTGGCACCTTGGAGAATCCGTTGCTCATCGGATCGGCTTGGGTCCCTTCGGGCGCCATCATTTTTCCCTTTGCCCGTCTTCCGGTGAACGAGGTGCGGGGGAGAATCACGATGGATGAGCCTCATACAATTCAACTTTCGGGCAGCGGGGAAGGCATCACTTATGGGTATTCCGTCCAGTTCCAGTTGGCGGGCACAGCGGATGAACCGAGCCTCACTTTCAGCTCTGTTCCCTCCCTTTCGCAGGACGCAATCCTCCTCATGGTGGCGACGGGAGCGGTGCCTTCGAGTGATTCAGGGATCAATGCGACGGCGCGCGCGGGGCGCCTGGCTCTCTACCTGGGCCAGGATATTTTCTCCGATCTGCTCGGTTCGGGAGGGGCGAGCCGACTTGAAATCCGGAGTGGAGAGGGGTTTTCACCCTTTCGCCGCGGCGGCCAGGTGATCGAATACAAGTTGAACGACGACTGGTCGATCCTTGGTGAATACGACGATTTCGGCGGCTACAACGTGGACCTCAAACGCATCCTCATCCAACGGTGAATCGCTGGAGGAAGATCTTCCGGATCGGCCTTGGCTCGATCCTTGTGATGCTCCTCCCGGCGGCTGAGATCGAGGTCGAGGGGCTGGGCTGGCGAACGGAACTGCGCCTTGAGCGGCTCCTCGAGGAGATTATCCTGAGCGGGGAGGGAACCGCCTTGACCGAATCCATACAGGTCGAGGATGCGCTTCTGATTCTCCGAAACGAAATGGAGCGCGTCGGCTACCTCGCCCCCGATATCCGCTATATGCTCTTTTCGAACGGTCGGGAAATGGGATCGGGACGCTGGGAGCTGCGTCAGGAGGTGACGGAACTGCCCTGGGAAGAGGGGGATCGGATCCGGTTCGAGGTGGTTCCGGGAGAGCGGGCATACTTCGAGACCGTGCTCTTCGAGGGGTTGAACTCGATTTCGGAAGACGAAGCCCGGACGTTCTTCTATCCGGCGACGGGCCTCTTTGTGACGGAGTCGCAGCGTGCCTACTCCCCCTCCGCTTTGCAGTCTGGTCTCGATTCCCTGACCCGCCGGCTGAGCCAGTTTGGATTCTTGCGGGCGACGGCCCGGCCGATCGGCGGCCCTCATATTGCCCCGACGGGTGAAGTGAGTGTGACCGTTCGCGTCGAGGAGGGGCCACAGTTTCGCTGGGGAACGACCCGTTTGTTGGTGGAGACCGAGAACGCGGAAGCCCGCGTCGTCGCGGTCCCGAATCCCCATGAGCCTGGCAGCGTCTTTACCGACGAGCGGGAGGAGGACTTTGTGCAGCGCGTCCGCAACCGCTTTCTCGGACGGGGATTTCCCGATGTCTGGGTTTCTGCGGAGCGCTCGGTCACGATGGAGGCGGATGGCCAGACGGCGGTGGTCGATCTCGCCGTGCGGATCCAGCCGGGCCAGCGGGTGCGTCTCGGAGCCGTCCGTTTCGAAGGCATTGAAGCCACCGATCCTGGCTTTGTCGCGGGTGTCGCGGACCTTGAACGGGGGGCCTATCTGAATCGGCTCGAGGTCGAGCGAGCGCAGTTTGATCTGGGGCGCCTGGGCATCTTCGAACGTTTGCGGACCCGGCTCGAACCGCTCCCCGATGCCGATGAGCCGCAACGAGATGTGGTTTTCACGGTGGAAGAACGCGGCCGGCGAGAACTCAGTGTTCTGGCGGGATACGGCAGTTACGAGATGCTCCGGGTCGGTCTTGAAGCCCGTGCCCTCAACCTCTTCGGGCGCGCGCACTCCGCGCGCTTGCGCCTGCGCCAGTCCTTCAAGAGCACGGCAGGGCAACTCGTCTACAGCGTTCCCCGGCCGGTATTTGGAATCGAACAGGGACAGGCGAGGATCCTGGGGCTGCAGCGCGAAGAAGTATCCTTCACCCGCGAGGAAGCTCTCGTCGCCTTCGGCGTTGAGCGGGCATTTTTCAACAATGCGATTCAAGCGAGCGCGGAATACCGTTTTGAACTTCTCCGGTCGGTCGACCTGACCTCCGGCGAATTGATCGGAGACACGCGGGCGACCGTTGGAAGCGTGCTCGTGGCCCTCGCATGGGACACGCGCGACCGGATCATTTCGCCGAGAAACGGGGAACAGGTGCGTGCGCAGCTCGAACTCGCGACTCCAACGCTCGGTTCGGACGCTCACTTCCAGCGCTTCCAGGTGAAGACATCGCTGCATCGCTCCTTCGATCACGACCGTTTGCGGTGGCATTTCGGGTTGGAAGGCGGCCTCCTCTCCCGGGTTGGTTCGGACCCGTCGCAATTGCCCGTCAACAAGCGCTTTTTCCCGGGCGGGGAGA
Organism: uncultured Puniceicoccaceae bacterium; assembly: GCA_964629165.1. Classification (GTDB taxonomy): domain Bacteria; phylum Verrucomicrobiota; class Verrucomicrobiia; order Opitutales; family Oceanipulchritudinaceae; genus CAWVVV01. The sequence goes on from CAZVQJ010000021.1 coordinate 6,664, forward strand.
ATTCAGTGCGAGGGTATCGGGAAGGGGAGGCATCTCCGCGCGATGCGGAGGGTGAGCCGATCGGGGCCGAAGCCTATATTCTCGGTCATGTCGAGTTCGAGCTGCAGGTCCTGCAGTCGCTCAGTCTCGTCCTTTTCACGGACGGCGTCTGGTCGACACCCGATCTGGGAGCGGCAAAAGGGGAGGATGCCCTTTTCTCGAGCGGTCTCGGTTTGCGTTACAGTACACCGCTGGGACCCCTGAGACTGGAATATGGGCACAATCTCAACCCCCGGCCGAGAGACCCCCGCGGGGTCCTCCATTTTTCGATTGGCTTCCCGTTTTGAGGAGAGATCCGGTCACATGATGGGTTGGCGAGCGTTCAGGCCTCCATCATCTCGTCCGGAATATCGCTGTTATCGAAAACGTTCTGCACATCGTCGAGATCGTCGAGGGCCTCTGTCAGGCGAAGAAGCTTTTGCACCGTCTCTTTGTCGGGAAGCGCGGTGAGAGACGTCGGGATGTAGGCAATTTCGGAGTTGTCCGGGTTGATCCCGGCTTTTTCCAGGGCAGTCGCGACGGCATCGAATTCGGCCAGTGGACAGCGCACCTCGAAGTGGTCCCCGTTGTCGATAATGTCTTCGGCACCGGCTTCGACGGCGATCTCCATCAGCTGTTCCTCGCTGGTCTTCTCGGAGGCGATGAGAAACTGGCCCTGCCGGTTGAAGAAGTGAGCGAGCGCTCCGGGCGTGGCGAGGTTGCCTCCATGCTTCGTAAACGTGCTGCGGACCTCGCTCGCGGCGCGGTTCTTGTTGTCGGTCGTCACCTCGACCACGATGCCGATGCCGCCTGGCCCATACCCCTCGTAGAGCAGTTCGAAATACTCGACGCCGGGCAGTTCGCCGGTGCCTTTTTTGATCGCACGATCAATGTTATCGGCCGGCATATTGGCTGCCTTGGCCTTGTTGATCATCGTCCGCAGCCGCGGATTGAACTCGGGGTCGCCGCCCCCGTTCCGTGCTGCGAGGGTAAGATCCTTGGAGACGGCGCTGAAGATCTTGCCGCGCTTGGCGTCGATGGCCGCCTTGTGCCGCTTAGTCGTCGCCCATTTGCTGTGTCCTGCCATATACGATCGTTGGGGGGTGTGGAATGGTTGATAGCACGCCGCTGAAGCGCTGCAACCGGGAAGTCGCCCCTGGATCCCCGGCGGGCCTGCCTTGGCGGGCGGATCAGCGTCTGCCGGATTCGTTTTTCTTTTTCTTTTTTCGGCCGAGAGGGGTCGTCTTGAGAGTGGATTTTTTCTGTTCGCTCTCGGCGATCTCCTGCTCGATGGCGATATCTTCAGCGTCTTTCCGACGGTGGGTGATCCAGCCCTGGAAGATTGAGAAACAGTTGGTTGTCGTCCAGTAGAGAACCAAACCGCTCGAGAAGAAATAGGTCGCCGGGAAGAAGAGGAAGGGGAAGAACTTGATGATCTTCGTCTGTGCATTGTCGACCGAAGGCTGCGGCATAAGGCGCATCTGGAACCACATGCTGACAAGCCAGAAGAACGGCAGGATATTGATGTAGCTCCCCACAAAAGGCAGCGAAACATCCCCCAGGGGGATCGTTCGGTCGGGCATCGAAAGGTCTTCGATCCAGAGGAAATCCGCGAACCGCAGGTCGGCCGTGTTTCGCAGAAGGTTGAACATGCCAATGAAGATCGGGAACTGGATCAGCATCGGCCAACAGCTCGAGAAGGGATTGATCTTGTGCTTGCGGAACAACTCGAGGGTGGCCTCCTGTTGCTTCCGCGGATTATCCTTGTACTTCTCTTTCAGCTCCTGCATCGGCTTTTGCAGCTCCTGCATGCGTTTGGAAGAGCGGGCTGCCTTTGCGGTGAGCGGCCAGAGGAGGAGGCGCACGATGAGGGTGAGGGCGATGATCGCAAAGCCCCAGTTGCCAATGAAGCCGTGGAGCATGCTCATCAGCGTGAAGAGGGACTTCGCGACAAACCCGACGAGCCCGAGGAACATCCAGAGGAACCACCCGAAGTGCATCACGTCCTCTTGCTCGAGAGGCATCTGCTTGAGCCGGTGGAAATCCTTCGGACCGGCATAATAGTCCATCACGATCGTCTCGGTTGCCCCGGGAGCGAGGGTGGGAATGTCGAACCGCATGAACGCGGTTACGCCGATCGTGGGTTTGGCGGAGGTGCCGGCACTCGGGAACTCGACCGGGAGGACGACCATCGATTGGGCCGGAGTTTCCGGGGTAAGGAGAGAGACAAAGAACTGGTTCTTGACCGCGCCCCACTGGATCTGCCCGGCCCGTTCCACGCGAGCCTGTGCGGAGGAGAACCAGCCGCCCTTGAACTTGCTCGCGGGCACGTTGTGATAGGAACCGTCCTCGTAGACCGAGGCGTTCAGATCCATCCCATAGGGGTCTGCGTTTGTCGGAGCGGCGGTTCCGAGATTGAGGAAAAGTTGGTCGAGATTGAAGGCCGTGTCGGTCGGGTTGATCAGCGCAAGTTCCTGCCGGATCGTGTAGTTGGCGGGAGCGTTGTCTGCATCCTCGACCGTCGAAAACGTCCGGCGAAGGCGCACGCCGCCCGGCAACTCGGCTTCGAACACGATGGAGTCACTCTGCGACGAGACCAGATCGAAACGGGTGTTGAGCGGGAGAAACACGCTGCCTGATTGCTGGGCAAGCGAGAGGGGGGCGGTCTTGGCGAGGCCATAGAGGATGACGGGTTCATCCACGTCCGGGGCAACCGGGTAAGCTAAGCGACCACCGTTTCGCTCGGTCAGCGCAATCTGCCGGAGGGCACCCCCCCGGCTGGTGAAGGTCGCCTGAAAAAACGCATTCTCGAGGACGACGGTGTCTTCGGCCGTCCGCTCCGCTTCGGCCTCGCGAACGGGACGGATGAGGTCAGCCGCAGGATCGTCTGCCACTGAGAGCAGTTCAGCCGGGCGGACGAGCGGAGGTTCGGCGGGAGCCTCGCTGTATTCTCCCGCGACCTCTCGGGAGGCACGTTCGCGGGCTGCCTCTTCCGCTGCGAGTTGCTCCTGTTCCGCACGGGATTTGCCGGACCACCACATCAACAGCATGGCGGCAAGGAGGGAAATCGATCCGAGAATGGCGTTCTTTTTGTCCATTGAAAAAATAGGTAGCGATCCTACCGGGCGTGAGAGCAGCGGGTATGGGCGTGCGTGTCGATGTCATCCGGCTTCTCTGCGCCACTGCCATAGTAATGCTTGCGCGGCGCCCACCATCCCGGCCACTTCTCCGGGGCGGGATCATGGCCGAAATGGCCCCATGGATGACAGTCGAGAAACCGGCGTGCCGCGAGCCAGAGGCCGCGGATCAGGCCGAAGCGGATGAGAACATTCCCCGCGTAGGCCGAGCAGGAAGGGGTGTAGCGGCACCCCGCTCCGGGCGTCATGAAATGCAGCAACGGGGAGAAGACGAACTTGTAAACGACGAGAAGAACGAGCACCGGCCAGAGCCACGGCCGTGAGGCAATGCGCGCAGATTCCTTCATGCGTTGTCCGGCACCGCCGCCGCGGATGGCCCCTGCTGAAGTTGATGGATGGCCGCACAGAAGCGCCGGTGGCACGTCGCGAGATCTGCTGCGAGAATCGCCCGCCGCGCCGTGAGGACGACATCACAGTTCGCCGGCAGGGTGCCTTGGGCTGCGCGGAAGACTTCCCGCAAGATGCGTTTTGCCCGGTTCCGGGCGACCGCATTTCCCACTCGCCTTGACGCCACCACCCCCAGCCGTCTCACCGGTGGGCGGACCTCATCCGGCCATGTGTGCAGGTGCAACAAAAAGGCACCGCAATCCCGGCGCCTTCCCTGTGTGCGCACAGCGGTGAATTCAGCCGTGCGCCGGACATGCTGCGCAGGCAAGAACCGCATGGGCCCGGATCAGAAGGAAGAAATGGGTTAGACCGAAGCCGAGAGGCTCTTGCGACCACGTGCGCGGCGCGCCTTGAGGACCTTGCGGCCGCTGCGCGTGCCATTCCGGGCACGGAAGCCGAATTTACGTGCGCGCTTGAGCTTGGAGGGTCTGTAGGTTGGCTGCATCGTTTCGAAAGGTTGGGAGAAAACCGGAGAAAACAGCGTCTTCGCATTCCCCTGTCAAGGGCCTAAAAAATGGGGCCAACCCGCAACCGCAAAAGGACGTCTCGGATCGTCGCGCTCTGCTCTCCGCAGGCGCTGCGCCGCCTCGCGGGAGCCTCCGGTCGTTTTCGGCAGGACGGAGTGATTTTTTCTGTGGTGGCTACAGCCACCAGTTTGTGGAGAGGACGATAAAGAGCCCGACGGCGTGCCCGAAGAAGATGTGCCCGACGAGATGGACGACACCCACTTCGAGTGTCGCATCGCGGTATTCCTTGACGGGATGGCCCTGCGACGCCCACGCCATGACGCCGTAACAGACAACGAGCCCGTGGAAAAAACCGAGAATGCCTCCGCCGAGGATCGCGGAGGCCTGATCGCTGATCCCGATGAACTGGAGCAGCCATCCATAGATGACGCCGAGGAGGGCCCCACCAACGGTGTGGATGACGAGTCCGATGCGTTCCGCCTGTTTTCCTCGTTTCCCGGTACCATAACTGCCGATCGCGCGCACCATGTTGACGGGCACTTCCTTGCGATGGCTGATCGCGAGCATAAGCCCGTGCATGAGCCACCCCGCGATGATTCCAGAGGCAATTGCGATGAGATAGTAAGTCAGCGACATAGAGATGGACCCGCTCTGGCGTGAAGAAAGGGGGAGAGCGGTTATTATAACATGCCTGGAGGCATTTCGCCATTCTCCGGAATGAGAAGCTTACCGTCTTTGCGTTGTGGCGAAGGGAGCGCGCAGGGAAGCCTGCCTACGGTGGCCCTGTCAGCCAATTCCGTTCTCTCGCCTCCACGATTCCGGATCTTCTTTGAGGGATGCAATCATCCTGGGAAGCGTTTCCCGCAGCGACCGGCGGGGCTTCCACTCCAGCAGTTCGCGGCTTCGGCGGGTGTCGAGGGCATAATGGTCGTCGGCGTGATCCACCATCCATGCGCGGATGAAGGGGTCGCCCTCAGGATCATTTTCCTGCGCCCGGGCGCCGGCCCGGGCGATCGCTTTGGGCACTCGCCGCGTTGTCCAGCGTTCGCCATGGAGGAGTTGGGCGATCATGTCCTGTAGTTCGCCGTAGCTAAGGACCTCTTCTTCCCCGAGGAGCAGAATCGTCTCGGGCGGTAATGTTTTTCGGCGCTCCACGATGATCTTCAGCGCCTCCACAAGATCTTCGAGATGGAGGTAGGCCTGCCCGGAGGACAGCTTGCCCGGGTAGAGACGTGACGTCATCGACCTCTTGTGGATCCTGCGGATCTGATGGGCAAGTGGGAGTGCACGGCAGTGATCGTCGTAGATCCCGGGCAGGCGCAGGATGACCGCCGGCATCTTTCGGGTATTTTCAAGGATCTGTTTTTCGACCTGATGACTTGTCCCGGGATAACTCCATGCCGGTTTCAGGGGCGAGGATTCATCGATGCGCTTTCCGGGTATGGTCGGCGCATGGACGAGCATGGTGCTGGAGAAGACGAACTGCTCGACCTCAAAATCCGCGAGCGCCTCCAGGAGTCGCTCGCTACCGCCGATATTGACTTGCTCGTAGAGCGGATGGGGCTTGCCGGTGAAATCGTAATAGGAGGCGAGGTGGATGACCGAGGCGATTCTTCCGGGAGCGGCTTGCCGAACCTCGGCAAAGGCGGCGGTTACGCTCCGGTCGGACCCAAAGTCGCAGGTGATCGCATGATCGGGAAGCGCCGTCTCGGAGGGTGGATTCCGGTCCAGGCCCATGATGTGAAACGTTCCGGAGAGACGCTCGATCAGTCGGCTGCCAACGAGGCCGCTGCTTCCGGTGACGATGAGGATTTCCTTTTCGGACGTATTTTCTGCCATTGGTCACCGGACGAGCAAATGCGTGGCCAACCGGTCGGGCATGAACCCAGCCGGTGCGCGGGCGTTCGCGGGCACGGGAGAATTTCAGTTACCGCCCGGCGTGCTCGTTGCACGCAGGAGCTGGAAATACTCGGTGTCTGAACCGAGCATCAGGGTGGTGGAATCGCCGAGGGTGGTGCGGTAGCTCTCCAGGGTGCGGAAAAATGAATAAAACTCGGGATCGCTGCCGAACGTATCGGCGTAAATGCGCGTGGCGGTGGCGTCCGCTTCGCCGCGAATAACTTCGGCTTGCCGGCGCGCCTCGGAACTGATCTCGGCGAGCAGCCGTTGGGTTTCCCCATCGATTTCTGCGGCGCGGCCCTCCCCTTCCGACCGGAACTGTTCCGCGATTCGCTGGCGTTCGGCAATCATCCGGTCAAACACGCGCTGTTCCACGCTTTCGACATAGTCAACCCGCTTGATCCGGATATCGACCAGCTCGATACCGTATTCCGGCATATAGGTCTGGGCTGTTTCGAGGATGGACCGAACCAGCTCCTCGCGCCCTGTCTTCACCTCCAGAAGGAGCGTTTCCTCCTCGGTTTCTCCCGCGCTTTTCACACGTTCAAGGTCTTCCTCGGAAATCTGCCAGTCCTTCGACCGCACGATGTCGACGAGGTCGGAGGAGGAGATGTAATCGCGCACGACAGAATCGAGGATATCATTGAGCCGCAAGGTGGCGCCCCGCTCGTTCTGCACGCGTTGGAGAAATTGCAACGGATCGGCGATGCGCCAGCGGGCGGAAGTATCGACGGAGATGAACTGCTCCCCGCGGGTGGGGATCTGGTTGGGATCACCGTCCCAGGAGAGCAGGCGCTTGTCGAAGCGGCGTACCTCCTGCACAAAGGGCAGTTTGAAGTGCAGGCCAGGTTCGGTAATGGGGCTCCCGACGGGTGCGCCAAACTGAGTCACAATGGCCTGTTCGGCCTCATCAACGGTGTAGGTAGAGGCAAAGAAGAGGATGAGGCCGACGACGGCGACGAGGAGGAGGGGAAAGGCTAAGGTATACTTGTTCATCGCTGGCGGGGGGCGGGGGCAGAAAGGGAATCGTTGAGGTGCAGGAGCGGAAGGGGGGCTCCGGCGCCTTCTTCGAGCACGTAGATCTGGCCAACTTTGGGGAGCACCTCGTCGATCATTTCCAGGTAGAGGCGCTGGCGTGTCACGTCGGGACTGTTGGCATACTCCGCGAGAATGGAGGCGAACCGGTCGGTCTCACCCCGCGCGCGGTTCACTCGTTGGAGAGCGTACCCCTGCGCTTCCGCGATGATCTGCTTCGCTTGGCCTTCCGCCCGGGGAAGGACCTGATTGCGTCGCTTCTCCGCTTCGTTGATCATGCGTTCGCGCTCCTGTTCCGCCTGATTCACTTCATTGAAAGCCGGTTTGACCATTTCCGGCGGGGTCACGTCCTGCAGCTCGACGGTGCTGATGTGAATGCCGATATCGAAGCCTTCGAGGATGCCCTGGAGCTCGTCTCGCGCGGCCTGCGCCACTTCGACGCGCCGCTCGGTGAGGACGTCGCTGCCGAGGCTGTTGCCGACGATGCGTCGCATGACGGCTTCGGAGAGATCGCGAAGGGTTTGGCGCGGATCGCGCGCCCCATGGAGAAAACGATCGGGATCGCTGATGCGATACTGGACCACCCATTCCACATCGATGACCTTTAGGTCACCCGTGAGCATGAGGGATTCATCCCGTTGCGAGGGGCTCTTCTGGTAGCCCGTGCGACTGCCCGCACTGACCGTGCGGAAGCCAAACTCCTCCTTCAGGACGCGTTCGGTCGGTAACCTCACCGCGCGGTCGATTCCGAAAGGCAGTTTGAAGTGGAGCCCGGGGGAGCGCACCGCAACAACCTTTCCAAGGCGCTTCACGATCGCCTCTTCCTCCGGCTGCACGGTGAAAAAGGAGGTCATGCCGCCAAGGACCACAAGGAGCAGGACGAGGGCGGCGACGATCATCCCACGATACTGGCGGAGATCGAAGTCGCCCGGATCGAACCGTATCGGGCGGTTCTGATGGTTTCGCATGTTCATCGTTAAAAAAGGTGCTTTGCAGGCGGTATTGCGGTGCAAGAGCTTCACCTGACGGGATCGACCGTAACAGGCTTTATCCGCTTCGCCTAGGAAAAGGGAAGGGGCCCTGCCGTTTTGTCGAAGGGACCGCGGCAGCCGCGAGTTCGCCATCCCGGATGATGGCGGGATCCGTGCCCTTCTGCCGCAGGGTGCGCAGGCTCTCGTCGAGGTTTCGTTTGGCGAGTCTTCGGCCATCGGCATCGCGCACGAGGGGAACGTGGCACCACCTGGGCGGGGCCCAGCCAAGGGCGCGGTAGAGGAGACACTGGCGGGCGGTCGACAGGAGCAGATCGGCTCCACGCACGACTTCGTTCACACGCATCGCATGATCATCCGCCACAACCGCCAGTTCATAGCTGGGCAGTCCGTCGCGCCGCCAGACGAGAAAATCGCCGAAGTCGACGCCGGCGGTAAACGTCTGCCGGCCGAAAGAGGCGTCATCAAAGACGATCACCTCACCGTCGGGAACCTCGAACCGCCAGTTCGTCGCGCCGGGTTCGGAAGCTTCGCGGCCGGCACCGGGGGGAGGCCTGAGTGCGGCCGGGAAGATCTGTTCGGCCTCGCCCTCATGCGGCGCCGACAGCGCCCGAAGGACATCGCTGCGCGAATGTGGCGATGGGTAGATCGCACGGGCTGCGTGGAGCTGGCGCCAGACCTCGATGAAAGTATCCAGCCGCTCGCTCTGCAGATAGGGGGCATGAGGACCTCCCACGTCGGGACCTTCGTCCCAGTCGAGTCCCAACCACCGCAGATCCTCTTCGGCGGAGGCGACAAATTCCTTCCGGCAGCGTGCGGCATCGAGATCTTCCACGCGATAGATGAGGATTCCGTTGGCGCACCTTGCGCGGGCCCATGCGACGGAAAATGCCCGGGCGTGCCCCCGGTGAAGGAAACCGGTCGGCGTGGGAGCAATCCTCCCCCGGTAGATAGGTGCTGCGGGACTTGGCATGAAAGCTTGCGTCAGGAAGCAGAAGGGAAACACTTCAAATCGTTTCATCAGCATTGCCGACCACGAATTTACACGATTGCGCAGGCGCACGAGG
>CAZVQJ010000021.1:15822-24329 GCA_964629165.1 uncultured Puniceicoccaceae bacterium
GATTGCGCAGGCGCACGAGGCCTCTGCGCAGCCCTGTCAGTTCGTGGTTCGTGCCTCACGGCCGTGTCCTCGCGGCCCCGGATCCAACATTATGAGCGAATTGATTGTGCCTGCGGAAGAGCAGGCGGCATTGCCACTGTTTCGCGAGCTAGCGCTCGACGAGGCGGTGCTGCGTGCCGTCGAAGAAAAAGGATACACCTGTCCGACGCCGATTCAGGCCGAGGCCATTCCACACCTCCTGGAGGGGCGCGATCTCGTTGGCGGTTCCCAGACCGGGACCGGGAAGACGGCGGCGTTCTGCCTGCCGATGCTGACGCGTCTGGCAAAGCATCAGGATGGCAACTGGCCGCGGGCGTTGATCCTCGAGCCGACGCGTGAGCTGGCCAACCAGGTTTTTGAGCAACTGGAGCTTTACGGGAAATACCTCGATCTGCGTTTTGCCCTGCTTTACGGGGGGGTGCGGTATGGTCGCCAGCGCGAGCAACTCGACGCCCACGCGGATATTGTCGTGGCGACACCGGGAAGGCTCCTTGACCACCTGAACCAGAAGACGCTTTCCCTCCGGAAACTCGAGGTTCTCGTCCTCGACGAGGCAGACCGCATGTTGGACATGGGGTTCCTGCCGGATGTGAGCAAGATCATCGATCGCTGTTCGAAATCGAACCGGCAGAGCCTGCTCTTTTCGGCGACGATTCCGCCGCAGATCGACCGTCTCTCGAAGCGGATGTTGAGCGAGCCGGTGGAGATCAAGATCGGAGGCGGGCGACAGCCGGCGAACACCATCAGCCACGCGATCTATCCGGTCGATGAACGCCAGAAGTTTGACCTTCTCGTCGCAATCCTGAAGACGCTCAATTATCACAGCGTCCTCATCTTCACGCGCACGAAGGCGGGTGCGGATATCATCGCCCGTTGGCTTGACAACAGCGGCCACGGCCCGGTCTCCGTCCTGCACGCGGACCGCACACAGCGCGAGCGCGACAAGGCGATGGCAGACTTCCGCTCGGGTGTCAGCTCGATCCTCGTCGCGACCGACATTGTCGCGCGCGGGATCGACATCAGCGACGTGAGCCATGTCATCAACTATGATATTCCGCAACATGCGGAAGACTACGTGCACCGTATCGGCCGGACTGGGCGGGCGGAGCGTGAGGGTGACGCGGTGACGATCTACACCGCTGGCGAGGCTGATTTTCTGAGCGCCATCGAGCGCTTTATCGGGCGTCCGATCGAACGAAAGAAACTGGCGGACTTTGACTACAAGTGGTCGCCGGTCCTTGACGAAGCGAAGCCGAAGAAGAAAAAACGCAACAAGGGTTTCAACAAGTCCTCGGCACCCAACTGGGGCCGGCGGTAGATCGTTTTGCGAGGGGGCGTCGGGGACTGCCCGCGGACGGGAAAATTGCCGCGACCAATGGCGGGGATTGACGCGTGAAGGGCGACCGAGGGACAGTATTCGGCAATGACCTCCACCCAAGCTTTTACGCTGGTGTGCGGACCGGATGATTTCCGGGTCGTTCGCCGGGCAGCCGGAATCTGGGAGAAGCTCACGGCGGAAATCGAGGACGAGTATGCGCGTGAGATCGTCGATGGCCAGGCGGGGAACCTTGCCGATGCCGAGGAATCCGTTGCCCGTTTCATCAGCGCGGTCCGCACGATGCCGATGTTTGGCGACCGCAAAGCGGTCTGGTTCCGGAATATCTCGTTCTTCGGTGACGCGCGGCCGGGCGGGACCGAAGGGGCGAAGGCGCTCATCGCGAAGATGCAGGGAGTCCTCGCGGAGCTCGATGCGGGGGAGGTCGGCGTTCTTCTTTCTGCGAGCCCGTTCAGCCGGCGGAGCAAGAAGCAGGTGGATTGGTGGAAACAGCACGGTGAATATGTCTTTCTCGAAGCCGAGAGTGATGGAGCGGCCGCCCTCGCCGAGATCGAGCGCGAAGCGGCGGCGCTGGAAGTGAAACTGGCGCCACAGGCGGCGACGGGACTTCTCGAAAAAATCAACGGCAACCTGCGTCTCGCCCTCGAAGAAGTGCGTAAACTGGCGACCTATGTCGGTGGTGCGGGACATACCATCACGCCAGCGGATGTCACCGAGCTTGTCCCGAACTTTGGCGAGGGCGACTTTTTCGAGACAGTGGAGGCTTTCTACAGCCTGGATCTTGCCTGGACGCTCGCGGCCGTTCGCCGGCACTTTTTCGCCGGGCACGACGGGAGGCCGATGATCACCTCACTGCAGAACCGCAATCGGTTGCTGATTCAGTTGAAGGTGCTTCAGGACGCACGGGCCATTGGCGACCGTCTTTCAAAGGCATCCCTGGAAGGCGCCGCCCAGCGTTTCGGCGGGGCCTTTGGAGGATCGACGACGAAGAGCAATTTCAACCTCTTCACGCAGAATCCCTGGTACCTCGGGCGTCTCGCGCAGCCGCTCGGGCGCCTTTCGCTCAAGCGTCTGTTGCAGTTCCAGGAGTCCTTTCTGGAGGCTTTTCAAGGTATCCTCGAGCGTCCACAGGAACAGGAAGCGGTGATGAGCGAAACGGCGGTGCGCTGTCTTGCCTCGATGGGCCGGCGTTGAAGCGGGACCGGTGGCGGTCGGATCCGGACGGGTCTCTCTCAGGAGTCGGTCCGGAACCCCTTGAGGCGCTCCATCGCTTCGAGCACATTTTCCCGGCTGTTAAAGGCGCTCAGGCGGACATGGCCTTCACCGCACTTGCCGAACCCAACGCCGGGCGTGCAGACGATCCCGGTTTCGCGCAGGAGCCGATCGAAAAAGTCCCAGGAGCGGCCGGGAACCTGGATCCAGACGTAGGGAGCGTTGTCCCCGCCGACACACGAGAGGCCGAGGGCGGTCATCGCCCGGCGGATGAGGCGGGCGTTCTCCATGTAAAAGCGGACGAGCGCCTCCACCTGCGCCTGTCCCGCGGGGGAATAGACAGCGGCGGCTGCGCGTTGCACCGGATAGGAAACGCCGTTGAACTTCGTCGCCTGGCGTCGGGCCCACAACCGGTGCAGGCTCACCGGCTCACCGTTGCCATCTTTCACTACAAGCTCATTCGGGATCACCGTAAACGCACAGCGCATCCCGGTGAAACCGGCATTCTTGGAAAAGCTGCGCAGCTCAATCGCGCAGGTGCGGGCACCGTCGATTTCGTAGATCGAGCGAGGCACGTCGGGATCCCTGATAAAGGCAACATAGGCGGCATCGAAGAGGATCACGGCCTCGTGTTCCCGGGCATAGGCGACCCATTTTTCGAGTTGTTCGCGGGTGGCCACCGCGCCGGTCGGATTGTTCGGGAAGCAGAGGTAGATCAGGTCCACGGGCTCCTCCGGAATGGCGGGAACGTACCCATTTTCTGCTGTCGCTTCGAGATAGACAAATCGTTGGTAGCGCCCGGCCACCGCTTCGCCCGAGCGCCCCGCCATGACATTGCTATCGACGTAGACCGGATAGACGGGGTCTGAAACTGCTATCCGCGTTTCGGCTGCAAACATCTCCTGGAGGTTGGCGCTGTCCTGCTTCGAGCTGTCGCTGATAAAGATTTCGTCGGCGCTGACCGGGGTCTCCCGCGACTGATAGTCATTGAGGGCGATCGCCGACCGGAGGAAGGCGTACCCTTCGTAGGGACCGTAGCCCCGAAAGCTGGCGCGTTCGCCCATTTCATCGATCGCCGCCTTCATGGCGTCCCGACAGGCTGCCGGCAGAGGCTCCGTCACGTCACCGATCCCCATCCGGATAACGGACGGGCCGGAAGAGGCGGCTTCAAAGGCCTGCACACGCTGGGCGATCTCGGCGAAGAGATAGGAACTCTTGAGGATAAGGAAATTTTTGTTGGCGCGAAGCATGGCGTGAGGGCGGTAAATCTTGTGCAGAAGCGGAATCCCGGTTTAGTGGCAAGAGGAAAGGAAAGATCTCCGCCATCTCATCCCACCAGCCAATCGACCTCATGCAAGTTATCGAAACCGCCAACCGAATGCAGGAAACTGCGGTGCAGCAGCGCACGCAGGGCCGGCTGATTGCGCTCGTCGCGACGGCTGGTGCGATTCATGCGGGGCACCTCAGTCTGGTCGAAAAGGCGAGGGGCCAGGCAGACATCGTCGTTGTCTCGATCTTTATCAACCCGCGCGAGTTCGGGCCCAACGAAGATTTTGAACGCTACCCGCGCACGCGGGAAATGGACCTCAAGGCGTGCGAAGAGGCGGGCGTCGATGTCGTGTTCATCCCGACGGCCAAGGAGATGTATCCGAATGGGTTTTCCACTACGGTTTTGGAGGAGCGCCATGCGAAGGGACTTTGCGGCGTTTCGCGCCCGAACTATTTTCGCGGAGCCTGCACGGGATACGCGAAATTGTTCAACGTGGTCCGTCCCGACATCCTCGTCATGGGCTTGCGGGACGCACAGCTGGTGGCGGTCATTCGGAAAATGGTGGCGGATTTGAATTTCCCGGTGGATGTGGAAGCGGAAGAAGTTGTGCGGGAACCGGATGGTCTTGCGATGAATGCACGCAACACCTATCTGAACGAGTTCCAGCGCAAGGACGCCGCGATGATCTACCGCGCCCTGAACGAAGGGCGAAAGCTGGCCGAGAGCGGGATTACGAATATTGATCGCGTGCTCGCGGAGGTGAGCCATCACATTTCCCAGAGCCGGCGGCTACGGGTCATTCATGTGAGTGCGGTGGACCCCGAGACGATGGAACCCAGAAGGGAACTTGTCCGGCACGAAACCCTTCTCATCGTCGCGGTCTGGTGCGACGAGGTGCGCCTTCACGATTGCATGCGCCTCTAGGGTCGGAGTCGGCCCCGGGGGCTTTACAAATGGGGCTCCTGACGCAAGTTGAGGGGTGGGAATTCTGGCTGAACTCTGTGCCGATGAGTATCCTCCGATCGAAAACTACGGGATCATCGGAGACCTGAAGACGTGTGCGCTGGTGGGGCCGAACGGGTCGATCGATTCGATGTGCTGGCCGCGCTTCGACAGCCCCTCGATTTTTGCCGCGCACGTGGATCGTCGAAAGGGAGGACGATTCCAGATTCTTCCACAGCTCCTGGAGCCCCGGCAAAAAAAACTCTACGTCCCCGACACCAACGTGCTGCTGTCCCGCTTTTTATCGATCGAGGGCATCGTTGAAGTATCGGACTTCATGTGGTGCAGTGAGGAGCATCACCGGCAGGCGCTGGTGCGGCGGGCCAAAGCCGTTCATGGCGATGTGAGCTTTGTTCTCGTTTGCCAGCCAGCCTTCGACTACGCCCGGGAGGACCATCGGGTGGAATTGAGCGGACGGCAGGCAGTCTTCACGCCGACGCGCTCGGATTGGGGCCTGCGCCTGCACGCGAGCGTGGATCTGGAGCAGGAGGAAGGAGCGGTCGTGGCCCGTTTTACGCTTCGGGAGGGCGAGACAGCCTCGTTTGTCCTGGAAACCGCCGAGGATGGCACGGAGTCTCCCTGCACCGCCGATGGGTTTGTCGCGGAATCCTTCAAGGAAACGGCTGATTTCTGGCGCCGATGGATTGGCCGATCGAGTTATTCCGGACGCTGGCGAGGGGTCGTCAATCGCTCGGCGCTGGCCCTCAAGCTGTTGACCTCCCGCGAGTTGGGATCGATGGTGGCGGCTCCCTGCTTTGGTTTTCCGAACGAGATCGGCGGGGAGCGTAACTGGGATTATCGCTTTACTTGGCTGCGGGACGCCTCCTTCACCGTATACGCCCTCATGCGGCTGGGCTTCACGGAGGAGACGGAGGCCTATATGAGGTGGATCTCGGATCGTTGCGGGGAATGTGAGGATGGGCAGCTCGCAACGATGTACAACCTCGACGGCACCCAGGTCTCCGGGGAGGAGCATTTGCACCATCTGGAAGGGTACCGGAAATCGCGTCCTGTGCGGGTCGGTTCGACCAACCATGGGCAGCTCCAGCTGGATGTCTACGGGGAGCTTCTGGATTCCATCTACCTCTTCGACAGGTTCGACATTCCGGTTTCCTACAGCCAGTGGACCGACATCCGCATCCTGATTGAATTTGTGGTCGAGAACTGGACAAAGCCGGACGCGAGCATCTGGGAAGTGCGATCGGAAAATCGCGAGTTTCTCTACTCGCGCGTGATGTGCTGGGTGGCCATGGACCGTGCCCTTCGGCTTGCGCACAAGCGATCCCTACCCGCTCCGGTGGTGCGCTGGCGGGAAACACGGGACGCCATTTACGAATCGGTCTACAACGAATTCTGGAATCCTGAACGGAAGTCGTTTGTCCAGTTCAAGGGATCGCACGCTCTCGACGCCTCGACGCTCATCATGCCGCTGGTGAAGTTCATCTCCCCTGGCGATGCGCGTTGGCGCTCCACCTTGCGCGCAATCGAGGAAGACCTCGTGACGGACTCCCTTGTCTATCGATACCGGGTCGGGGAGGCATTTTCGGACGAACTCGCGGGCGAAGAAGGCACCTTTTCGATCTGTTCGCTTTGGTTGGTCGAGGCAATCTCCCGTTCCGGGGACCTCCAGAAGGCCCGCTTCCTGTTTGAAAAAATGCTTTCCTACGGGAATGACCTGCAGCTCTTCTCCGAGCAGCTCGGGCACGACGGCCGGTTCCTCGGGAACGTGCCGCAGGCCTTCACGCACCTCGCCTTGATCAGCGCGGCCTTTGATCTCGACCGGCGGCTGGACGCGGCCCATTTCCCGAAATCGTGACGTTGGCACTTTTTGGCGTTGCCAGTGCCGAAACTGCGTCGATTTGCTACAAGCCCGTGACGCGGTGGCGATTCCGGCCGTGAATTCAGATCAAAGCACGCATTATGAAACACATTTTCATCACGGGTGGAGTCGTCTCTTCGCTGGGTAAAGGATTGACCGCAGGGGCGCTCGGCGCGCTGCTCGAGCAGCGGGGCTTGAAGATCAAGATCCAGAAGTTCGACCCCTACCTCAATGTGGATCCGGGAACGATGAACCCGTTTCAGCACGGGGAAGTCTACGTGCTCGATGATGGGTCGGAAACCGATCTCGATCTCGGGCATTACGAACGGTTCACCAGCGGCAAGCTTTCCAAGCGCAACAACCTGACCTCCGGGCAGATTTACCACGAGATTCTGAAGAAAGAGCGCGAGGGTCATTTTCTGGGGCAGACGATTCAGGTCATTCCGCACGTCACGAACGAGATCCAGAGCCATTTTGAAGCCGCTGCCGAGGGCGCGGACATCATTATTACGGAGATCGGTGGCACCGTCGGTGACATCGAGGGGCTGCCCTTTCTCGAGGCGATGCGGCAGTTCACCCTCGAGCGCGGCCGGGAGAACGTCGTTTTTGTGCACGTTACACTGATTCCGTTTCTCGCCGCGGCGGGTGAGTTGAAGACCAAACCGACGCAGCAGTCGGTTGCGAAACTGCGTGAGATCGGGATCCAGCCGGATATTCTTGTCTGCCGGACGGAGAAAGATCTGCCCAAGGAGCTGCGGCAGAAGTTGAGCCTGTTCTGTAATGTGCCGGTGAAGGCCGTGATCGAGGAAAAGGACGTCGAGACGTCCATCTACGAGGTGCCCCTGATGCTCCAGAATGAAGGCCTCGATGCCCTTGTTCTCGATCACCTTGGGTTCAAGGACCTTCCGCTTCTGGAAAACGGTTGGGAAGAAGTGGTGCGTATCCTCCGGTATCCGAAGCACCACGTCGATATCGCGGTCGTGGGCAAATACATCGAGCTCCAGGATGCCTACAAGAGCGTCTATGAGAGCCTCACCCACGCCGGCATCGCCAATGACTGCCGCGTCCACATCCATCGGCTCGATTCCGAAAAACTCGAGGAGAACGGGGATTTCGAGAGGCTTCTGACGTTTGATGGGATCCTCGTGCCAGGTGGTTTTGGAGGGCGTGGAACGGAGGGCAAGATCGCGGCTGCGCGTGTCGCCCGTGAGAACGGCATTCCCTACCTTGGCCTCTGCCTCGGCCTCCAGATCGCAGTCATCGAATTTGCGCGCAACGTTGCCGGTCTCGCTGGCGCGAATAGCAGCGAGTTCAATGCGGAGACGCCGTATCCGGTGATTGATCTGATGCCGGAGCAAAAGGATATCGCGGACAAGGGGGCGACGATGCGACTTGGGGCGTGGCCCTGCGCCATCCGTCGGGGAACGCACGCCCATACCGCCTACGGGGTCGACCAAGTCAGCGAGCGCCATCGTCATCGCTACGAGTTCAACAATGAATTCCTCCCCCAGCTGGAGGAAGCGGGGCTGCGGGTTTCCGGCACCAACCCGGATCGCGATCTTGTCGAAATCGTGGAGATTCCGGACCATCCATGGTTTGTCGGCTGTCAGTTCCACCCGGAGTTCCAGTCAAAGCCCCGCCGGGCTCATCCGCTTTTCCGCGATTTCATCCGCGCCGCCTTTTCCCGCCGAACCAGTTCGTGACGAAACAGACAGATTCCTTCGCCTTTGCCGGTTCCTGCGCTGGGCGCTCCCCGGCGCTTGTGGTGTTCGGCGGCTCGGCAGGCGGGAATCGTGTGCGATAGGGAGCAAATATGCAGAACGATGCCC
>CAZVQJ010000022.1:0-23318 GCA_964629165.1 uncultured Puniceicoccaceae bacterium
GAAACAGGCGGTGGGTGTGCACCTGGAAAAAGGTGCTGAGAAGGCCGTGATGGCTGCCGTGGCGTGGTGTCAGGGGAGCTTCCAGGGAGGATGCGACAATGCGTGAAGACTGTTATGGAGCAAGACAACCTCTCAAAGCCCGTATCGACAACCTTCTTATATTGTTTTATGGATAAACAATCTTTATGTGTTGTTTGACGCGCCGGTACCCATGGAAATCTCGACCCAACTGTTTCTCTGCCTGCTGGCCGCTCATCTTGTGGCGGATTTTCTCCTCCAGAGCGATCAGGATATCGAGGGCAAGCGCCGGCCCTTGCGCTTTGCCAAGCATATTGCCGTCGTTACGGGGACTGCCTTTCTATTTGTCGGGAATTGGACGGAATGGAGAATCCCGCTGATCATCGCGGGGACCCACGCTGCCATTGACCTGCTGAAATTGCGGGCGGAATCTCAGGGCTGGCGGGGACGTTGGCCCTATCTCATCGACCAGGCGGCACACCTTGCGGTCCTCTTCGGGATCATCTACTTCCTGCCCATCCAGCCGCTCGAGGGCGTGGCGGGGGGAGAACGATTTGCTCCGGTCTATTTCAACTTCTGCCTCATCCTGAGCGGACTCCTTGCCACGGTCTATTTCGGCGGCTACCTCATCGGCCACCTCGTGGAGCCCTATTACAGAGAAATCAGGCCAGCGAATGAGACCTCGATCCTGCCCTCCGACCCGGTGGCCGAAGGTCTTGCGCGGGGTGGCCTCGTCATCGGGCAACTGGAGCGTGCTCTGATCTTCTTTTTTGTTCTCGTGGGACAACCCGAGGCCGTCGCCTTCCTCGTTGCCGCCAAATCGGTCTTTCGCTTCGGAGAACTTTCGAAGAGTCGCAAGGAAGCCGAATACATCCTCATCGGGACCCTCATGAGTTTTGCGTGGGGTCTTGTGCTCGCGTGGACGACAGGATGGTTTCTCCGCTATCTGAACTGACCTCGCCTCACCCCAAGGTCGCCTTCAGCGCCTCGATCAGGCGAGGCAGATTGGCGGGCGTGATACCGGCGACATTGATCCGGCCGCTCTCCACCATATAGACCCCGAATTCCTCGCGCAGACGGACGACTTCCCGGCGGCTGATTCCGGTGAAGGAAAACATCCCGCGCTGGGACTCGAGAAAGCCGAAATCCCTCGGAATCCCGGCGTCGCGCAATCCCTGGACGAATTCGGCGCGCACGCCGTTGATGCGTTCGCGCATGGCAGTCACTTCGTCGATCCACTGCGCCTGCAGGGTGGAATCCTCCAGAATCGTGGAGACGATCGCGCCTCCATGGGCGGGCGGATTCGAATAGTTCACGCGTATCGCGACCTTCAGCTGACTGCTCACGCGCTGCGCCTCATCAGACGAGGTGCAGACGATATGGAGCGCGCCCACCCGGTCCTGGTAGAGCCCGAAATTCTTCGAGAATGACTGGGCCACAATCAGGTTCAGCCCGGCGTCAGCGAGCTGCCGTGGACCCGTCGCGTCAGCCTCAAGGCCATCGCCAAAACCCTGATAGGCAAAGTCGAGGAAGGGAAGCCAGCCCCGCTCCTTCGCGATCCGCGCAACTATGTGCCAATCCTCATCCGCAAGATCGGCTCCGGTGGGATTATGGCAGCAGGCATGGAGGAGAACGATGTCACCCGCCGGAATCGCCCGCAGGGCGGCAAAAAAACCGTCCCGGTCGATCCCGTTGCTCTCCGGATCAAAATATGGATACACGCGTTGCGGCAGGCCGGCCGCGGCGAAGACGCCTTTGTGGTTTGCCCAGGTGGGATCGGAAATCCAGAGCGTTGCGTGCGGTGCCGCCTTGGCGAGGAAATCCCCCGCGACCCGAAGCCCGCCGGTGCCGCCGGGAGTCTGCGCCGTGACCACACAGTCAGCGAGGCCATCGGAGAGTGCCCCGAAGCACAATTTGCGAGTCGCCCGGGCAAAGACCGGGGACCCGGTGATCGGCAGGTAACTTTTGCTCACACCCGCGGCCGCCAGCTGGGATTCTGCCGTCCGGACGGACGGGAGAACCGGCGTCTCCCCTGCCGCATCGACGAAAACGCCGACGCCGAGGTTAATCTTGCCCTCGCGGGGATCGGCCTTGAAGGCATCCGTCAGGCCCAGAATGGGGTCGGCCGGTGCCAGCACTACAGAATCAAAAAGCGCCATGGTTTTCCTTTGTCGGAATCGCGAGTGGGCAAAAGTAGGCTCGCCGACACCTCTGTCAACCGTGCGCGCAGCGGGCGATGAGGGGTCTCCCGAGGGGAGGGGAAAGGGGAACAAATCGGCACGCTTTTCCTTGGCGTGCGGGCCGGAAAGCCCCAGAGTAAAGACATGTCAGCTCTGATCACTATCGGTGTTATCTTGTTCATCGGCGTTGTTTTCGGCTTCTGGGCGATGAGCACCTACAACGGGCTCGTCAAGTTGCGCAACCGGTTCAAGAACGCTTTCGCGCAGATTGATGTTCAGCTGAAGCGCCGGTATGACCTCATTCCCAATCTTGTGGAAACGGCCAAGAGCTACATGAAGCACGAGCGGGAGACTCTCGAAGCGGTCATCGCCGCGCGAAACACCGCCGCGAGTGCCGGACAGCGCGCCGCCGCCCAACCGGAGAATTCCGCCGCCGTCAAGGGATTGGTCGGGGCTGAAGCCGCCCTCACGGGAGCGATGGGGCGCTTTTTCGCTCTCGCGGAAGCTTATCCCGATCTGAAGGCAAACCAGAACATGATGCAGCTGACCGAGGAGCTGACTTCGACGGAGAACAAGGTCGCCTTTTCCCGGCAGGCTTTCAATGACGCGGTGACCCACTACAACACAAAGCGGGAAGTCTTTCCCAGCAATCTCGTGGCGGGCATGTTCGATTTCCAGGAAGCCGCCCTCTTCGAGATCGAGGCACCGGCCGAGCGCGAGGCTCCGAAGGTTTCCTTCTCCTGACCGGGCACCTGCGGACCGGAATGGACTTTTTTACCGCGCAGGATCGCGCCCGCCGCCAGACGCAATGGCTGGTTATCGGGTTCGCCGGAGCACTTATCGCCCTCACGGTCGCCTTTTACTGGCTAGTCTGGCTGATTGAGACATTGACGCCGTCGCAGGCTGCGGCAGGAGGATATGCGGTGGCTCCGGCGTTCTGGGATGCGAAGCGCCTACTCTGGGTGGCGGTGGGCGTCGTCGGTATTGTCGGAGGGGCGTCGTTCGTCAAGGTGGGGCAGTATCGGGCGGGCGGAGGTGCGGTTGCCAGTAGCCTCGGAGGCCGGAAGGTGGATGCCACGACACGCTCACCGAACGAACGGAGGTTGATGAACGTGGTGGAGGAAATGAGTATCGCTTCGGGCGTTCCCGTGCCCGAAGTCTACGTCCTCGATGACGAGCCCGGGATCAACGCGTTTGCCGCCGGTTACGGGCCCGATGAAGCGGCGATCGCAGTCTCGCGAGGCTGCCTTGACCTGCTATCCCGCGATGAACTGCAGGGAGTCGTCGCTCATGAGTTCAGCCATATTCTCAATGGCGACATGCGCCTGAACCTGCGGCTCGCGGGCATCCTTTTCGGGCTCTTTGTGCTCGTCATCATCGGCCGTGGTTTCCTCCACTCGATGCGGTTTGCAAGGGTCGGAGGGTCAAATCGAAAAGGTGGGGGCGGGGCCGTCGTGGCGATCCTCCTGATTGGCCTCGCGGTGTTTTTGCTCGGAATGCTCGGGCAGTTCTTCGGTCGGCTTATTCAAGCTGCGATCTCTCGCCAGCGGGAGTTTCTTGCCGATGCATCCGCGGTGCAATTCACGCGTCAACCGGCGGGGATCCGGGATGCCTTGCGGCGGATCGGCGGCAGCGAAGTAGGCAGCCGTGTGCAGCATCAGCAGGCGGAAGGGTTGGCCCACTGCTTTTTCTCGACTGCTCTCCAGAGTTCGTTCGGAGGTCTTTTCAGGACGCATCCGCCCTTGGAGCAGCGTATCCGCCAGCTTGATCCGCGCTGGGACGGAAGCTTCCTTCATCAGGCCGCGCCCCCCGCCGATGAACCCTCTCCACGGGCACGCACCTCGCCTCCCGTGGTGCCGGTAGCGGCCGCCGTCGTTTCGGCAATGGCGGCCGCTCCTGTCAGGTTGCAGGGCGACGCCGCCCAGATGGAGGAGGTGCGTCGGCTGCGAGCCCGCGTGGCGGCCATCGATTCCCGTGGCATCGACGATCCGATCGTGGCGGAAGCCATCGTGATCGGACTTTTTGTCGAACCGGGAACGTCCGTCGATCTGCCATGGAATGCGGTCGAACAAGCGCTCAGCCACCCGGTCCGGAAACGTGTCGAGGAATGGCGCCAATCGCTCCTCGACGAGCTTCCGCGCGCCCACCGCCTGCCGCTCTTCGAACTGGCGCTTCCGGCCCTTCGGGAAATGGACCGCGCGGCCATTCTCGGGCTTTTCGAGGCCACCGCTCAACTGGTCCACGCCGATCAGGTGGTCAGCCTGTATGAGTTCATTCTCGAGCTTCTTCTGAGACACCGCCTGGAATCAACCGACGAACGCCTCGCCGACCGAAGGGCGTATTACAAGCACCCCCGGGCCCTCGCGGAGCCGCTGAGCCGTGTCCTTTCGCTTCTCGCCATGGCGGCCACGCATGAGGATCCTGGGCAGGCCCGGACCTTGGTCGAGGGGACTGTGGCGGGGTACGAAGGATGGGCGACGGTGTCCTTTCGGGTGATCGACCGGAAGGATCCTGAGGCCGCTTCCAGTGACTTTCGGCATCTTCGCCATATGGCACCGAAATTACAGCGGCAGTTCCTCGAGATTTGTCGTGCGATCGTTCTTGCAGATGAGATCGTGACAGTTGCGGAAGCCGAGCTTTACCGGCTCGTGGGACTCCTGATCGCGGTCCCGATGCCCGCCCTGGCGGCTCCGGATGAACACGGAGGCGGCGCACGCAGTGCGACCCGCGCTGACGGCTGAACCGAAGGGGTGGAGGGCAGACGGCCGCGGTACGCCCTCAATTTCCATTCGCTTTGGCCGAAGTATCCCTGCACGTTTACCCACTTTGATGAATGGGAAAGATTTCAATGAAGTCGTGAATCTGATCGCGAAGAAAGACAGGCGTTATGACAAGAGCGCCTATTTTTTTGTTCGTGAGGCATTGGATTACACCACGAGAAAGCTGCCGAAAAAATCGGACAACGGTCGCCACGGGACGCGTCATGTCAGTGGCCAGGTCCTCTGCGAGGGCATTCGTGACTTCGCGCTCGAACGCTATGGCCCGATGACAGCCACGCTTTTTCGGCAGTGGGGGATCGAGCAGACGGCGGATTTCGGCGAGATCGTCTATAATCTTGTGGACCTCGAAGTGTTCGGCACACGTGAGGAAGACCGCAAAGAGGATTTCGTCGATGTCTTCGATTTGCACGAGACTTTCGAAAAGCCGTTCCTCCCTTCCCGGAAAACCATGGAATCCTCTTCGGGGGATCGCCGTTGCGGATGAACGAGCGCAATCACCTTCGTGCTGATGCCGCGCAGTTGCGCAAGACGCTGTTTTCGGATCCGGCGCATCGATCGGTTCTGCACAACGGGTTGACCGTCCTCCATCGTGAGGACCACGCGGCGGATCTCGTTTCGATTCAACTCTGGATCAAGACCGGGAGCATGCACGAAGGCGCCCATCTCGGGGCCGGACTCTCGCACTATCTCGAGCATATGGTCTTCAAAGGTACCGGGCGCCGGGAAGACGGTCAGATCGCGCGAGAGGTACAGGAATGCGGCGGTACGATCAACGCCTACACCTCGTTCGACCGCACGGTCTATTACGTCGATTTGCCGGCGGAACACGCCACCTTTGGTCTCGATCTTCTTGCCGACATGGTCTTTTCGCCGCGTCTCGACGCGGGGGATGCGGAGCGCGAGCGGGGTGTCATCCTGCGGGAGATCGACATGGGACTCGACGATCCGGATTACAAACTTTCGCGAGCCCTCTTCGAAACCGCTTTCCGGTCTCACCCATACCGCCTTCCGGTGATCGGGCGCCGGGATATCTTCGGGGAACTCGGTCTGGAGGATCTCCGGGCCTACCATCGGCAACGCTATGTCCCGGAAAATGCGGTCCTCGTGGTGGTGGGTGCGATCGAGGAGGGGTCGCTGCGGGCAGGGCTCGAAGATTTTTTCGAGAAGCTTCCGGACCGATCACTGGCACCGGTCCTCGTCCCCGCCGAAGTCGAACAGCTTGCCCGTCGGGAGCAACGCCTGGCGGCAGATGTCACCGTTTGTCGCGGCACGCTTGCGTTCCGGATCCCGGGCCTCGCGCACGCTGATGCTCCCGCGCTTGACCTCCTTGCCGCGGGTCTCGGCCACGGGCAGAGCTCCCATTTGTGGCAACGCCTGCGGGAAGAGCGCGAGATCCTGCACGATGTCTCCGTGCATGCCTGGAACCCGGGCGAACGGGGTCTGTTCTGGATTTCCTACCTGTGCGATCCGGGGAAACGTGCATTGGTCGAGGCTTCCATTCTCGCAGAGCTCGCCGTTGTGCAGGAGAAGGGTTTGCCCGAGGCGGCCCTTGAACGTGCCCGCCGCAGCGCCCTTGTGGGCGAAATTAACAGTCGCAAGACAACCGGTGGACAGGCTGCTCGCCTGGGCGTGGCGGAAGTCGTCGTCGGAGATCTCGGTTACCCGCAGGCCTATCATGAACGACTCGCCGAAGCGGCCCTCAAGGACGTGCAGGCAGCGGCTCGGCGATACCTGCGGGAGGTCAATCTCACTGCCGTGTCGCTCAATCAGGCGGACGTCGAACAGCGCGCCCGCCCGGCTGGCCATCGATTGGTGCGCCCTCGCCCCTTTGAAGTGATCGAGATGGCCAACGGGAGCAAGCTGGTCTGGCAGCAGGACCGGCGCCTGCCGAAGGTCCACTTGCGTCTCGGTATGCTCGGAGGCGCGCATTACGAAGTTCCCGAAGAACGTGGCATCACAGCCCTCCTCGCCACAATGTTGACGCGGGATACGCGGTGGCGGAGATCTTCCGAGGTGGCGGAGCTGGTGGAAAACGCGGGCGGTGTTTTCGAAGAATATTGTGGCAACAATTCATTTGGGCTGGCGGTCGAAGTGCTGGGAAACGATCTGCCTCTCGGCCGCTCGGTCCTCCAGGACGCTGTGCTCGGCCCCCGTTTTCAGCCAGAGGTGCTCGCCCGCGAAAAAGCCGGCCAAATCGCGAGTTTGAAGGAACGCTGGGACGATGTCGTGGATCGTGGCCATCTTCTCCTCCGTCGCCACTTTTTCGGAGACCATCCGCTCGCAATCGATCCAGACGGCGAAGTGGAAACGGTCGAGGCGGTGACCGCGGAAGCCTTGCACGCTTGTTTTCAGCGCCTGGTCGTGAGCAGGAATGCGGTCCTCACGGTGGTCGGCGACATCGATCCGGGGCGTGATCTTCCCATCTTGGAAGCGTTTCTGCAGGATCTGCCGGAGTGGGCTTTCGAACGGCGAGAGGTGCCCTTTGTGCCCGGGCAGGCGCGACGCCGCTGCGAAGAGTTTGCTCCCCGGGAGCAGGCCGTCGTTTTCCTCGCATTTCCCGATGTTGGCGTGCAGAGTGAAGACGAGCTTTGCAGCCAGCTCCTGCATGCTGCCTGTTCGGATATGGCGAGCCAATTGTTCCTGAAGGTGCGGGAAGAGCGGAATCTGGCCTATTTTGTCTCCTCCCATCGCCTCCTGAGCCTCTCGACCGGTCAGTTCGGCTTTTATGCAGGCACGCATCCAGACCATGCACAGGAAGTCCTCGAAGCCTTCCAGGACGAAGCCGAGCGACTTCGAACGGAGGGGCTCGGACGGGCCGAATTTGAACGCGCCCGGACCCGGCTCAAGGGGAGAAACCGGATGAGCCTGCAGTCCCCCGGGGCACGCGCCGCCCGGGCGGGCATGAACGTCCTGTATGGTCGCCCGGTGAACGACTGGGAGACCTACGATGAGAGGCTCGACGCGCTCGATCCGGTTACGGTGCGAGACTTTGCGGCGGAACATTTTCGACCGGAACACGCTGTTTCCCTGATCGTGGGTCCGAACGCAAACGTCATTCCCTGAAGATCCTGGGGCCCCTTGGGAATGGACGCGTGGAGAAAGATTTGCCTAAGAAACGACGTTATGCATAGCATGGGGTATGCTGATGGCGATATCCGGAGGAAACGAGCGGGAAGGCGGTCGGCGGGGCGATCGTGACGGATTTGCGCTCATCGTGGCGCTGGCGCTGACCGCTTTTGTCCTGCTCGTTGTTGTCAGCCTCGGGTCGATCGGTCGGGTGCAGTCGAGAATCTCGCAGGTGGCCGAGAGGCAGGCGCTCGCCCGACAGGAAGCGCTTTACGCCTTGGGTCTCGCCCTGGGGCAGCTGGAGGATCTTGCCGGACCGGACCGGCGTATTACGGCCCGCGCGGACATCCTCGGGGCGGGCCGGACGAGACCATCCGCGCGCCGATGGACGGGTGTATGGAACTTCACGGGGAGCGAAGCGACGCTTCACTGGCTGGTGACGGAGGGGGCTGATTTTCGGCCCGATCCAGTGGGCGGGGCGAGGGGACCTGCGTTCGCGTTTTTCAGTGGCGTTTCGATGGGTGAAACCGTGAAGGTGCCGCTTGCGGAACGAACGGGCCGAGACGGCGCGGGACGGCCTTTTGTCGCGGCCCGGCATGCGTGGTGGACGGGGGATGAGGGTGTCATGGTGAGCGTGCAGGGGGTGGACCTTTCGGGGTTTGTCGCCGCCGCGGAGGACGGGCATCAATGGCTCCGGCAAAGGGCGCACGCCGGGGTTGACGGGGAGCTGTTGCTGCCCGTCGGGAGCGTCGATCCCACGGCGGAAAGCTGGATGGAACTGATGCACCCGGCTGAGCTGGAGGCGCAGATGGCGGTTGCCGGCCGCGACCACCGGTCGGACCTGACGCTTCTTTCCCGGGGACTTCTGACCAATCCGGTGGAGGGAGGTCTCAAGGTTAATCTGGAGGATCCGGAGCGGTTTGTGCCCGCGGCGAGGTTCCGGGACATCTTCAACCTGGGGCGGGCGCACGCTGTCTGGGCAGACGTCCCGCAACCTGACCGCGCCGGGCGCATCGCGGTTTTCCCCTGCAGCCTCCAGGAGTTTGAGGAACTCCTGCCTGGCGAACCCTACCTGCACATCGCTCCGGTTCTGAGTGAATGTGCGATACACTTCGCGGCATACGAGCGTCAGAACGTTCCGTCCTTGAGATATGTGGTCCGGGCGGAGGTCTGGAATCCGTTCACCCGTCCTCTCCTCCTCAACGCGACCGATCGCCGAGGCGCGCGTGTGGTGGTTGAGAATCTGCCGGAGATCCGTTTCCGAAACCGGGCGACGGGTCGGGAGACGGCGTGGAAAGCGATCGACGGGATGCCGCGTTCGCATTTTGGAGGTCCGCTCATCACCGATACGTGGCTGGAGCTGGATACGGTTCCGGGAGGGAGTTATGCCGGAGAGGCGATGCTGAAAGCGGGAGAAGTCTACGAGCTGGAAGAACCGGATCGGCGGGATAAACCCGATGGAATCTGGAAATATCCGGGCCTCGATCTGGGAGAGGTCGAGGCGGATGAAGATGTTGTTCTTGAAGGAAGGTTTCCACCGACCTCGCCGGGGGTTCGGTTCGCGTTGCATCCCCACTCCCACGAGGTTCCGGGAGAGGCGTGGGGAGGTGTTGACGGAGTGGGCTATCGTTCCTCGTTCAGTTATCAATTTGGGGCATCGACGGTTCCTTATCTCGGGCGGGACTATTCAACGCATGTCGCTGACAGCTACATTTTTGCGTTTCATTTTGCACTCGGTGGCCGGTGGAACGGCGAGGATCCGGACATTGCCTGGGTTCGGGAGGCAGACCTGCGCACACCCCGCCTGCTCCAGGCATTTCAGGGTCCGGAGGCCTCCCGAAGGACTCCGCCCATTCGGGTGGCGGAACGTCATCCGGTACATCTCAACAACACATTGAGCGGCGTTTTTTCCGGAACCGATCTGCTCTTTGACGGGTGGCCCAGGGACTCCACGGCGGGAGCCTACGGGGATGTGCGACTCTATGACATTCCGGTCGGGGAACCGGTCACGATCGCTGATTTCCGCCATCTCTCCTTCAAGAACCTGCCGCCTCTGGCATTGGGATCATCGCTTCCGGAGGCACAAGAACTGAACCGTGGATTCGATCGATATTTCCTGTCGACGGTGCCTGCAGACTGGGTGCGCCCGGAGCGTGGTGGACGCATTGTCTTCCCCAGCAGTCGGCTAACCCTCCTCAACCGGGGGAGGGGGGTGCTCGCAAATAATTTGCGATCTCCGGCTGCTGCCCGGCACTTCGAGTTGCGGGGTGCGTTCAACTGGAATTCCACGAGCGTGCGGGCGTGGCAGGCTGTTCTGACCGATGCCTATAACGACCACAACGGGTGGCGATATCGCAGCTTGTCGGGCGAAGGGCGGAAGCTGGAGACACCTGCGGCGATCTTTCGCGACAACTTTGGCGCACATCTGGACCAGGAGCCCTCGGTCGACACGGCGTTTTCGGCGGCCGGGAAGGGGGCTGCCGATGCCCGCGCAAACTACTTCCGTCAGGGAGTCCGGCTTCTCTCCCGCGAGAGCCTGGCAGCGCTCGCGCAATCCATCGTTCGGGAGATCCAACGGCGTGGAACACCCTCTGCGTCGATCGCGGAATTTCTTGGTGCCGGGATCTTTCGGCGCGCAATCGACGACGCGGGCCTCAATGCGGCGTTTCCGGTCAATGCAAAGGGCTATCTGCTCCAGAGCGATCTTGCCGCGCTGCTCTCGCTGGCCCCGGCGGTTCGTTCCGACAGTTTCCGGATTCTTGCTTTCGGGGAAGTTCTGAATGAAGCGACGGGAGCATCCGAGGCCACCGCACGGATCGAGGCGCGCGTGCAGCGTCGTTACGCGTTCATTGATGGACGACCGGCCGAAGAGCCCCCGGGAGCCCGTGACACCGGCGCCCTCGAAGCCCGCCGGTTCGAAGTGGTTTCGTTTCGATGGATTGGACCGCAATGAAATACCTCAGGATCCTGATCCTCGTGTGCGGCTTCGTCCAGGGGGTATGCGGCGCCAGGGAAGAAAAACTGATCGAGCGCACGTTGCGATTCTATCCCTACGGGGACGGGAATTTCTCGGGCTTGCTGATAGCGAATGGACCTGGGCAGTGGCGGCAGCTGGACCTATACCCGGGTGCGCGGAGTGAGGTTGTCGAGTTTCGTGGAGATGATCGACTGGTCCTCTACCGCGAAGTGGAAACGGCGGGTGGTGAGCGGGAGTTGGTGGAAGCGGGATCGACACGCGTGGCGGACAACGTGCGCGAGTGCCTTCTACTGATCCTGGCAAATCCTGCCGATCAGACGGATCGTCCCACCGCTGAATTCCATCTGGTGGCGATCGACGACAGTTGGAGTTCCTGTCCGGAGGATCACCTCGTGTTTTGTAACTTGGCAGGCACCACCCTTGAGGGCGTGATCGGTCGCGCGTCCTTGCGCCTGCCGACCGGGCTTTCACCGCCAATCTCTTTCGAGCGGTATATCGGTGAAGACGGTGTCTTCCTGGGTCTCTTGATGAGACACCAGAAAGGCGAGCGCGTAGTCCTCGAAACGCGTCTCAGATTCTTCCCCGGCCAAAGGATCCTCGTGGTCCTGCTTCCCCCGAATTCTCTGGGCGGAAGCGACATCACTGCATTTCGGATTCAGGAAAGAGCGCCCCGGCCGGACTCACCTGCTTCCGAGCCCAGGCGAGGTAGTCCGGATCCACTTCCTCCAGTCTCCAGGCGATCCACTCGGGGGTATCGTAGGGATGTAGCGCAAAGAGGGCGGAACGGAGGGCGGGGAGGCGCGCCGAGGTGGTCTTCAGCGATACCCGCCATTCGGGGGCTGACTCGACATTCCCTTTCCAGCGATAGACCGCGAGGAGGGGACCTTCTATATGGACACAGGCGGTGAGCCGATCCTCCACCAGACGTTGGGCCAACTGCCTCGCTTCGTCTTCTCCCCCCACCGTTGTCTGTGCGATCCAGAGCATCGAAGAAGGGAAATTCAATCCTGGGCGCGATCAAAGGACACCACCTCATCGTTCCGCAAGCGGACAATCGCCACGACATTGGTTCCTCCGCCCACGGTGGTACCGATGCTGCCGCCGACGCCACCCCCCCGGCTGTAGTTGCCTCCGCCGATGCCGATCCCGATCGCGGGTGAACTCTTTTCGTAGACCCAGCGTTCGGTTTCCCCTTCGGCGCTGATTTCCATCGCGATGTGATCGGGTTCGCCCCAGGCCGTCCGGACCTGTTCGGACGTGAAACCGACCTCGATGCGGCCCTCGGAAACGGCTTGCTGCGCCTCCGGCGACCAACTTTCAAAGGCCGCTTGATTGCGCTCGATTCGTTGCGTCAGGGTTGGGCCCCGGCAGCCGAGAAACGTGAATCCGAACACCAGGACGAGTAAACAATAGCCATGCCGATGCACCATGACCTCAGGATGCGACATGTCTCCACATTTCGCAAGAGCGGTTCGCGCATGGGGAGACGCGCCGCCATCGGCACTACTCTGTTCCGGAAGAAGGAAAAGAATCTCTCTGTTCCGCGATGACCGCCTGGCGCGCGTAATGCGCCCGCACAAGGGGCTGGACAGCGAGGTAGACAGAGGCTGCGGCGATGGTCGGAAAGGTTCCGGCGAGGCCCATCAGGTGAAGCGTCGTCAGCGCCTGCAGGGCGAAGAGGAGGGCGGCCAGCTTGGCGATAAAGGGGATCTCGAGATGCATGGCAAAAGGGGTCGCCAGTGGGGAGTATCCACCAGCGTTTACCGGCATCGGTTGGTTCTCTCGTAAATTCAGCACGAGGCAATCAAATCTTTGTCAAAACCACCCCTTGCGCCCGGAATATAAAGCAATACCTTGATTGATTGTCTGTGATTTGGCTTAGTGCCATCTGTCTGCTTTGTGTATGCAACGGTGTCGATTTCGCTAGTCGCGCCGGATAATTGGTCTCATTTTAGGGAATTTAGCAATGAACGGGAATCTGCTGGACTTGAAACTACTGTTACTGATCGCGGGGGGCATCTTGGCCACCGGGGCAGTCTCGTACGTGATCACGGGGGTAATTCGCCGGGCGGCCTATCGCATGAGTCTTCTCGACAGTCCGAATGACCGGAGCTCGCACACCGTGCCGACCCCGCGTCTGGGCGGCGTGGCGCTTGTTTCCGCATTCATTGTGGGAATGTTGTATTTTACGGTGGCGTCCCTCGCCTATCCTGACCTCGGGAATCTGCTCTTCGGCACCGCTGGTGGCTGGTGGATTCTGGCGGGTGCGATTGTCATGGCCCTGACCGGCCTGGTCGACGATCTGAAGGGCCTCAAGCCGGTTGCAAAACTCGGATTGCAGATCGCGGCAGCCGGCATCGTCACGGCTGGTGGGTATCGGTTCCATCTCTTTGGAGATGTGCTCGGCCCTTGGGGAGTGATCGGAGAAATGTTCAGTGTGTGCCTGACGGTGGCTTGGATCGTGGGTGTGATCAATGCGATCAACCTCATCGACGGCCTCGACGGACTGGCCGCCGGGACTTCGGTCATCGCGCTTTCGGCGATTACTGTCTCGATGTCTCTCCTTGGCGGAAATCCGCAATTTGCGCTCGTCGCTGCCCTGATCGCGGCATCGGCGGGTTTTCTCATCCATAATTCCCACCCGGCGACCATCTTCATGGGGGATACCGGCAGTCTCTTTCTCGGCTTCATGCTGGCCAGCGCAAGTCTCGTCCCGGCGCAGATGCCGATGGCCTCGTGGGTTTCGGTGGTGCCGATCCTCGCGCTCGGGCTCCCGATTCTCGACACCTTTGTGGCCATGTATCGTCGCGCCCGTGAAGGGAAGGGGATCTTTTCGGCTGACCACGACCACATCCATCACCGGATGGGATCGCGCCTCGGCTATTCTCATCGCGCGACTGTCTATGCGCTCTACTCGGTGAGTCTCCTCTTTGGCCTGGCCGCGATTACAGTGGCAGCTGTTCGGGATTTCGCACTTCTCTCGTTCTGTCTTTCGACGATCGCACTGTTCATTTTCTTCCTTCTCGTGAAGCTCGAGTACATTGTCCCGAACCGTGCGGAGGAAGCACACGTCAGTCATTAAGTTTCGACGGCGAGGTCCAAACCTTTGATGAAAACCCGCTCTTTCCCTGAGGGCGGGTTTTCTGCATTTTATGGTGAAATGATGGAC
This sequence comes from uncultured Puniceicoccaceae bacterium, assembly GCA_964629165.1. Taxonomy (GTDB): domain Bacteria; phylum Verrucomicrobiota; class Verrucomicrobiia; order Opitutales; family Oceanipulchritudinaceae; genus CAWVVV01. Next base: position 14,191 of record CAZVQJ010000022.1, read on the forward strand.
CGACTTCTCGCGGGTCTCCTCGGCGTGATTATTGTAGGGCTACCGTGGGTGAGCTTCTATGGAGTGGCTTACTTTCCGGTCGCAGCGGGGGGACTTGGAGCCCTTTACTGGATCCGCGCGTGGATCGGGATATGCCAGCGCGGTTCCGTTTCATCAATGATTGCGGGCGGCTGTTGGGTGGCATTTCTCCTCGTGCAGGCCGCTGCTCTCCTGCATGTGGGAGGGATCGACCCGGGGGACCGTACTCCGGGTAGCGCAACAATCGTGGAGGCTCTTGTGCCGTACCTTCCGGGAACGGTCTCCCCGGACCTCCAGCGAGCCGCCATCGGTGTTTTTGCGCTGGCCTTGGGAGCCTGCGCCTGGCTTGTCGATGCTCCCGTCGGTTCGGCCGAACGGCGCTGGATGGCGGGCTGTTTTTTTGTTGCCGCATTGGTTGCGGTGACGGCGGGCGTTTTGGGGAAAGAAGGTTACTTGCTCCCGGGCTTTGGTGGACACCACGCGGTATTTCAACCTTTCGAATATCGGAATCACAGTGTCCTCTTTTCCCTCCTCGGATTGTCATGCAGCCTCGCGGTGGCGCTTTCGATCGGTCGGATGCTTGGCGGCTGTGTCATTGTGATCGCCATGGCCGCGGCGTTTTGTCTGCCGCTCTCGGGGTCGCGGCTGGCGGTGGTGACTCAGGTCGCCTTTGTGACCTTGCTTGGGGCTGGAATCGTCCTGCGGAGAGATGTTTTTCGGCGGGTGTATGCTGGGCGGTCACGGGTCCTCATTCTGGCTTTGGCAGGTATCGGATTGCTGGTCGTAGGAGGAGTTTCCTCCTGGGCGCTCGCATCGACCGGGAGAATGAAAGATACGACCGCACAGCTCGAAGCCCTCTCGCAAGGGGAATTCCCGGATCTTCGGATACCGGCTGCGATGGCGGCATGGAAGGCGGCGGAAGACCGTCCCCTGTGGGGGTGGGGCGCAGGGAGTTTTCCCGAATACCTTCCGATCTACGCGGGTGACAGTTTCTATGCCCGGAGGCACCAACCGGAGACGAAGAACTTCGGAAAGCTCATTCCGACACCGGCCGCCCACAACGATCTGGTGGAGTGGCTTTCAGAATTTGGCGCGATCGGACTGTCGCTGCTCCTGGCGCCACTTTTCATCCATCGTTTCCGTTCCCGAGGGGGCACCCGCTCGGGTTCAGCCGAAAGTGGTTTCATGAGGGTGGGAATTGCCGTCTTTCTGGGGGCGGCCCTCTACGATTACCCGCTTCATCATCCCGCCGTGCTCATCGCGTTTTTTGTCCTGTGGGGCGTGGAGCGTTCATTTGCCGGGGCTCATCCGAGCCATCGGGCCTCGAGCAGCCCCTGATTCTCCCGCAGGAGGGAAAGGGCTTTCCTTTCGGCCGCCCGCATTTCTCTCGCCGAGTCGTCTGACTGGTCATCGAGGCCGGAAAGGTGAAGCCAACCATGGATCAAATAGAGCGTAAGCTCTTCGGCAAAGGTATGTCCGTAATCACCGGCATGTTCGGCGGCATAGGCTGGGCAGACCGCAATATCGCCGGCATGTCCCTCGTCAGGATAGCCGGGAAAGGTCATGACATCAGTGACGCTGTCATCCCGAAAAAAGGCGAGGTGGAGTTCTGACGAGGTGCGTTCGTCGACGAAGGCAACGGCCAGTGCTCCGGGGGGAATGGACCGCGTCGTGAAATGTGTATCCATAAAACGGAACAGACGCGTCACCTCGGCAGGATCCAGCTGGAGCCGCCGGTCGTCAATCGATGCCTCAACGGGACGGTGCATTCTCCTGTTCCTCTTCCGTTGGTCGTTCGGAAGGTTTTTCCTCGGGGCTGACGGGCGGTGTCGTTTCGGATTCGACGAGACGTTCACCCAGTTCCGCAAAAGGAGCCCGGCTGCCCTTTTTTTTCGGATGCTTCTTCGCGAGGGCTTCGGCCGCTCCTTCCTTCGGATACTCCACCCGCGAGTGAAGCATATTCAGGAGGGTGAAAGAAAAGCTCCCCCGAATCTTCGAGAGTTCCTGAAAGGTGAGGGGGCAATCGTCCAGCTGGCCGTCTTCCACGCGGGTTCGGAAAATACTACCAATGAGTTCGTCGATTGCCTGCGGAGTCACCTTGCGCAGGCTGCGGCCGGCTGCTTCGACGGAATCGGCAAGCATGATGATCGCACTTTCCCGGAAGAGGGGCTTGGGGCCCTCGTAGCGGTAGGTGTCCTCGTTGACCTTATCCAGTTCGATGCGGGGAGCGTTGAGCCACGGATTCTCGAATTCAGCCTCGGCCTGGCGCTTTCGCTCCAACGCCTTGTAGTAGAAATATTGGATGAGGCTCGTCCCGTGATGCTGCCGGATGACGTCGATGATGATCCGCGGCAGTTTGTATTCCTTGGCGAGGACCACCCCTTCCTTCACATGGCTCTTGATGACGAGAGCACTCATCGACGGGTTTCGCTCGATGTGTGGGTTGTAGCCGTCGCGCTGGTTTTCCGTGAAATACTCCGGTTTGACGATCTTTCCGATGTCGTGGAAGAGGCAGCAGACCCGGCAGACAAGCGGATTGGCACCGACCGCTGCCGCTGCGTTCTCGGCGAGGTTGGCGACCATCAGACTGTGGTGGTAGGAGCCCGGAGCTTCGAGCTGCAGGCGCCGCAGCAACGGGTGGTTGTAATCTGTCAGCTCGAGAAGAGTGATGTCCGTTGTCGTTTTGAAAAGGCTTTCCCAGATCGGGAGAAGGCCGATGAGGGCGATACCGGTACCGGCGCCGATCGCAATCGCGGTCACCATCTGGTAGAAGATATATGGCGGGTCGATGGAATCCCTCATGCCGAGGAGGCAAGCCGCCAGCGCCATCACCAGCCCGCTATAAAACCCAGCGCGAACCACGCGAGTCCGGACCTGCAGTCTGCGGCTGAAGGCGATGCCGACGAGGGAGACGATGAAGGAGGCGACGAATACACTGATCGAGTTGGCCTGCATGAGGCCGTTCAGGAGCGCGAGCATCCCGGCGCAGACGACTCCGGAGCCGACGCCGAGAAGCATCGCGATGAGCATGGGGGCCAGGGCGACCGGCAGGAGGTAGGGAATTATCGCAACCGCCCAGGATGTGCGGCGCGCGACCTCGTTCTCACCGATTTCGATGATCAGGCGATAGAAGAACAGATTCAGGAGGAGGGCGCTTCCGGCGAGCAGGATCGTCCGCCGGTTCGGCGTCACCCGGATCCCGGTCATCTTGAGGTGGAGGAGAACGCAGCCGAGAGCAGCGAAGGTAATGATCAGGCGTTCGGCGAAGAGGGCGTCGAAACCAAGCGGGCTGGTGTCACTCGCTTCGAGGGCCTGGTGGTATGCCTTGAGCTTCTCGAGGGCGGCGGCGGAGACCCGCGTATCGGGTTCCACAATGGTCTGCCCTTCGTGGACATGAAGGGTCACCGGGTGGACCTTCGCGATGAACTCTTCCCGCAGGGCCTGGGTTCGTTCAGCGTTGAACCTGAGGTTTCCTTCGAGGGCCTCCCGGAGGATGCGATAGAGAGCCATCGTCGTCTCGCGATCCTCGAGAGCGCTGAGATTCACCCGCAAATCGGTCAGGGCGGCACTGCGGGAAATCAGGTCGACCCGCTGGATTTCACCGGACTCACTCTGAATCTGGAAAACGCCAAAGTTGGTGCTCGGCAGTGAATCGAGATCATCCTCGTCATAGATGCCGGAGCGATAGAGGCGTTCGAGGATGAGGAGGCCTTCGTTCAGGACAAACTCCCGGCGATCGCGCGGCAGTGTATTGAACAGGACGACAAGATCGGTGGAGCGTAGATTGAAGGGGTTCCCGTGTTCGTAGTCGCGGAGGAACTGCTGGACTTCATTGGCGCGCAATGCGTAACGGGAACGCTCGGCTCCTTCTGGGACCCGGGCAAACTCGGAGAGGTCGGCGTGGAGCTGGAGGATGTACTGCCGAAAATCTTCCAGAGGGCGCTGTTCGAGGGTGTAGACCGGCGGGGCCTCCTGCCCTTTCGCGGCGCGTGCCCGGGCGGTTTCGATTTCGCTGACGTAGCTGAAGCTCTTGTCGGCGACGACGCGAACGCGCGCAATCTGATCGGCCTGAAGAACGGGGCCCGCGGGGGAAAGACCAAAAAATCCAAGAAAACTGACGGCGAAACCGAAGAGAACGAAAAGTGAGATATTGGCCCAGATCGAGCGTTCGAACTTTCGACGGCCGACCTCTTCAAGAACAGTTTCCCGGCGCCTGCGGGTGGCGACGACGGTTTCTTTACGCGGTTTTCGGGATGCAGCCATGGTTGTCTTTAGTCTGCGGAGACCTCGCGAGGGCGGTGGGCACCGGTCTTGTTTTCGTAGCTCTGGTAGGCTTCGATGATTTGCTGCACGAGCGGATTACGGACGACGTCGCGCCCGTCGAGGTATTGGAAGGCAATCCCGTTGACTCCCCGAAGAACTTTTTCGGCCTCCTTGAGACCGGAGTATTTATGTCGCGGCAAATCCACCTGTGTCTTGTCTCCGGTAATCACCATTCGACTGCCATGGCCAAGCCGTGTGAGGGCCATCATCATTTGTTCGGGTGTCGCGTTCTGGGCTTCGTCGAGAATGATGAAGGCGTTGCTCAGAGTGCGTCCGCGCATGTAGGCGAGTGGAGCGATTTCAATCTTCCCCGGACGTTGTTCGCGCGGGTCGCCCATCAGTCGCGCGGCATCCATCTGACCGACGAGGTCGCCGATCGAATCGAAGAGCGGTTGCAGGTAGGGGCGGAGTTTCTCATTGAAATCACCCGGCAGGAATCCGAGGGCTTCCCCCGCCTCGACGGCGGGCCGCGTCAGGACGACGCGCTCGACGGTGCCGTTGAGAAGGGCTTCGAGCGCCATGGCGACGGCCAGAAAGGTCTTTCCGGTTCCGGCGGGGCCGATCCCGAAGACGATGTCACACGCGCGGATCGCCTGCAGGTACCGCTTCTGGTTGATCGTCTTGGGCACGACACTGGTCTTCTTCAGCACGATGCGGAGCTGTTCTCCGAAGGCATCGCGGAGTTCTTCCGCTTCACCTTCACGCACCGCCCGGAGGGTGTTCCGAAAGTCGCCCATCGTAATCTTCAGACCATGATTGCGCCCGAGATCGAGAAGCTGGAAAAACTCCGATGCGGATTCAACCGCTGCGGGTTCTCCGGTAATCCGGATCCAGTCGTCGCGGGATACCGTTTCCACCGCAAACGCCTCATCGACCAAGGCGAGGTTGGCCTCTTTTCCGAGATAGAGTTCCGCGAGGTGCCTCGGGTTGTGAAAATAGAGGGTTTTCTCAGCCATTCTTGGAGTCGGGCGCGGGAAAATGGGAACGCAGTTTCTCCCAGGTTTGTTCAAGAGCTTCCGGCAAGGTACGGGTCTCTCCGATCACCGGCATGAAGTTCGTATCACCGTCCCACCGGGGGACGACATGGCAGTGGATGTGTTGCGGGATCCCGGCGCCGGCCGGCTTCCCCAGGTTGAAACCGACATTGAAACCGTCGGGGTGCATGGCCTTTTCCAGCGCGTCCTGTGCCAGCACGATGAGCTCCATGATCTCAGCGCGTTCTTCCGGTTTGAGCGCGGACAGTCCGGCGACCTCGCGGTAGGGCAGGATCAGGACGTGACCGGGATTGTAAGGAAATCGATTCAGGACAATGTAGCTCGACTGTGCGCGGAAAAGGATGAGGGCCTCGCGATCGTCCTGCGCTGGAAGGGCGAGGAATGGGTTACCACGCGGGGCACCAGCCTTCCGAGGAGCCGTGACGTACTCCATTCGCCAGTATGCTTTCAGAATATCCATGTACGGGGCCGGGCGGCGCGGATTGTCAGCGCCGCGAAAGCGACCGTGTTGGGCACACCGGGAGCGTGGCGAACGGCCGAAAGATCATGCCCTCCATGGTGGTCTCTGGAGTTCCCTTGTAAAGGGCCAAACTGGACTGGGAAAACCTCCTTGAGCGGCCGGAAGAGGATCGGGGGAAGTCCCCTCGCTGGCCGAAGAGGGAGCTTTCGTTCCGCCCTTATTCCGGTATGCGGGCGAGGACCCGGAAGAAGAGAGCGGGAGAATCCACCGAATTGGTCACAAACTGGAGAGCCAGCTGGCCGAAGCCTGCCGGGAGCAGTGTTTCCGCGGTGATCACCTCCTCATCTTTCCAGTGGACGAGATCAGTCGAGGACTGGACGACGGCTTCGAGGTTCGGTGCGACGACGGGAGGAAGGAGCAGCTCAACCACGCCGTCCTCGATCGAAATGCTGATCGTGAACCGCGACTGGGCATCATCCGGGTCGCTCCCGAAGAGGATCTCCTGCAGGTTGGGCAGCCCATCCCCGTCATTGTCTGCGAAGGGATCGTCGGGAAGGACGGAAAGTTCAACCGCGCCGAGGGTGAGTTCCGTGCCATCCGAAACATCAAAGAGGATCCGATCCGTCCCGACGAAGTTCGGGTCGGGATAGTAGGTGACGGAAGGGATTGCTGCCAGATCGATGCTTCCACTGCCCGGCGCGCGCACGATACGATAGGTCAGCTGGTGACCGTTCGCGTCCTTCGAGGGCAGGGAGAAGCTTACGGGCTGCCGGCGCGAGGTCGAAACCTTCGCCATGAGCGCCTCTGGAGAATCGCCGCTGAGAATTCGGAGGACGCCGCCGACGTTGATGGCGTGGAGGCTGTCACCGGCCGTCCCGACAAGATCTGCCTGCGCAGGTGTTTCGATCACGCCCGGCGTATGCCGAAGAATGGTGTTCTCGTTGAGATGGATGGTTGCCTGGTTGAACTCTCCGAGACCGGAAAACGAATCGAAGATATGCGGCACCGCCGGTTCGAGAAAAACCTCGTCGAAGCCCTGAAAAGAAATCGAGTGCAGGTCGCGATCGCGGGATGGCCCCGACTCCGTGAGAGCGGTCGGGGTGCCGGTGCGGGGGATAAAGCTGTCCAGCGAAAATTTGCCGTTGGTGTCGAGGCGCAGCTTCAGGACTGCGCCGGTATAAAGCATGTATCCGCGGGAGAGATTGTTCCAGGAGGAATCCGGTTTGATTTCCACCCCTTCCCATCCGTCACGGTTTCCTTCGCGGCGGAGTTCGAGCACAAAACTGGAGGGGAGCTGCGGAAGAATCGCGGGATTCACGGTGAGGGTCTTTGCTTCGACGCCGTCCTTCAAATCGGAGATCACGACGCGGGGCCACGTCGGTTCGATCACGATCGGCCGGGTGTCCTCCCGGTCGGCGTAGTTCCCCACGCTGGTGCCCGCCGCCGATCGTCCGGTCACCGTGTTGTTGATCCAGATAGGGCGGGGCCCGGAGTTATTGTGAATTGGGTTCGCGTTGTGGATGGCATTGTCCTTCACGATGTAGCTCCCGTGCACGCCCGGCAGACGCAGAAAGATGCCGACGTCGTTCCCGTTGAAGCCACGGATCTCGTTGTCGGCGATCAACCAGTCCCGGAGGGGTTGCGAATAGAAGGTGATCGTCTCGTTGACGCGGCGGGTTTGCGCCCAGAAGCGATTTCCCGTGATCTCGAAATTGAAAAAGCCCTTTTCCGCGATGAACTCCTTGTAGAGGTTCAGAAAGGCCCCGTAGACAGCCAGGGTATCGATAAAGGTATTGTCCCGAATGATGACGTTGTGCGCGTATTCGCTCACGAATATCGCGCCGCTGTTGGTGTCGCGGATTGTGCAGCCTTCGACGAGGAGACTGGACTCGCGGAATCCGAGGTAAACGATCCCGAACTTGCCGATGCGATCCGGAAGGGTCCGGTTGGGCTCGATCAGGGTATCCCGCACGACGAGCTTCTGGTGACCGCCCATGCTGAGCATCTCGGTGCCGTTGTGCACATCGTAGATCTCGGAATCTTCGATGAGGACGTCGCCGCCCATGCTGATCGCCGATGCGTTCGAATGATGGACGAGAGTGCGCCGGATGGTAAAGCGGCCGAGCTCCAGCCCGCCTCCTGCGTAGAGCACTTCTCCACGCCAATGATCAAACTCGCAGTCTTCCACGATCAGGTTGTCAACGCGGCCCCAGATGCCGAGGCCCTTGTGGGAAACATCCCAGCCCCGGAGTGAGTCGTCTCCCCACCATTGTCCGGCATGTTCATTCGGAGCTGCGTTGCCGGTTGCGCGAAATCCTCGCAGGACCACGTTCTCGATCGAGCCCCCTTTCGGGACCCGCGTCACGAATCCTCCTCCCCGTTTCCGCACAAGGTCCGCCGGATCCTGCATGTCCCATGCCTGGAAGTTGAGGATCGTGCGGTCGAATCCATCGCCCTCCACGGTGAGATTGCTTCCGCGGATGGAGAAGGTGAATTCGCCCTCTCCGGTCGGAGCCACTTTGTAGGTTCCGGCGGGAAGATAGACGGTGCCCCCGCCCGCCGCTTCGGCCTCCGCGATGGCTTTTCGAATGGCTTCCGTGTCGTTGGCCTGGTTGTCTCCTTTCGCGCCGAACTTGCGAACATCGAAAACCGGTGCCTGCAAGCGGGGAGCGTAAGCGTTGCTGGGTTGAGCCTGCGCAGCCACTCCCAGAATGATGATTCCCAAAAGGATCAAAAGGGGGCGCAGGGTGATCAGATTGCGAAACGGTGAATACGGGTGAGTATACATGTTAGCGAAACTTCCCTTATCGGGCGCTTCGCGGACGCTTGAACTTTTCGTAAAGATCCCGTCTTGAATTTACGTTGTCTTTAAAATCGTCGTTTGCGGATTTTCCCCACGAGCCTTCTCAGCACGTTTTTCAGGCAGCCCGTCATTTGTCTCAACCCCGCATGAACAGCCAGGTTCCGGGTGTCTACAGGAGTCTCCGCAACGGTCTCAAGATGTTCTCCAAAGGCCACTGAGGACGAGCCCCCGGATTTGCTTAAATCGCATTTACATTCTCCGGAAGCTCCCGCGACCGGACGGAGGGGGCGGTGCAAACGGTAGATTTTCGTTGGCGGTGGGTGGTTGATTGGGCAACAAGAGCTTGCCTGCCGGGCCACCGAAGTGAATTGCTTCGGGTATTCGTCGATAATCCCTCTGCGGGTCCGGAGCGAAGGAATGCACGAGGACGCGCGCACCGGGCCATGAAAAATATTCTTGTAGTTTATTAAAGATCTGGATCCCGCGAAATGCTGGGTGCTTTATTCTCTACTGTGGATGAGTAACCGCA
>CAZVQJ010000023.1:0-22824 GCA_964629165.1 uncultured Puniceicoccaceae bacterium
AAGGCTGCCCAGGCGATAACGACGGCTGAAACAATCAGACGAGCAAGGTTGGAACCGTTCATGGATGGTGTGGCAAGGAAGGGGGTGCGAATCGCAGTCGACGACGAACTGTTAAGAGAGGGCGGGGCAGGAACGTCGCTTACGAATCAGTCGATTGCGCGGAAGGCTGAACGCCCTGGATGGCGGTCTTGAGAACTTCGATGCGGGTGGAATCATCGATCTTGATGTGAAACCGGTCTTCCTTGACGGCGGTGACGGTGCCCATGATGCCACCGATGGTGATGACGCGGTCTCCGTTTTTGAGCGATGCGATCATCTGCTTGTGCGCCTTGTCCTTCTTTCGCTGGGGCGCAATCATGAAGAAATACATCGCGACCATGAACAGGCCGATCATGAGAAAAAACGAGACGGGGCTGCCGCCTGAAGGAGCCTGCGCGAGAAGCGCGAGAAATGCTGTGTAAGAGGTCATCAGTCCGTGATTCTTGAAAAACCTGCCAATCTGATTTTGCCCGATCGGAACGCAAGGCTTTTAGCCTGCGGCACACCCGGAGAACGGTGGAACGGCCCCGCATCCTGCCTTGAGGGGACGGGGGGGAATGGCGCGGTGCCCAAGTCGCGGCGGAGCGAGCTGGTTATTGATCGGCCCGGGCGGTGGGCGATGGCAGGAACCACGCGATCAGGAGGGCGGCAAGGATGCCGACGGCGCCAGCGAGATAGGCATTCGTGGAACCATTCGACCAGTAGAAGACCGCACCGAGCAGCGGACCCACGGCCCGGGCGAGAGAACCTGCCGAGCGGAAGGCGCCAAGGTTCTTGCCTTGGGCGTGATCGGGCGCGTAGAGCGAAACGAGCGCTGACAGCGTCGGGCTGGTGAGGCCAATGCCGACCCCGAGAAAGGCGAGGCCGGTGAAGAAGAGAAGGTCTTCGTTCGCGTAGGCAAGCGCGAGCAGGCCGAAGATGCCGCACACGAGCCCCCCGATGACGCATTTCACTTCTCCAATCCGGGAGGCGTACCGGCGCACAAACCATCCTTGGGTGAAAGCGAGCACGAACCCGACAAAGACGAAGACGAGAATCAGTTCCCGGGGCGAATACCCGAGGCGTTCGACGGCGAGAAATGTAAGCGTGAACTCCATCGCGGAGAACGCCACGAGGAGGACAAAATAAACGACAACGGCATGACCGATGGCGCGATTATCGACCTGCCGGAAGGTGAACCATCCCCGTCGGAAGGGCTGCATCCCGGCCGGTTCGGTGGGCCGCGTCTCGGGGAAGGATCGCCAGACCCACAGCCAGTTGAAGGCAGCGAGGACGGCCGCACATGCCGCCGGAAACGAAAATGGATGCAACGCCCACGCGGTGGCGCCAGGATGCGTGCCATCATAGGGGAAGAGCGAACCCAGACCCCCAATCGCCGGGCCGATGATGAACCCGAGGCCGAAGGCCAGTCCGATCAGTCCCATGCCCTTTGACCGATCGGCGGCGGTCGTCACATCGGCAACAGCCGCCGTCGCGACGGCGATATTTCCCGCCATGATCCCGCCCAATGTCCGGGCAACCAGGAGCACCGTGAAATCGCGACTGAAGATCCAGACGACATAGCTCACGGCGGTTCCGGCGACCGTCACGAGAAGAATGGGTCGCCGCCCGAAACGATCCGAAAGCCGCCCCCAGATGGGCGCAAAGGCAAACTGGAGCAGGCTGTAAAGCGATCCGAGGATCCCCCCGAAAAGCACGGTGGTGAGGAACAGATCCGAACTCCCCGGCGTCAACCGCTCAATGAACCCGACGAGTTGGCCGATGAGACTGCCGTCTCCTTCCCGCCCGAGATACCATTCGAGCATCGCCGGAAAAAGCGGGAAAATGATCGAGAAGCCGACGAGATCGATGAAAACGATGAGAAAGATCACGCCGAGCGGACGGCCGCGCGGGGAGGAAGGGTCCTTGGACATGGCCGATTTCAGCCTTGGTGAAATTGCTCCGAGAGAGCGGCTGCGACGTTGGGCGGGACAAACTTGGAGACGCGCGATGTATCAAAATAGGAAACCTGCTTCATCAGCGAAGAGCTTGTGAAAAAGAAACGGGCTCCCGGCATGAGGAAAATGGTTTCGATCTCGGGATCGAGGTCCCGGTTCATCTGGGTCATTTGAAATTCGAATTCAAAGTCTGAAACCGCCCGCAGCCCCCGGATCAGCGCAATGGCCTCACATTGGCGCGCAAAATCAACGACGAGCCCATCGAAGTGGGTGACGCGGACATTCAGGTCCACCGCGTTTTCCTGAATCAGCCGGATACGCTCCTCGAGCGAAAACATCGGCGCCTTGTGCGTATTGGGGGCCACGGCCACGACCACCTCATCGAACAGGCGGCACGCGCGCTGCAGAATGTCCAGGTGGCCGTTCGTGACCGGGTCAAAAGTTCCGGGATACAGCGCTCGACGCATGGGTGCGGGATTCGAGAATGGGTTTGAAGTTCAAGCAAGAGCTAATTTCCCTTCGCTCCCAACACCACCATCGTGAGGCATCTACCCAATATCATCACACTCTCTCGTGTCGTCGTTCTCGCCCTCGTCGCATGGCTCGCCTTCGAAGAATGGAGGGGAGCGGCCACCCTCACGTTTTTCTGCCTGCTCTACGGGGCGATCTCGGATTTCGTCGATGGCTATCTTGCGCGAAAGTATGGCGCCATCAGCAACTTCGGGAAAATCATGGATGCCCTTGTCGACAAGGTCATGGTCCTCGGTTCGCTCATTCTGCTGATCGTCGTTGACCTGCTCTTTCCGCCCTTCTTCGAGGCCGTCCTTCCGTCCTCGTTCGGTCCCACCGCGCTGGCATGGACGCTCGTCGGGCTGATCGCGGCGCGCGAGATCGGCATCACGCTCCTGCGACTCATGGCCGCGCGGAAAGGTCTCGTTCTGGCCGCTGAAAAGTCGGGGAAACGAAAGGCAATCTGGCAAATCACGGCGGTCTGCGTGCTTTTTGCGCAACCGATGTTCGCGCGGGATGTGGCCGCGTGGCTCGATCATGATCTGCAATGGGTCTCCGACTTCGTATGGGTCAACGGCTTGCTCTATTTCCTCCTCGCCGCCTACCTCACGATTGTTTCGGGGGTGATGTATCTCGGGAAATATTGGCGCGTTCTCTTCCGCCCGGGCGGTCCTGCCTGAAGAAGAGGGTAACCTGAATTCGACGTATGCGCCGCGAGATCACACGCGCCATTCTGGCGAGCCTGCCGGACGGTCTTGTCCTTGCCATTGCCCGCTGCGGGCCGTTCGGGCAATGGGGACGAGTGCCGGGCACAAATGGTTCGGTCATCGGGGTGCTGCTCTACGTCGGACTTTTTCACCCGGCACCGATCTGGGCGCAGCTCGGGATGGGGGCGCTTCTTGTCGGGCTCGCCATCGCGATGTGCGGCGAGGCCGAAAGGCGCCTCCAGAAACGCGATCCGGGAGAGATCATTCTCGACGAAGTGGCCGCTCAACCGCTCGTCTTCATCGGCTTGCCGGATTTCATTGAAGGGCGCTGGTGGAGTATCGGGGTGCTCCTTCTCGGGTTTCTCCTCTTTCGCCTCTTCGATATTGTAAAACCATTTGGCATCCGCGAACTGCAGCGCCTCCATGGGGGGAGGGGAATCGTCGTTGACGATGTGGCCGCCGCGCTGGCCGCGGCGGCGGTCCTGCAAGGCTGTCTTTGGAGCGCCCACTACGCGGGCTGGATCGTCGCGAGCCGTTGACAATGACCGACGGTTATCGCTCCTGTCGCGCGAAATATCGCAGGGCTGCCCGGTAGCCCTCGAAACCGAGCCCTGCGATCATGCCTTCGCAGGCCGGGGATGTGAGCGAGGTATGACGAAAATCCTCGCGCCGGTAGATGTGGCTGATGTGGACCTCGACCGCGCGGAGGCCCGAGGCGGAAATGGCATCGCGCAAGGCCACGCTGGTGTGCGTGAAACCGCCGAGGTTCAGGACGACGCCGCTGATACCAGCATCCGACCAACGGTGCAGTTGGTCAATGAGGGCGCCTTCATGATTGCTCTGGAAAAAGGTGACATCGACACCGATCTCCGCCGCATCTACGCGAAGCAAGGATTCCAGATCGGCCAAGGTTTCCCGTCCGTAGACTTCAGGTTCGCGCGCGCCGAGCCGATCGAGGTTCGGACCGTTGAGTATGCCGATCGTCTTCATCGATTCGGTTTGTGTGAAAAATCGGGCGCTATTGCACGCCTATTCCCTGTTCGGGTGAAACCGCGCATCGCCCGAGCAGGGGGGATTCCCGCTACAGCGGGCAATCCGTCGCCACAAACTCCCACTCGAGACCGAACTTTTCGGCCACCTCCCGCGCGAGGGCCTGAACCCCGAAAACCTCTGTTGCGTAGTGGCCGCAGCAATACAGGTTGAACCCCTCTTCCTGGGCGAGGTTGAAGTGCTCCTGACGCAATTCGCCGGTGACGAGCGTGTCCGTTCCGTTTGCCTTCAGATGGGCGAGGGCGGAGCGACCGCTTCCGGTCAGGAGGGCGATGCGCCGGAGGTTTTTCCGGCCATATTCAATCGCCGTGACGCTCCCTGGGAAGAGGTTTTCGAGGCGGCTCCGCAGTTCGGCGCGGGTTTCGATGCCACCGGCAAGGAGCCCGATGGGAGTTCCTTCGTATTCGAGAAAACGTTTCTCCGGCCGGAGATGGAGGGCTTGGGCAAGGAGAGCGTTGTTCCCGATTTCCGGGTGGGCATCGAGAGGCAGGTGGCTCGCATACACGGCGAGGCCTCCGTCCAGCGCGATCTTGACCTTGCGGAAATGTCGACCGGTGAGGGGAATCGGCGGCGTCCAGAACATCCCGTGGTGGACGATCAGGAAATCGATGCCGCTCTCAACCGCCCGCTCAAAGGGAACGATCCCTGCATCGACGGCCGCCCCCACTTTGGTGACGTGGCCGCCGTTTTCGATCTGGAGGCCGTTTTCGGCCCCCGAAAAGTCGCGGATTTCGGCCCGGCCGGTCCGCGTATCGCAGAAAGCTACAATGTCCCCGAGTGATGCCATATCCCGAGAGGGAAAGCCCAAGGCCGTCTTCGCTCAAGTTTTCTCGCGGACTTCGCGGGAAGATCAGTTGCCAAATCGACTCTCGCCGTCTGCATCACGGCGATGCCCTTGCGCGGAATCATCTTTGATATGGACGGCACGCTCCTCGACACCGAGCGACTGGCGGTGCAGGCATGGGAACAGAGCCTTGCGCGGACCGGCCACTGGTTCCCCCACGGTTTCTATGAGGCGTTGGTGGGAACGAACGCCACGCACATGCAGGCTCAATTGGCCTCGCATCTCGGAACGAACGAGGCGGCGAAGGATTTCCGGGCGGTTTTTCGTGAAATCTACCAGGGCATGATCGATGGGGGCGCCCTCCAGAGAAAGACGGGCGCTCGCAGGTTGCTCGAGTCGCTCCGCGATGAAGGGTTACGCCTGGGTTTGGCCACCTCGACACACCGGGAGATGGCTCTGCGGAAGCTGGAGTCAGGGGAGATCCGCGATTTCTTCGATGTGATCGTTTGTGGCGATGAGGTGTTGAACGGGAAACCGGCTCCGGACATTTACCGACGGGCGTTGCAGGCGATGGACCTCTCGGCGGCAGAGGCGGTCGCGGTGGAGGACAGCCCAGCTGGCGTGCGGGCGGCGAGCAGTGCGGGACTCAGGACAATTCTGATTCCGGACCTTGTCGTGGTGCCGCCGGAAATATGCGCGCTCGCATGGAAGGAATGCGGAGATCTGGAGAGTGTGTGGGATGCGCTGACGCCGTTGCGCTTACCGCCACCGGGTGGCAAAGAAACCACCAACCGCCCCGCCGAGAATGTGGGAAAACTGGGCGACGGAGTCCTGGGAGACGATTCCCACATAGATTTCACGGCCGACGAAGAGGAAGCAAACGACGATGAAGGTGATCGGCAAGGCCCCTGAAGTGGCCCGGGTGTAGCTCGCCAGGATGATGAAGGCGAAGACGACGCCACTGGCACCCATCAGACTGCCTGGGAGGATGAGCATGGGCAGGGCGGTGACGAAGGCGGTGAGGAGCGCGACGAGGAGGAGCTTTCTCCAGCCATGCTTCTCGTCGAGAAGCGGACCGATGAGCAGGAGGAGGGTCAGATTGTAGACAAGATGCTCGGGATCGGCGTGGCCGAGTACATGTACAAAAAGCCGCAGGTAGGTGAAGGGGTTGACGTAGTTCATGTGCTCCCCGACACTGAAAAATGTCCGCGCCGCCCCGCCTCCGGTAATTACCTGAAGGAAAAAAGCGAATACGCAAACAGCACAAAATGAGAGCGTGAAAGGGGCGTTGTAGCTGACCTTGAGGGAGCGCGACACGAGAAAGAATCCTAGCCAGTGCGACTGACACTGCAAGAGTGGGCACTGAATCCGGCCCCGAAACTGGTCAACCAGAGGTTATTCCGGGCGGCGGGTCTCCGAGGCGGTGCGCTCCAGGCCGCCGGGAGGCTGACCGGCGTGGAGGGGTCCGCGTGGCGAAGATAGGCGGCGAGAGCGAAGAGCACCGAGGGGCTGCTCATGTTGCCCCCTTCACGCAGGACCCATGCGCTTTCGGGAAAACCACCGACGCCGAGGCCCTCCTCGAGGGCGCGGAGGACGTCCCTTCCGCCCGCGTGGGGGAGGACGACGGTCTCGGACGGGTGGCCGTGCCGATCCCAAAGGGCGGCGACACTCTCGCTGGCCTTTGCGGGAACGGTGCGATCGAGGCGATTTCGAAGTTTCCCCTCGTGATTGACGAAGCGCAGGGACTCGCGGTCTTCCGGGCGATGAATCGTATCGAATGCGGAGAATCTCCATCGTTGCGGAACCTCCCGACCGCTCAGAATGGCTGCGGCCGCACCGTCACCAAAGAGGCAGGCGCTGATAATCACGTCGGGGGCATGGTTGAGAAAGAAGGCGGCACTGCAGATTTCGACAGCCACGACACCCACGCGGGCGCGCGGATTTGCGGCGAGGAATCCGAGCGCGCTGCGAAGGGTGGGAATCGCCGCCCCGCACCCCATCCCGACAATATCCTGAAGGTAGGCCGCAGGCGAAAGCCCGATGTGTTCCGCTACAAAACTGCTCACTCCCGGACAGAGGTAACCGGTGCAGGTACAGACGAAAAGCGCGTCCAGATTTCCCGGTCGCATGTCGGCCAGTGCAAGAGCCTTTCGCAGTGAACGGACCGCGACGGCGGGCGCCTGGGTTTCGAACGCCCGGTTAAGCGCTTCCGCTCCAAGGGGAAAAATACCGGCGATCGGTCCCAGCGCAAAATGGCGAAATTCGATGCCATTGTCGTTCGTGAGAATCTTCTCGATCAGACGATTGGTCGTCCCGCGCATCGTCGCGGCTTGTTCCGATTCCTTGTAGGCGGACCAGAGATCGGCCTGACGGAATCGCATTTCAGGAACGGTGCAGGCGAGGGAACAGAGATACATGTGAAATTCTTCAGCTATGAGTGAGTTGGTAGAGGGAACGCCATGGGATCAACTGGCGACGGGCGAGGCGGCAAAGGAGCGATTGCCACGGAGGGCGAAGGAGAAAGGGGTGGACCCCGTTCGCGATCCGGAGTCGGCGGGAATGCCGTTTCCGCAGCTCATTCCGGATCCGATCGGCGGCGGTGTCCCAGGAAAGTCGGCCGCGGCTATAGTCCAGCAGATGCGGTAGCGCGACAGCGGCGGAAGCAAAGGCCATCGCCATCCCATGACCAGTAAACGGCGGGATCAACGCGGACTGGTCGCCGAGGGCAAGAACGCCAGCGTCTGTCGTTCGTGCGTTCACCTCGAATCCGGCGACCGCACATCGGGAGCGAGGGACGAGTTCAGCGGCTTCGAGTCGCGCGGCGAGAGCACGAAGGCCGGTGGCCTTGAGCGCGGACTCCAGTCGTTTCCGGTCCTCTGGCTGAGAGGCTTGCGCCATGAGGAGCATGCAGACGTTGGCTTTCCCGTCTTCGACCGGACAGATTCCCACATAGGCGCCCTCTCCCAGATGCATCTCAAGGTCCCCTGTGAGGCGCAGTCCGGCGTAGTGGGCCTTCAAGGCGACCCAGCCTTTGCCTCGACGCCGGCGGGACCCTTTCTCGCGCCGCCATCCATTGGCCCAGATCCATCCGCGGCCGGAAGTTGTCGCATCCGGCTGGATACGTGCGCGTGTTTCGAGTCGCGCTCCCGCCCGGATCACTTCGTCCGCCAAACGGGCGTCGAGAATCCAACGGGAGATTCCGATGGCAGGGCTCGGAAGGGCAGCGTCAAAGATCCGCCCGCCCGGGGTGTGCCATGTCGCTGAACGATGCTCATGCGCGTCGCGCAGAAGCGGTTCGAGTCTCAACGTATCGATCGTCTCCGAGTCCAAGCCGGTGATGAATTCACCGCATACCTTGTGGCGTGGATAATCCTGTTTTTCGAACACGATCACGGGGGCGCCCGCTCGAGCGAGGGCGGCGGCGAGGCTGAGTCCGGCAAGACCACCCCCCACGATGTGAAGCGGCCTCATGCTGACGTGGATGAATCGCGCCGCACCGCGACGAAGCGATAGGCTCCGAGGAGCGTCGGTTGCGCCCACCATTGCCATCGATCCGGATCGAGCCCGATCAATGATCCCAGCTCGTCCGCACGGAACCCGGCGCGAATACTCGCGATGGCGTCATGGCGGGTTGCTCGGGTAGCGCCGAGAAGAAAACTGATCCGAGCGAGCCAAAGTGCCCGATGGACCCGGAGGGTTTCGTTGAAAACGAGGAGCCGCGCATGGCGGTTCCAGCGCTCCCCGAGCAGGGCCAGCTCGTTGTCATGCAGTTGGTGGAGAATGAAGTTTGCGATCACGACGGGATGCGCTTCGTAGCCGTCCCATTCCCGAAGGTCGCCCTGGTGCCATGGCCATTCTTGCGGCCACCGCGCAGGGCGCTGGATACGATCGATCCCGAGAACCGGTCCCAGGCCGATACGGTGCAGCCCCCGGGGACGGGCGATCGAGCGCCCGAGGCGACCGTCGCCAGCACCCAGTTCGACGGCCGTTTCCAAGGGTCGGGCATGGCGCTGGAGCGAACTCGCGACCCAGCGAAAGTTTCCCATGAGGAGATTATAGCGGTAAATCGCCCGGCGGTTGGCGCGTGCGGCCGGGGAGTTTTCTGGAAGAGAGTCAAGGATCTCGGGAGTGACCATGCGGTCCATGGCTCACCTTGCCCGCCGGTGGATGCTTTGCAAATCGTCTTTGGAATGGGAAACGCATTGCCCCTCCGGCCAGACGCGCTTGGATGGAGCCCATGAAGATGTCGCAGGGCCTGGCTCCGGTGGCCGCGGGTAGAGAGGGGTTTCTCGAAGCCTTGGACGCATGGGCGTCGGGCGTCGCCACCCGTCCATCGTGGGACGAATATTTCATGGGAACAGCCCTCTTGATTGCAACGAGAAGCAGCTGCAGCCGTTTGCGCGTCGGGTGTGTAATGGTTTCAGGAGGCGAGCAACGAAATCGGATCATCGCCGCGGGCTACAATGGCTTTCTTCCAGGAGCGCCGCATATGAGCCGTGTCCGCAACGGGCATGAAGAGGCGACTGTCCATGCCGAACAGAACGCGATCGCGGACGCCGCCCGTCGCGGAGCATCTCTCGACGGAGCGACGGCCTACATCACGCATTTCCCCTGTGTAAACTGCGCGAAAATTCTCGCGGCGGCCGGAGTGCGAACGATCAAATATCTTCATGATTACCGCAATGATGCTCTTGTCGCGGAGCTTCTCGCGGAGGCGGGAGTCGCGGTGATCCCGCTGGTGACGAATCATGCGTGATCTTCAAGCTGACTTTGCCAGCCTGCGCGGTCAGGTGTTGATCGCCCATCCCGGATTGCTGGACCCGAACTTTCGGCGATCGGTGGTGTTGATCGCGGAACACACCGCCGACGAGGGGGCCATCGGGGTCATTCTCAACCGTCCGTTGGACCAAGTCCTCGGTTCTCTGCGGCCCGAATGGGAAAACACGGCACTCGCTGGTGTCCCGGTGTTCGAGGGCGGGCCCGTCCGGACGGACGATGTCCTTCTCGTCGCCTGGCGGTGGGACGCCACCGACGCGGGGTTGCGTCTGTATTTTGGCAGTCCACCGGAAGACCTTCTGGAGTTGTCCGGAGAGGCTGGTTTGGAAATCCGGGCGTTCGTCGGGCATGCCGGTTGGGAGGGCGGCCAGATGGAAGGCGAACTCACCGAACACGCCTGGTTGCCTGCGCCCGTCCACCTCGAGATTCTGGAATCCTCCACGGTTGAGCGGATGTGGTGGACGCTCCTTGCCCGTGTATCTCCGGAGCTTGCTCTCCTCGCGGACGCTCCCGATGACGCGACGCTGAACTAAGGGCCGGCCCGCAAGGGGGGTTGTCCGCGGATCCTCTCATTTTGCGGGACGACCGGGCAAAATTGACGGGCCGGGACGATCCCGTAAATTGGAGATTCACCGCACGGATGCGGGACCGGAGGGAACCATATGGCGATTCAGATCGTTCCGATTATCAAGGCACTGACGCCGCTCATTGCGAACGCGAGCGGGATTGCGGCAGCCGTTGCACAACGCCGCAAAGGGACCGGCGATCTTCGCACGGAGGACGCGATCCGCCGCCTGGAGGACGATCTCATCCGGACCGGTGAAGTGCTTTCCGGCCTCGCCGAGCAAGTCGCTGCCCTTGCCGAAGAGGTGCGGGCACAGGCAGAGCTGAATGAGCGCGTCGCGCAGCGCTTGAAGCGACGGTTGTGGCTCTCTGCCGGTGCGCTGGCAATCAGTGTGGTGGCGCTTGCCGGCGCGTTTGCGTTTTGAATCGCAGGTGGCCCGGCTTGGCTACTCCACCGAGCGCAGTTGTACGGAGTCGATAATCCGTTCGCCCGCGAGCACATTGGTGATGACGATCAGCCGTGTTCCCGGCTTCACCCAACCGCCATCGGAGAGACGGACAATGGCACGCTGGATGGTTTTTTCGGGATCATCATCGAAATCCATGAGGAAGGGTTCGACGCCCCAGTACATGAGCATGTTCCGGAAGACGCGGGAAATATCGGTGAATCCATAGATGGGACTCTTCCGGGGGCGCAGGGCGCTCAGCATCTGCGTGATGTATCCGCTCCGACTGAAAGCGAGGATGGCGGAGTTTTCGATCTCAGCACTGAGAATGACCGCCGAACGCAACATCAGCGCCTTGGGGGTCTTGAGTTTGATGTTCGCATTGTAATGCGAACCGCCCTGTCCCTCCATCGAGCAGATGATGCGGTTGAGGACATCCACACATTCGACCGGATATTTGCCGATCGTCGTCTCTCCGGAAAGCATGACGCAGTCGGCCTGTTCGAGCACCGCGTTGGCAACATCGGTGATCTCCGCCCGGGTCGGCATGGGACTTTCGATCATCGATTCAAGCATATGGGTGGCGATGATCACGGGTTTGCCCATCCGCAGGCAGGTATTGACGGCGCGCGTCTGCACGAGAGGCAGGGTCTCATATGGGATCTCGATGCCGAGGTCGCCACGCGCCACCATCAGGCCGTCGCTTGCGAGGATGATCTCTTCGAGATTCGTAATGGCCATCTGGTCCTCGATCTTCGCGATGATCTTGGCCTCGCTTCCCTGTTCGCTGATATAACGGCGGAGGATGTCCAGATCGAGAGGCTCGCGGACAAAGCTCAGCGCAAACAAGTCCACCCCGCACTCGATACCGACCTTGATGTCGTCGCGATCCTTGCGCGTGAGGGAAGGAAGGCTGACGCGGATCCCGGGAAGGTTGATATGGCGGCGACTGCCCATCGGCCCGGGGATGCGCACGATGCAGCGTACGCGTTCGTTCTCGATTTCGGTCACTTCCATGCGGATGAGGCCGCTATCGACAAGGACCACATCACCCACCTTCACGTCGTGCGGAAGGCCCGCGTAGTTGACGACGGTGGACCGGACTTCGGGGGTGCGGGCAGACTCGTCGATCAGAAGGTCGAAGACCTCGTCCTGTTCAAGCTGCAGTTCTCCGTCGACGTCCCCCGTCCGGATTTCGGGGCCCTTGACGTCCATCATGATCGAGATCGTTCGGCCCACGCGATCGCAGACCCGCTTGACCATGGCGACGGTTTCCCGTGTCCAGTCGTGAGAGGCGTGCGCCATGTTCAGGCGGCAGACATCGACACCTACGGTTAAAAGCCGTTCGAGGACCGCTTCATCACGGGTGGCGGGTCCGATTGTGAAAACAACCTTGGTATGACGGAAGTTCGTTCGCATGGATTGAAACGTTTGTGACGGTTTCCAGACCGGGTGCCACGGCAAGGCCGTATCCTGTTGTAGGCATCCTGCACCCGGTTGTCGTCGAGAGGCGGGAAAATCGTCAGCGGTTCCAAGGATCGCAATTCCTCGTCGCGAACCTGTCAACGTCGCTTAAGAGGGAGGCAAGCGTTCCTTCTTTTTTTCAGGCGGGAAGGATTGCGGCGGTATTGGCAACCTCCCGATCGGCAGGGAGGGCGAATCCGTCGCCATCGTCCCCGCGGGAATCCTCTTCGTCTAGAAGAGCGCGAAACCGGTCGTAGTGGAGAATCTCCCACCGTCCGTCCTCATGTTCGACGAGTGCGGTATTGGATTCCACCCAATCACCGCTGTTCAGGTAGCGAACGCCTCCGAGCATCTTGTCGGTCGGCGTATGGATGTGACCGCAAATGAAACCGGTGCATCCTTCGCGCAGGGCGAACGCCTCAACGTTGGCCTCGAAGCGGGAAATGTAGTTTACGATCTTCTTTGTCCGCGCTTTGATGGCCTTGCTGAGCGAAAAGTACTCCTTGCCCCTCCAGGCACGATAGCGGTTGTAGGAACGATTCAGCCGCATCAGGCTCTGATAGCCGATGTCGCCCGCGATGGCGAGAAGCGGGCTGTGTTGCGTGACGGCGTCAAAGACATCTCCATGCACGACGAGGAAGCGGTCGTGGACCCCCGCGTGAATGTGTTTGTCGACGATCTGGAGCCGATCGAACTGCAGGGGAAGAAAGCGGTCGAGGATGTCGTCGTGGTTGCCCCGCAGGTAGATCACATCGATGCGGTGTTTTTCCATCTTCTTGAGAACGAGACGGACGAAGCGGGTGTGTTCACGGGTCCAGCCACCCTGGCGCCCCAGCGACCAAGCATCGATGATGTCACCGTTAAGAATCAGCTTACGGCAATGGGTGTGCTTGAGGAAATCGTTCACCTTGTCGACCTGGCAGTCGGGTGCGCCGAGGTGGACATCCGAGAGGACGATCGTTCGAAACTGAAGCCTTCGCTTTTGAGGAGCTTTACTCATGTCAGTGCGCGGGTGGGAGAGGAGACGAGAGATTCGATTTCGGCGGTAAAATCATTGAGCACGGCATTCCATGAAATGCCTTCGGAAGTCTTCCTCGCGGCCCTTCCGAGGGCTGGCCAGGCGGCCCTTTCGGCTGCGATTTGTTCGGCCATTCCGAGAAAGGCCTCGCTGTCGCCGAAGGGGGCGGTAAAGCCGTTCGCACCGGAACGAATGTGTTGCCGCCCGGCGGCGTAATCGTAGGTGAGGACCACAAGACCACTGGCGAGCGCCTCGGTCACGACGTTGCCAAAAGTCTCCGTGACACTGGCAAAGAGGAAAACGTCGCCACTTGCATAGTGCCGTGCGAGGTCCTCGCCGCGGCGGGGGCCGGTGAAGACAATCTCGGGAAACTTCTTCGCGAGTGGCTTGCGATCAGGGCCGTCGCCGACGACGACGAGGCGGAGCCCGGGAAGTTGATCACGCATCTTCTGCCATGCCCGGATGGTCAACGGGATATTCTTTTCCCCGGCCACGCGGCCTACATAGAGGGCCACGGGGGTGTCGTCCCGGGCACCCCACGAAGCGCGCAGCGTGGGGTCGCGTCTCGCCGGTGTGAAGAGTTCCACATCGACGCCCCGGCTCAGGATCGAGAGGTTTCGGAAGCCTTCTTCGGCCAGTTCATCGCGCAACTGCGCGGACGGCACAAAGGTGCGCAGGGCGCGCCGACGGGAGCGCCGTAGCCACCAGAGCACGGCGGGTTTGAGCACGCCGTAACCATAGTGGCTTCCGTAACTGTGGAAATTGGTATGAAAGGTTGTGATGAAGGGCAGTCGCAGGCGTTGGGTCATTCGTTCTGCCGACCAGCCAAGCGGTCCTTCCGTCGCGATATGGACGAGATCTGGACGGTTTTCCGTCCACGCTTTCCGCAATATCCGATGCGCTGGCAGGCCGAAACGAAGGTCCGAGTAGCGGGGAATCGGGAGGCCACGGACCATGCGCAGGCGAAAAGGGGAGAGTGGGAAAAAATCCAGACGATCGGTCCGATAGGGGCAGACCACCTCGACCTCATGGCCGCGGGCAAGGAGCCCCTCCACCACCCGGTGAAGAGTCATGGCGACGCCGTTGATTTCCGGTGGGAAGGTTTCGGTGATCAGCGAGATCTTCACTCGTTCGTTATTGGACAAAGGGGAGGTGCACAGTAGACAGTGTGAGTTTGGGCCACCGTAAGGGCCTGACAAACCGGAATGACCTGTGTCATGGAAACTTCACCCCATTGTGACTGCGCTGAGACATAACGGCAAGCAAGCCCGTCTATTCTTTCTCGTCGGTCCCACCGCGGTGGGAAAGACAGAGCTGGCGCTCTTCACGGCGGAGGCGCTGCGTGCCGAGATTCTCAGCGGCGACGCCTATTGTGTATATCGCGGGATGGACATCGGGACGGCGAAACCGTCGTCCGCCGAACAGTTGCGGGTGCGACACCATGGCATCGATCTGGTTGAACCGAACGAGCCATTTTCCATCGATCGGTATGCGGCATATGCCCGTCAGGTAGTGATGGAGCTGACGAAGCAAGGCAAGCCGGTCCTTGTCGCAGGAGGGAGCGGCTTTTACCTCAAGAGTTTTTTTGCTCCCATGACGGACGGTATCGATGTGCCCGCATCGGTCGTTGCGGAGGTCGCGCGACTGGAGGCCAGCGGCGGCCTGGAAGCGTTGCAAGAGGCGTTGCGGCCACTGGCCGGGGGACGCGAAAAAACGCTCGACTGGAAGAACCCGCGACGGGTCGCGAGGGCGCTCGAACGGTGCCTCGCGACGGGACAGGACCTGGCCTCGATCCAGGATGCTTTCGCTGCGCAGAGGGCACCGTTCGCGGATGCACACAAGGAGGTTTGTCTCCTTCAACGCGAGCCTGCGGAGTTGGCCGCACGAATCGAGAAGCGGGTGGATGAGATGCTGGCAGGAGGGTTGATCGAGGAGGTGCGTCGGTTGCGTTCGCGGGGTCTGGTTTCCAATCCGAGTGCCGCGGCGGCCATTGGTTATCGGGAGACGCTTCAGTTCCTTGATGGACAGATTGCGAGCGTGGCCGAGCTCCGGGAGGCGATTATTCTGCATACCCGTCAGCTCGTGCGGAAGCAGCGGACATGGTTTCGGCGTCAGATTCCAGTCCACCGGGTCGTGTCGGCGGCGGGGGCCACTCCCGAGGAGTGTTTTCCCACGGCGGTTTGCTGATACGGGATCTTGCGGGTGAACGGGAGGCAGTTAGATTCCAGGCATCATGAAAGCTGCCCCGTCCTCCCTGTTCCCGGCTCGCTGCGCACTTCTTTTCGTCTTCGGGTTGTGCTTTGGCTGCACAACCGGGCCGAAACTGCTTCCCGAGGCAGTTCTCGCAGACATGTCCGCCTCGCAGTTCACCGAGATGAAGCAACAGATGGCGGTGTCGAACGATCCAGCATACACCGAGCGGGCGCGGCGGGTCGGCGAGAGGGTTTCGCGGGTTGTGGGCGAGGAGCTACCCAACGCTCAGTGGGAATATGTCGTTTTCGAGGATGATGCGGTCAATGCCTTTGCCATGCCGGGCGGGAAAATCGGGGTGAACACAGGGCTGATCGATCTGGTTGAGAACGATGATGAGCTCGCTGCGGTGATGGGACATGAAGTGGCGCATGTCCTTCTCGAGCACGGAAACCAGCGGATGTCAGCCGAGCTGATCCGCCAACTCGGGGCGGTCGCGACAGCGGCGGCGTCAGAACACTATGACCTTTCGAGCGATCGCCAAACGCAGCTCTTGGCCGCTTACGGCGTGGCCACGACGGTCGGAGGAACTTTGCCGTTCGGGCGAAATCACGAATACCAGGCGGATCAGGAGGGCCTGATCATTGCGGCGAAGGCGGGATACGACCCGCGTGCGGCCATCACTTTCTGGGAAAAAATGGCCGGACAGGGTGGCGGCCAACCGATGGAGTTTCTGTCGACTCATCCGAGCCATGGTAACCGCATTGCACGGTTGACTGAAATGATGCCCGAAGCCCTGGAATTCTACCGCGCAGGCAGCATCGGTAAAAGGTAAACGATCAGGTTGATCCCGACGTCTCAACCCCTCTTGCTCAGGCCATGTTTGATCCAGTCGAAGCGCTGAAAGAGCTTGTCCGTTTTCCGAGCGTCTCCACGGACAGGCGTTATGCTGAGGGCATGCGGGGAGCGCGGGAATGGCTTGTGCAGTTCCTGGCCGCGATGGGCTTTGCCACGAAGGTGGTGGAGACGGGGAAGCACCCCGTCGTGATCGCCCACCGCAAGGTCGGCGGAGACGTTCCCCATGTCGTCATTTACGGACATTACGATGTGCAACCACCGGATCCGATCGCTTCCTGGACATCGTCGCCTTTTGAACCGGTCGTGCGCGGGGATCGCCTCTATGGTCGCGGTGCGGCCGACAACAAGGGCGGCCTGATGACTCATCTGGTGGCGGTGAGGCAGTTGCTTCTCGACGATCCGGAGCTTCCGTTGAATCTCAGCTTTTTCATCGAAGGGGAGGAAGAGATCGGCAGCCCAAGCTTTGCGGAAGTTCTCGAGCGCCATGGGGAGGAGTTGTCGGGAGACTTTCTCATGCTTTCGGACACGATGAGTCCGTCGCCGGAAGTTCTTGGAGTGACCGTTGCGCTGCGGGGAATTGTCACGATGGAGATCGAAGTGGAGGGCCCGTCGAGCGATCTTCATTCCGGACTTTTCGGCCCGGCGGTTTACAATCCCCTGCGGGCCCTGATGGAACTGGGCGCGAGCCTCCACACACCGGATGGGCGGGTAAATGTTCCGGGCTTCTACGATCAGGTGGTGGACGTGCAGGCGTGGGAGCGGGAGGAAATTGCCCGTCTGGGCACGGATATCGAAGCGTTGCGAGTAAAACTGGGGGTGCCTGCGCTTGCACCTTCAGGTGATCTCAATGCGTTTGAAGTCACGCGGCTCATGCCGTCGCTCGAGTTCAACGGCATGGGCGGTGGCTACCAGGGGGAAGGGGACAAGACGATTATTCCTGCGCGGGCCTTTGCGAAGATCAGCTGTCGGCTGGTGGCGAATCAGGAACCGGAGGAAGTTTTCGCGTGCGTCAGCAAGACTTTGCAGGAACGGTGCCCGAAGGAAGTGCGCCTGACGATTCGCGAAGGGCACCATGGCCCCGCTTATCGGGTGGTGCCACCGGGACGCCCCGACACACCGGCCGACCAGAACCCGGTGCTTGCCCGGGCGTTCGCGGCGACGGCTGACGCTGCGGTGGAAATTTTTGGGCAGGCTCCGGTTTATCTGCGCGAGGGTGGGAGCATTCCCATCATTGGCGCGTTCAAGCGAATGCTGAATCTCGACTCGCTCATGATCGGGGTGTTTACGGCGGATGATCGGCACCACGCTCCGGATGAAAGTCTGCACCTCGGACTGTTCCACAAGGGCATCGCCGTCTCCCGGGCCGTTCTTCAACGGGTGGCGCGGCCGGCGCAAGAGGAGGACTGATAAAGAGGGCAGGTGTCCTCAACGTGCGATGTCGCGTTGATCAAGGACCTTGATGCCCTTCGCTTCGAGGACGCATCGGGCGAGGTCATTGTCTTCGAGGCAGACCGCGAGGGCCGATCGTCCCCCGGGACGGCTGAGAAAGGGGTAGAGATAATGCACGTTGATCTCTGCTTCCACAAAGGCGGCGGTGATAAACCGCAAGCGGGCTTCCGTATCCAGCTCGACCGCGAGAAGTTCGCTTTCCACACAGGTGTATCCGCCCTCACGGAGGATATCGCGGGCGGCCTCATGGTAGTTCACGACGAGGCGGATGATATTGCACTCGGTCGTGTCCAGTTGGCTAATCGCGACAACGTGGACATCATGGGCGGCGAGCAGTTGGACAAGCTCGTGCAGCCGCCCGACCCGGTTGTCGGTGAAGACCGAAAACTGCCGAACCGGATCTGATTCCGGCCGATGGGTGACTTCTGATACCATGCTGCGAGGGTGGCGACAATACCCCGACGCACGCACAAGAGAAGGAAAAAGGGCAAGGGGGAGACCGGCCTGATCGCAGCGGTGGCGATTTTCGTCGGTCGATCGATGCCTGGACCCCTCGAAATGGCGTCCCCGCCCGAAGCGCTACCGCGCGACCGTGGTGACGCGTGAATCCTCGAGCTTCAGCTGGGTCAGAAAACGTTCCAGTTCTTCGGATGCCTTCTTGAAAAGATCGGGCGGGGCGGAGAAGCGAACGATCAGCAGTTCGCCGGGGAGCGGGACGAGGTAATCGACGACCTCGGTCGGCAGGGCGGCGTTGCCGGCTTCGTCCGGTTCGCGGTGAAGGCGAAACCGCACCCGACGCGTATTCAGATCAGCGGTTGGCGGACCGAAGGTATGGAGGGATCGATTCCGGTCGATCAATTCGACTTTGGCGTCGTCATAAGCGCTCGCAAGGCTGGCTTGGTAGCGGGCGATGCTGGCCGGTTCGAGGTCGGGGAGGAGGGACTGTCCGCGGAAAGAAAAACATTCGATGAGGATATCTGCCCGCACCGCATTTCCCAGAACAAGCCCGGCCGCGAGGTGTCCCGACCCCCTTCTGCGGGGGCTGAATTCCCGGAGCATTTCCGCCGACAAGGTATGCTGCGGCGTCCGAAGAAAACTGTGGGTCACGGTGAAGCCATCGAGCTCGAGGTCTTCCACCTTCCAGGTGATGGCAGCCTGGGGAGCCGTCGGCCATTCGAACGTCGCGGTTTCTGCCTGGGCTCTCGCCTCCGCTTCGATCCGGATACGTTCGGTCGCTGCCTGCTCACGCATCGCGCGGATTCGGGCAGGAGTGGGGCGGCCTGACTCGCTGGCGGTGGCCGCGGGGGCACCGCTGAAGGTCGCGAGGGCGATGGACGCGCCGGCGAGGAGCGGGAGGAGGGAGCGGAACATCATGTCGATCGATCAGGGAAGGGTGACACTCCACGGCAGTGCATCGAGCCGGGTGCTGAAGTCGCCAGCGGAAAGGTAGCGAAAATCGACCTTCCGGTAGGAGCGCACGTTCGGAGTTCCCGGAGGATAGTTTCCACGTGCAAATTCGGCGAAGAAGCCCCATTCGCGTTTGGGCGCTCCATAGTAGCTTGTGCTCCAGCCCTGGTTCTGAATCTCGCTCTCGAAGAGGGAGACCATCGAACCACGATAGCGGACGGTCTTGCCGCTCCACTCTTCGAGAAACCGGGGAAAGTTATGCGAACCTCCGCTGGAAATGGTCTGTCCGCCCTTGTTCGTGGGGACGAGACCGCAAACGATCGCGGCACTGATTTCGACACTGCTGGCAGTCGGTTTCGTCTGGACGGAATTCTTCATCCTCCAGCTCGGGGAGAGAATCGTGATGGCGTCCGCGGCAAGCGCAGTGGGCGGATCCGTATCGCCCGGGTTATCCGATTCGGTGAAGGGATGGCCGCCCGAGGGCGTGCTCATATTGCCATCTGCATTGAAGTGTCCGCGGACATAGAGAACACTGTTCGTGGCGAGCGTGAATCCACGGTCGCGGTTGGGCTCTCCGATATTGTAGGAAGGATCCGGGACGCGGCCCCGGTCGGGATCCGAGCCGCCCGCCTGGGTCAGCATCAGGGCCATGTTCTGCACGCTGCGGACGACGCGGTCAGTGGTACGAGGCGTGTGGTCATTGTCGGTCGGGAACTCCACATAGACCACGCCGTTATACTTGTGCGGCATGTAATAGTTCTCGAAAATATCCCCGAGATCGTCCTCCACCTGGCGGGCGAATGCAGCGAGGTTGATCTCGATCACATTGAGGCGGGAGGCTTCCTTGTTTGCGGTCCCACCCGCCATCTCGATGCGCTTGTCGATCATGCCGCTGATAAGGTCGTTCTTATCGCCATCACCATTGTAATCGATGTTGTCGTCCTTTTCGTAGACGACCGGGTGAACGGCGAACATTTCGTCGAACTGCGCCCGCAGTTCATAGCCTTCGCTGATCTTGCTACGGGCAAAGTCGTAGCGGTTTCCGCTGGAGTAAGCGGGGCCTTCATCGTGCTGGAACTCAGGATCCATGAAAACCGGAATCTCCACGACTTCCGTGAAGGTCCGCTGCACGCTGTTACCATCCTCATCGATCACGGTTTTCGTGACCTCATTGGTGTCGAGAGGGCTGTTCGGCTCGGTATGGCTGGTGCGGTCGAGAGTCGCGAAGGAGATGTAGTAGCGCGAGGAATAGTCCCGTGGCACGGGCGGGGGCGCATAGGTGCCACGCCAGCCAAGGTCGTATTTTCGTACATATTCCCGGTTGTAGTTGTAGTATTCCCGTGCGTACGACGTCCATCCGTCATCGGCATCCGGGCGTTCGCGCAGGCGGACGGCGTGAGCGGGAATATCGGTGCCACGGTCGTCATCTTTTCCAAACGGAGCCTTCTCATCGCGGTGGATCCGGATGATCAGGCCCGCCTTGCGCGCGAATTTTTCCTCTTCCCCGGCACCCTTGTGATACGGGCTGGTCGCGGGAAGGTTCGGTTCGATGATGGCGTAGGCGTGATTTGCCACCTCCGTGCTTCCGGTGTAATCCGGGACGTAGTCGCTGTATCCGATCGGGTTCAGCGTGGGCACGCCATGGTCACGTGTCTGGAGATTCCCATGCCACTTGTTGGAGGAAAATTCGCGCCAGGTTTCATAGCCGGTACCGCTGAAGTCGCTTGAGACGCTTGTGTAGTAGCTCGACTCCTTGTTGATGGCGCCGCTTCCCCGGTAGGGATCCCGATAGACTCTGTTCTGGTCGCGGATCTTCACGTATTTGCCGCTCTGATCGCTTTCACCGGACATCGAACTCCAATCGCCCTGGTAGCGACTGCGCATCATCCCGATGCGGAAATCACCCGAAGCGGTGACGACACTCGTGAAGTGGAGATCGTTCTTGGCAACGGCCCAGATGTTTCCGTTTGCGTGAACCGGTCCGTCCATCGTCATGGCGGCACCCGGGTGGAACTCGAGATCCATGTTGTAGAAAACAGCGTGAGAAAAAAGAGGTGCGTCCCGCAGTTGAAGGGTCTGGACGGCGTGGGCGGTGCGCTCTCCGAGGACCGGGTGGGTGGCTGTCGCGCGGCCATAGACATGGATGTCCCGGGCGAGAACAATCTTCCCCCTCTGGGGGTCGAAACGATTGGCTGGATCCTCCGGATCGATATAAAACTGCGCGTTCGGCGGGATGGCACCGCCGATCAGCGACAAACTGCTCGTCACGATGCCGCCATCGCTGAGGAACGTCTGGATCTCCTCGGTGAGGGTGAGGGGAGCGTTCGCCGGGGCCAGTTCGTTATCCCGGAAGCTCACCTGGCTCTCCCAGCGTTTCACGAGTTGGCCAACACCGTAATCGACCACGCTTTCGGCCGCATTGCGCGCGCTCAGGGTCATGAAATGAGACTCGTTGAGCCGGGATTCGGAGGAACTGGAACGCAGGATCGCCGCCACGACGGCGCCAATCGCGATGCAGAGGACGAGACCTGACAGGAGGGCAGAGCCCCTGCGGGAGGACGGATGGAGGAAGGAGGAATAGGAGGACATGACGGAGCGAGAAGAGAAGTTTATCCCTGTTGGCCGCGCGGAGAGATCGTAAAGTTGTACGTATCGGTGACGCGTTTGGCGGCGTTCCCATGGATGATCTTTCCATTCACCATGACGGAGCGGCCCCAGAGGTTGTAGAAGAGCCTGCCATCGGCGAGCCCCTCGGAGAGCTCGATGACAGTGCTGAATTTGTCGACGGATGACGCTGAGGGGAGCAGTTCCTCAAGCGGTTCATAATGGTCATCCTCGTCGATCGTGAGGTCGAATTTGCGGACCGGCCCGGCGGAGGCACCGTTGCCGGATCCGGAAGGGGCGCGATAGTAACCGACGATCCGCGTCGTCGGGCGCGATTGGAGGAGTTGCACATTGCCCGGATCCCCCTGGAAGACGAGAACGAGGAAGTCCCCCGAGTTGCCCTCGAGGAGGCGGTCCTCAGGTTCGTTGCGATCCCCCGACGAGAAGCTCCGGTAGACCACGAAATAATTGGCCGCCCGCGCATGGGTGGACATTTCCCCGGTGATCGTGCGGATGTCGCGGTTGATTTGGTTACGCTCCCCACTCAGGAACGCGATCTTGGAGGTATCCTGATACACACTGAGGAAAATCGCCATGAGGAGAACGGCACCACTCATCGCGATCATGACTTCGGCGAGAGTGAAACCACCCGCAGGGCGGGACGCAGGGTCAGGGCGCGTTCTCATGAGTTGGAGGCGCCTCCTGATCGGATGATGCGCACGCTATTGTTTTGCGGGGGCACATAGCTGATGCCGGGAGATTCGTAGGAGAAATTGAGTTCGATGAGATACCCGCGCGAGGAGCCGAGAGGCGTGATGTCGAGGTCGAACCACATGTCCATGTGCACCGCGTTGACACTGCCACCGTCGCCTTCCTGCATATCGAGGAGGATCTTGCGGTAGTTCGAGCCCTTCTCGGTCGCCGCCGGGTCGTTCAGATAGAGGGGACTATCGACATGCACCACGCCGGAGGCGTTCAGCGCAGAAACACTGCGGGTCGGGATGGGCGTTCCTTCGGGATC
>CAZVQJ010000024.1:0-22351 GCA_964629165.1 uncultured Puniceicoccaceae bacterium
ACCCAAGGGGATGGCCTTCCGGACAATCCAAAAACCCAGCTTTATTACGACAAGAAAAACACCTGGGATCTCGGCTACTACGCAGTCTATCAGGGGGAGTTCTTTAACGACCGGCTTGCTCTCGTCGGAGGCCTTCGCTGGGATCGATCCGACGCCCGCGAAGTGCGCGATTACATCTGGGAAGAAAGCAAGGAGACGGAGATCCGGCAGACCGTGGATGGAGCGCCGACCGGGACCAGCCCCCAGCTTGGGCTGAGCTATCGCCTCAATGATGGTATCTCTGTCTTCGGAGTTTTCTCGACCGGGCTCGTGCCGAACTATTATGACCGGGACGGGAATGGAAACATCCTGCCGTCCACGGAGGCAGAGAACGTTGAGGTCGGCATCAAACTGAACCTTTTTGACGGAAAGCTGGCGGGAACGATCAGCGCCTACCGGATTGAACGTAAAGACCAGCCGAAGTTCCTCTGGTGGGCACCGAGCCCCTACCAGTCGGAGATCAAGGGCTATGACCCAAGTCTTCCGAACGCAGCTGTGCTGTGGTACGCGACTCCCGATGCTTTTTGGCATGGCATACATGAAGCCGAGGGGATGACCGTGGAGCAGGCCACCGCCGTGGCGAAGGAAATGTGGTCCCCTTATTGGCACGATTTGATTGACGAGGTCGCCGCCTCTCCGACCAAGCAGGCTGATTACTCCGAGTACGGTCCGCGGGCAGGCTCCTTCTGGGATTGGGCATGGGAGTCGGAAGCCAATACGAACAATCCGAATTACACCGGTGACGTTTATTTCCCGCTCGCAAACTACAGTGATCCGGACGTGGCTGCGTTCATGACCGCGGTCCACCTCGCCCCGGGTTGGAAGGGGAATTATTACTACACTGGCGGTCAGCCCTACCGGTTTGGCGACGGGAGTGTTGGGTATGGCAATGCGCCGGATGGTTCGGGTGCCTCTGTCCGGATGAACGACAAAGCGGAAGGCTTTGATGCGAACTTCATTTTCACCCCGATCCCGGAATTGCAGATCCTCTTCAATTTCTCGCACGTCAAGCGTGAGGTGACCACCCAGACGTATCAGTTCGTAAGTGCGCCGTATTGGCCGGCGGGATCATGGTTCGCATCGGACAACAACTATGGCACCCTCGACGGTACGCTCACGGCGCCGGATGTGTATACAGATATTCAGGACACGTCCACCTATCACGCCGCCATCCCTGAATACGGGCGTGCGGCCGACGATACTCCGGAAAACACCGCAAACTTGTGGGTTCGTTACCATCTGGCCCATCTCTCTGAAGCCCTCTCGGCATGGACGATCGGCGGGGGTGGAACCTGGGAAGACAATCGGATGTGGTTCACCGGGTTCACTTCCGGAGGCGGCAACGTTGAATACGTTGAAGGCACGAAGGAACTGGTGGAACTCTGGACCCCCTCCCGTTTGACGATCAATGCGTTCGTCGAGTACAAGACGCGCATCGACGACCGCTACGACCTGCGTCTGGCCCTGAACATTGACAACATCAATAACGACAAGGACCAGTATGGCTATGTGTTTGCCCGTGGCCGATCGGTCCGGTTCTTTGCTGGAATCGACTTCTAGAACCGACTGTTCGTCGTAACTTGCACGGCCACGCTCCACGAGTCAGGAGCGTGGCCGTTTTTTATACGCTCGGCGAAGCGTTCAGGAAAACTCGGAAGACCCGCCAAGTGATGTTGTCTGACCGGCCACTCCGGCCTGCAGGATGTCGCGAGTTCACCCTGTCGGCCAGCCACGGAGGAACTACTCGCACAGGGGCGATTCAGTCGATGTATCGCTGAACGAGGGGGATGCGTCGGCCGACGCCGAAGGCACGGGCAGTGATCCGGAGGCCCGGGGCAGCCTGTTTCCGTTTGTATTCGTTTAGATCGACCATGCGCACGACTTGATTCACGACCTCTCGTTCGTAACCGGCCGCAACAATCTCGTGGCGGGATTTCCCTTCTTCGACGTAGAGCCGGAGAATCCCGTCAAGAACGGGGTATGGGGGCAGTGAATCCTCGTCTTTTTGATCTGGCCGCAACTCGGCGGAGGGCGGTTTGTTGATCGTATTCCAGGGAATTACTTCCTTCTCGCGGTTGATCCATCTGGAAAGCTCAAAGACATCGGTTTTGGCCACGTCGGAGATGACGGCAAGTCCGCCCGCCATGTCGCCGTAGAGGGTGCAATAGCCAACTGCAATTTCGCTCTTGTTCCCCGTACTGAGGAGGAGGGCCCCGAACTTGTTGGAGAGGGCCATCAGGAGGAGGCCGCGCGCCCGGGCCTGGATATTTTCCTCCGTGACGTCGGGAGATGTTCCTTTGAAGAGAGGTGCGAGTGCGGATTCCGCTGCCTCGACGACGCCGACGATACTGATCGTGTGGAAAGCCATGCCGAGGTTCGCGGCCAGTGCCCGCGCGTCGTCGCGACTATGTTGGCTGGAAATATCGGAAGGCAGGCTGACGCCGACGACATTTTCGCCACCGAGCGCTTCGACTGCAATCGCGGCGGTGAGGGCGCTGTCGAGGCCTCCGGAGAGACCGATCAGGGCTTTGTGGAATCCGCTCTTATGGACGTAATCGCGGAGTCCGAGAACGAGGGCGTGAAAAATGTCTGGGCAGGCATCGCGCTGAAACTGCGGGTGCACCTTTCCGCTTTGCTCGAGGTCGATGACGGCAGCGTCCTCTTCGAAGGGAGCGAGGCCTGCATGCAAGCGGCCATCGGCGAGGACCACCATGGAATGCCCGTCGAAGATCAGTTCATCATTTCCGCCGACGGCATTGATGTAGACGACCGGGGCCTGGACATGCTGAGCGGCGCGCCGCACGATTTCTTCCCGGGTGGAGTCTTTCCCACGGTGCCATGGACTGGCGGAAAGGTTGAGAACCAGGTCGACTCCGGAGGCCTTCAGCACCCCGAGCGGATCCCGGTCGTAGTGCTTGCTCGTATCGACGGCAGATCCGGTCCAGATGTCTTCGCAAATCGTGATCCCGATCTGCTGTCCGCGCCATTCGACAATGGTCGGAGCATCGGCGGGAGCAAAGTAGCGATCCTCGTCAAAGACGTCATACGAGGGGAGGAGAGTCTTGTGGGCAATGGTGCCGATCCGGCCGTTTTCACACCATGCAGCTGCGTTGAGAAACGGTCGACCTCGCGGGCGAGCATGGGCGACGACGCACCCGATCACGGCCGGAACCGTCCCGATCTCTTGGCTGAACTCTTCGAGTGTACGGTAGGTATCGCTTACAAAGGCGCTCTTGAAGAGGAGGTCCCGTGGCGGATACCCGGTCAGCGTGAGTTCCGGAAACACCACCAGCTCGGCATCGCTCCTGACGAGCTGCCTGTAAGCGTCGAGGGCTCGTAGCCGGTTTCCGTTGAGGTCTCCGACAACCGTGTTGATCTGCGCGAGTCCGATTTTCATGCGACGATTATAGCAGACTGCCGGCCTCAACGCTGGCGAAAGCGTCAGGAGACGGAGGTCTCGAAATCGTGCGGAGGAAGGAGCCGTTCCACACGGCGTCGTGCCAGCGTCGCATACGCAGGAAGTCCGTTCTCGCGCGGCACCGCGACCTCGCCCTGGATGAGGGGGAGGGCGTATTTCACAAACTGGAAGTTCAGCGAAATCCGATCTTCATTGATCCATCCTCCGGGCAGCTGTTTTACCCCATTGGCGACCTCTTCAAGATCGGCGAGGCCGGTTTCGCAGCTGTATTGATCCCGGTCGCCGCGCACCAGCGTGATCATCTTGTCGGTCACGCCGCTGATTGCCGCGCTTACCGCCGCGGTGCCGACGAGAAACGCCTCATCGTTGTCGGTTTTCGACATATTGATGGCGGCTGCCCGCTGCGTATGACCGGGGTTGCTGGCGCGGACCTTGATCCCGGAAACGTGTTGTTCGAGCAGGTTCTTGAGATATTGCCCGGCTCCGCCCAACTGGCTGTGGCCGAAGGCATCGGCCGAGGAGGAGGCGGAAAGATAGTCACCATCTTCGTCGACGAGGCCTTCGCCGACCACCACGATGCAGTAGGTCTCGCGTTTGAGGACTTGTGTTACGTCTTCAAGAAAGCGATTGGGTTCGAATGGAACCTCCGGCAAGCAGATGATATGAGGCGGGTCTTCGGGGTGATCCCGACGTTTTGCGAGGGTCGCACCGGCCGCGATCCAACCGGCGCTGCGGCCCATCACTTCGAGGATGTAAACGGTATCATGTTGGCCCATCGCGGCAGCGTCCTGAGCGAGGTCGCGAACGGTTGTGGCGACATGCTTGATGACCGAGCCGTAGCCGGGTGTGTGGTCGGTCAGCACCAGATCGTTGTCGACGGTCTTGGGAATGCCGATACAGCGCATTTCCCACCCACTTTCGCGGGCGTGGGCCGAAATCCTGGCGGTGGAGTCCTGGCTGTCGTTGCCTCCGATATAAAAGAAATAGCGGATGTTGTGAGCCTGGAAGACCTGGATGAGGCGCTGGAAATCAGCCTCTTTGCGCAATTTATAGCGACAGGTTCCGAGCGCAGAGGAGGGCGTCGTGCGGAGGCCGCGAATGGTTTGTTGGCTCTCTTCGGCAAGATCGACCAAATCTTCCCGGAGGATGCCTTCGATCCCGTTGAGGCCTCCGAAGATTTCTTCGATGCATTCGTGATTAAGCGCTTCGCTGATGACTCCCGCGAGGCTGGCGTTGATCACCGCGGTCGGGCCGCCGCTCTGAGCGACGAGGACGTTGCCGTTGAGTTCTGATGCCATTGATTTCAAAGATTGAGGAAAAGGGCGGACCTTTGCGCCTTTGACGATCGTTGGCAAATTCTTTTCGGAAGCCTTTTACGTATGTCCGAGGATCGGCATGGGGAGCGGTTTTCAGCAGCCTCAGCGGTGGCGAGTCATCCTTCGCACCAGGCTTCCCATGCGTTCTGGTCCCGGAGAATGGAAGCCGTCTGAAATTCCGGGCGGAGGAGATTGAAATACCCGGGTTCGGCGAAGCGTCGATCGTGCAAGAGGATATCGGCCCGTTGGCCGGGAGCGCGGACGAGGCGCCCGAGGGCCTGGTGAATCCGGGTCATTCCGGGCAGTTGATAGGCGGAGCGAAAGGCATCCTTTTCCCCTCGGTCGTGACGACTTTTCCGGATGGCTTCCTGGACGGCGTTCACTTCGGGAAGCGCGGGACCCACGACCATGGCCCGTGTCACGCGTCCGCCGAGTTGGTCGATTCCCTCACTGAAGCTGCTGCCCAGGATAAGAAAGAGGACGTGTGCGGTGAGGAGACATTCTTCGAGGAACATCTCCTGCTCAGGGAGCGAGAGGCCGCGCGGCTGGACCGAGACGCGGACATGCGGTGCTTCCCATTCGATGAGGCGAGCGACGTCTTCCGCATATCGATAGGAGGAGAAAAATGCTGCGATGGGAGCGGGTTGTCCGGCCGAGAATTCGATGACGGTCTGTGCGGTCGTCCGCATCGATCGTTCCCGATGATGAAAGCGGGTATCCACGCGCGCGTCGATGGCGACCCGATAGGCGTTGTCTCGCCATGGGGCCTGGGCCTCGACAAAAACGGGTGCGCCGGGGGCATTTCCGGGATGGGGATCGGCGAGACCAAGGCGAGGGCAGAGGTCGGAGATGGGGCTCAATGTCGCGGACATCGCGACCACCTGGCCAAACTGTTGCAGCCGGGGACCAATTTCGGCGGCGGCATCCAGGCAGGTGAGCGACCAGATCCCGGGTGCGGGAACCCAGGCGAGCATCGCGATCAGACTGTTTTCGAGAGCCGTGGCGGCGGCGGGAGTTTTCCACAGGGCATCCACCGCAAACTCGCTGGCCTCCTCCCACCGCAGGGGCGTCTGGGCGACGTGCTCGGCGACAGCCCGGAGAGCGCTCTTGCCTTCGAGATAATGCGTATGATCGAGATCATTGCAGGGGCGCAAGGCGTCGAGATACTCGGCGAAGTGACGGACTGCGCGAACGCAGCCGGCGGGCCAGTCGAGCTGCGCGATCTCGCTCGCGAGGAGGTGCCATTCGGCGGCTTCGAAGCGGTGTGACCATGCGCCGGCGACGCGGCTGGCGAGGTTGTGCGCCTCATCAATGATGAGGAGGGTCTGGCGCGGATCGAATCCAATGACATCGACGAAGACCCCGGCGCTCCCGGGAGAGAAGAGGTAGTTGTAGTCCCCGATCCAGATATCCGCGAGCGCGAGGAGGGCACGGGCAAGACTGTGGGGATCGAGATCGAAGCGTTCCCCTTGGCGGCGAAGGGATTCGGGAGAAACTGTCGCTCCTTCGAAGAGATCTTCCAGCCGCAATCCAGTCTCGCGCCAACGCTCCCGCATGGAGTGGGGATTGCGGTCGGCACCGGCTCCGGGCGTGCTGAGCTCATTCCGGTTGCGCATCTGGAGGAATCGGAGACCGGAAGCTTCGCCCACCGAGCGGCTCAACTGGCTGACGATTGGCTCCTGCCCGGAGGATTTTCCGGTGAGCAGGACCACCCGGGAGACACGGCCGGTTTGGAGTGCCTCCAGCGCATATGCGAGGGCGAGTCCGGTCTTGCCGAAGCCGGTGGGCGCCTCGAACAGGACCACATTTCCTTTTTCGGGTGCGGTGCGCAGTGCATCCGCTGCTTCTGCTTGTCCCGGGCGCCATTGCGCGAAGGGCGCCTTCAGCACGAGGCGGGCGTGGGAGTGGTGGGACTCCGCGCGCAACCGCAAGAATTTCCCAAACTCCGCCAGCTGCAACCGGTGGCGATGCTCCGCCTCCCCCGGATCGAGAGCAATGTTCTGGGTGAAACCATCATCCAGATCCAGAAAGACGAGTTCTCCCCGAACGGTTTGCTGACTCCACTCCGGCAGGACCTGAGAGAGAGCCACATAGATGGAGAGCTGGTTGAAGTATTCAGGAAATCGTTCCCTCAGATCTTCCGGATCCGCGGGGAGAGACATGCGCACAGTCTTGATCTCGCGAAAGCAGACCGCTCCGGCAGTGGAATCGACCTCGTCAATGCGCCCGCTGATACGGACCTGCCAATTCTCAAGCGGCCAGGTCGCCGTGATGGGAACCTCGGTTCGGACATGGCCGGAAGGTGCTGCTGCGACGGCCTTGTTTTGCAGTGTCTTGTGCCATTCCATTCCAGCCGTGAGGCGCCACTGGCCGGTGGGGGTTCCTTCCATGAACCGAGGGGCGAGGGCGAAGCCGGCGAGTTCGCCGACATTGATCCGCGCGGTCTTTTCCTCGAGATTCAGGTCCACGTGCAGGAAAGTCTCACCGGCGAGGCGCGGGTTGCAATCTTCGAGCGTGAATCCCCGCTTTGGCGGCGGCGGAACCGGGGGACAGGAAAGGCCTTCTCAGGAGCGTAACCAGACCTCGACGACTTCCGGTTTGCGGAAAACGGAGGGATCGGTGCGGGGGTTGGTCGCGGTGTGCTCGAAGCGCACGCTCCGGTAGACGGCGTCGTTGACGCGATAGTCGAACCCGGTTTCAAAGACAACGCCTTCGATCCTCACGTAGCCTGTGGGGATCGCCTCAACCGTTACCATACGGTCAGCGAACTGCTCGCGAAAGCGGACACCAAGGAGCAGGAAGGAGTCCCGCGCAAAGTAGTAGACGCCTTTCCGCCCGTCGGTATGGCGAACCTGGATGGCATAGGCCGCTTTCCCATGGAGGCGGGCTTCTCCGGCGAATGCGAGAATGACCCCGGATGCGGAGCCTTCGAGAAAGGAACGGTGAACGCCGGAGTATAGATCGCCTTCCCAGCGAAGCGCGGCGGCTTCTTCATCGTCGAGTTCACGGGGATCAGCAAGGCTCGGCCCGATCGTCTGGCCCCAGGTCGTTTGGGGGTTGGCGACGCGCACAAGGTGGTGGTGCCGCCCGCGGAGTTCCCGGGTGCGGTCTTCACGCGCCCCGGAGGAGCGGGACCACTGCCAGGTGAAGCGATGATCGGTGCGGCCTTCGCGGAGGGCGCCTTCGCGTCTGAGACTTATAATCCGGTCGATGGCTTCCCGTCCGCCGCGCGCTTGCAGGTGGAGTTCGACGATCCTTTCAGCGGTGGCATCGCTCGATTGGGCGAAATTCCCGAAGAGGAGGGAATCGTGGATTTCGGCGTTCGAATGTGCCGTCAGGACGGGGGTTCCGAGAGCCAGAAGCAGGGTCAGGAGAAGCGGCGGGGAAATGACCTGAGACCGGCGACTCCGGGATGCGGAGAAACTGCGGGAGAGCGAGACCATGCAGACAGCATATATCGTCCGCTGGCCGTTCGGCTTGAGTCGAGTTCCTGCTTACCCTGGGGAGAGTGGGCAAGCGCCGCGTTTGCCGGGATCGACGCGGTCTGGAATATGGCGGGGTCAGAACGCCACGCGCATGCCGGCGGTGCCAATGAGGGGAGTGTCCAGGCCGAGTTCGTATTCAGCGGTCCCGATCTGTTTGCTCTTCACGTCCTGGGTCTTGAAATACATCAGTCCGGTATAGAAGCCAACGCGGTCGGTCATCTGATATCGAAGCGAGCCCTCCCCGAAGACCCCGAGCAGGTAATCGCTCGTCTCGACTTGAGCCCGGTCCACATAATTGTTCGAGGTGGGCAGGTTGATGAGGGCCTGCTGCAGCGTGATCTTGCTGTTCAGATACATGCCAAGGACGCCCGCGCTCAGATCGAGGTTGAGGTCCTTGATGATTCGCCAGCTGAAGGTCGGGCCGAGGCGCACCATGGCCATGATGCCATCGTAGCTCAGGTTCGTCGCGACCCGTGAATCGGTCTCGATGAACTCTCCGGTGCTCCAGTCCCAGTAACCGCTGAGAAACTCTTCGAGGTCGCCGAGGTCCCCGGGAAAGCTGACGCCGGGCTCGAGGTAGTATCCGCTTTCAGGATCCCCGATGTAGATCGATTCGCCGGGCACGTAGGTAATTTCCTGGCCGTCCGGAAGGTCGATCGTGATGGACTGGAAAATCCCGCGGCCGGTAACGGTGTTTTGATACCCGAAATCGAGATTGTTGACGGCGAAACCGGCAAGGTAGCCAAAGCGGAACCGGTCGGTCCGTTTACCCCACTGATATTGATAACTCACCTCCCATCCGTAGCTGGAATCCGGATCCGCGCTTCCCGTGGCCCCGGTACTCTGGGAGCGAAAGCGGCTCACATCGAAACCGGTCGCCACCTGGCGATTCGGATCCAGTGCGGTTGGCGAATCCTCGAGATGGGCATTTTCCCAGGCAAAACTGAAGTCCGAGGTAAAGTCTGCGTCGGGATCGAAAAGGATCTGACCGTTGTTGAACACGTAGGCGACCTGTCCTTCCGGAATGAGCTGCGGATCGACGGTCGGGTAGCCCACCTCTCCGAGGTTGGCGAGGTCGAGCTGCACGCCGAAGAGCATTCGGGCGGAGAACGAAATCGTTGTCTTTTGCTGGTCCGGCGGGAGTCGACGGTAAACGGGACGCTGCGCTTCGAGGACCGCCGGCCCCAGGCCCAGGCCGGCAATGACAAGAATCGATATGGTGGAGCGAAAAGTCATGGAGGACGCGTCAATTGGTGATCCGATAGATGCGAAATTGCGCATCACTGGGGTGGGGATGAGTCTTGGGTGGCCCCGTGTCTTTCCAGAAAATCCGGGTGCCAGGGCTGGACATGAGGCCAGGCTGGGCGAGTTTCCAGATGCCCTCCTCGGTCAGATATTCAATATGAAAATCGGTCCGGGACGGGTTGGAGAACTCGATCAGAATTTCTCCATTTGCCTCTTCCGTGAGGGCGAGGATGTCCCCCGTGAATTCGGTCTTCGAGGCCTGCGCCATTCCGACGGGTGAAATCAGGAGGCGAACCGCATCTTCCCGTGACGGATCGAGCCGACTCGCCTCAAAATCCCGGCGACCGCGATTGCTGAACTCGACCGTAAAGTCGAGGGGATCCTCGAAAGTGAAGTTTCCTTCGATCTGTCGCTCGGGAAAGTCATCATCGAGGATCGGGAAGTTCATCGGTTGAAGAACATAGGGTTCCGCGATAATGATGTCGGCGTTCGCCTCGTTGAAAAAGTCTCGGTCGACGCGCTCTTCGCCTTCGTCGACAACGTGGAACTGTGTCCCCACAGCGTAGTAAACCTGATAGGGAGGGTCGAGAAGGAGAGCAAAGGGGGACTGGCCATCGGGAGTGATATTCACCGGGCCACTCGCGGTGAAGGAGACGGTCCGGAGCGGATCGTTCCCTTCGGCGTCACGGCCATGGAAGATCCCGGGGCGAAAGGCCAGTTTGAGCGAGCGGTAACCGGGAAAATCCTCGAGTGAGAGGTCGTGTTCATCCGTCGGAGTCATCGTGAAAAGGACTTCGTGGAAGCCCGTCTTGGGAGAACGCACGGGATCCTCACTCGCCGGAAAGACTCCGTCATAGAGTTCGGTTACGTCGATGTCGGGCATCTCCTTGATGACCACTTCGATTTCCCGTGCTTCCTCGCGAATTGAAACGCCCGAATCAGCCGTGTTCACGTTCGAGATGCGGAGTCGGATGGTTTCGTCACGTTCGATCGTGTCGTAGGGCTCCGGAAGGGGTTCGTTCGAATCCCGGAACTGCTTGTAGAGGCTGTAGGGAAGGGGTGGTTCCTGCTCGTCATTGAAGGTAATGACAAGCGAGTAGGCGATGGATCCAGGAGCGATGCGGGCTTCTCCTTTGGCGCCGGGCGTCGGCACAAAGACGGAGGAGAGATAGAAATCCCAATCGTGAGCGTTGGGGTCCGTGTCGAAGTCCCGAGGCGTAGCGGTGGTGCCGGAGTCGAGAAATTCCACGTCGAAGGTCACTGTCTCGGGCGCCAAGCCCGTCAGGTAGACCGGAATCGTAATCGAGCCATTCCGTTCGGATGTGATGACGCGGGTGTCATCGATCAGTTGCTTGGAATCGGGGTCGGCAGGATCAAAATAGGGATTGGCCCGGCCGAACCCGAGGGAAACGGGATCGTTGTCCACGAGCGTGATCGTGTAGGTGCGGGGATGGCCCTCCTCGTCGCGGATCGGCAGACTCTCACCACTGGTCGCGAGTTTCGCGGACGCGAGTCGGATGGTGAGAGACTTGTCTCCGTCCTGCTCCATATCATTGATGGCCCGGATCTGAAGGGTGGTTGAGTTGGAACCACGGTCGATTGTCAAGGAGGTCGAATCGTCGTCGAGATTGGCGCTCCAGTCGCCTTCCTTGTCTTCGAGTTGGCGAACGGCGTTTCCTCCGAATTCGAAAGTGAGTTCAACCGGCTCGGTCACGCGACCCGACAGGGTGATGGGCAGTTCGATTGCCTCGCCTTCTGATACGCGGGTGGCGCTCTGGCTGGTTTCCCGGAAGCTGGTCGTGTTGAAACCGACGGTCACCGGCTCCTGATCCCGGATGCGGACGGTGGTGGGACTGGCATCATATTCAAATCCGACGCTTGCACCGTCCACGAGCGGCTCCCCGATCTTGACGGTGAAGGTTTCCGTTCCTTCCTCCAGCCTGTCCGCGGCCGTCGTGAAGCTGATGCCGGCCTGCAATTGTCCTGCCGAGAAAGTGATGGGAGAAGTCGAGATCTCCAGATTCCCTTCCTGAGAGCGGGCGAAGTCATCCTCACTTGCGGTTTGGAAGGTGTAGGTGAAGGGAACGGCAACGGCGCCCGGCGGCGGCGCGCTGGCCCGGACGGCGAGGGTCACGGTGTTGCCTTCGGCCACTTCATAAACTTCGCGGTCGATCCAGAATGCGATTGGATCGTTGTCCTGAATGGTGATCGTGTGGGTGAGAGGCGCCACCGGTTGCCAGATGGTGGGTTCGTCACCGGGATCGATCGAGACGATGATCTGCTCGGTCGGTTCCTCCTCAAAATCGTCGTTGATCTCAAAATTCAGTGTCAGATTTCGCACGCCCGGCCGAAACGTGAGGACACCGGACTTTGTCGCCGGGTCGAAGAGGATGCCGTTGTCATCATCGGGGTCGGTATCTGCGGGAAGATAGTAGTCGCCGTCGCTCAGTTCCAATTCGCCTTCTCCGTTCGCCGACGGTTGTGCAATCTGGAGGGTTGCACTTCCCCCGAGTGTGAACGGCACGACGACATTCGTCATCGTCGCTTGAGAAATCTGGACCGTAACGGAGGCGTTTTCGTGTTCGGCGATGAGCTGTTCGGCTTTCGTGAACGAAACCTGCGTGAAGACTTTGGGTGGAATACTCTGGGCAGTGGCTGCCACAGGGGTGAGGAGGGCAGCCAGCGCGAAACGGCTGAAAGTCCGCAGGAAAAATGCGTCGAATCTCATGAGTCGTTTAAAAGTCGATGATTTCGAACCGGCCGGACGAGTAATTGTAGAGCACCGACCGTCGTCTGACGGAGTCGATCTGCTCGGTCGAGATCCAGCGCAGGTAGGTTCCGTCCTTATTCCCCTCCGCGTAGCGATAGACGATGGGGAACCACTCTTGGGTTGTGTAGAGCCACCCGAGCTGGGAGGCGTCTCCGTAGAACCAGAAGTCGTTGCGGGTCGAGACGGACGGGACAAACGTCCACCCGAACTTGTTGGCGTAGTCCCACGGGGTTTGGTCGGTCGAGTGAATCCAGTCGTCGGAAAGCGAGGTGTAGAACCAGTTATCCACTTCAGCACTGGCAAAATCGGCATAGAGCGGGAAGGCCTCGAGGGCTTGCGCCAGATCGATAAAGTCGGGAATCCCGTCTCCATCGGTATCCTGATCGTCCGACACGCGGAGGACGTAGACTACATTCAGATACGCGCGCGGGTTGCTGTCCTCGGACACAAGGCCTGCGAGATCGTCTGCCGTCCATCCATCACTTCGGACCATGACCCCGTAGAACTCGGATTCCTCCGGATAGGTGCGGGTGCTCGTCGAGTCCGCAAAAAGCCGTGGGCCCACCGGATAGACCGGCGTGTTGCTGAGCATCCAGCGCCGCGTATCCGATCCGGAGATGAGGAAGTCGAAGGAGCGGATCGCAGCGGT
Organism: uncultured Puniceicoccaceae bacterium; assembly: GCA_964629165.1. Lineage (GTDB taxonomy): Bacteria > Verrucomicrobiota > Verrucomicrobiia > Opitutales > Oceanipulchritudinaceae > CAWVVV01. The sequence continues at coordinate 12,923 of CAZVQJ010000024.1, forward strand.
GGACCCGTCTGTATCGAGGATGAAAGAATCAGCATGTTCGGCCTCCGGAGCGTAGTGGGCGCCGTGGCCTTCGAAAACGGCGGTCCGGGTGGCGGCGCGGAAGTCCCAGCCGAAGTCTCCGCTCAGGCCCGTGAGGTATCCTTTTTCGACGGGGCCGCGCGCAAGATCGGACGGAGCGGTGGACGTGCGGATGAAGCCGATCGTTCCGTTGCCGGCAGCGCTCGCGTCCGGCGCCTCCTTGATCTTGAAGGCGAGCACACCGGCCTCGGAGACCCGGGTCTGGTTCTGGTTCAGGGCGGCGTATTCCGCTGTCGTGACGCGTTCGCGGATGATCTCGCCTTCGACGAGCTCATTCACCTCCAGATAGCTTGTGAAGCGATCGAGGACGATGAGGGAAACATCGATCGGCGCATCCCCTGCGGCTCGCTGCGGCACGATGGGATAGACGTAGAGTTGACTGAAAAAGGGAAACCCTGCGAGGGCCTCCTCCGAAACAGGCTCGGGTGACTCAAAAGTGAGAGAGGCCGCACCAGCCTGGCCAAAGAGGGTGTTGGCGAGGAAAAGGCTGGCGCCGCATCCTGCACAGGTGAGGGCGCGACGGCGCCAGGAGGGTGAACCGGAAAACAAGTGGGAGAACATCGGTCGGAATAACACCGTTGAGGGAGGCAAAAGAGGTCAATAAGGGGTTTCACAGTTCCCACCGCAAGCATGAAGGCGGCGATGAATCGCCTCGGCAATCCGGTTGGATGCTCCCCGGTGGCGGGCAAAAACTTCCCGTGCGCGGCGGCCTTCGAGAAATCGCGTCTCGTCATCTGAAAGACGACTTCGCAGGTGCGCTGCGAGCTCGCTTGCCGATGCGACCTGAGAGGCGCCGCCCGTATGCATCAGTTCTTCGGCGATCATCCGGAAGTTCGACATGCCCGGGCCGAAAACGATCGATTTTTGATACGCGGCCGCCTCGATCGGCGTCTGGCCTTCCCGGTGAGGGGGGAGTGATTTTCCGATAAAGACACAATCGGCCAGTTGCAGAAAACGGCGCAGCTCCCCGGTCGTGTCAGCGACGTAGAGATCGGGGGAAGCGGATGCCTGTGCGGCGTCGCTGCGGAAATGGACCGAGGGTGTCAGGATCCGTAGATCCCGTTCGATTTCGGGGCGCCTTTCGGCGTGGCGGGGCACAAGAAGCAGACGCACGGAAAAATTGTCGCGGCGGAGTTCGAGCACCGCTTGGGCGAGAGCCTGTTCCTCACCCGGCCAGGTGGACGCTCCGACCACGATCCGATCGTCATCGGCAAATCCCAGTTCCCGTTTCAGGGCGGTTCGTTCCGCGGTCGTGAGCGACGATTCTTCCCCGAAGTCGAACTTGAGGTTGCCAGCCGTCATGAGGCGGGCATGGGGGACGAGGGTGGTGAACCGCTCACGATCGACATCACTGGCTGCGAGCACTTCCGACAAGGGACTCAAAAGGGGCCGGGCGAGCGCGGTGAAGCGGCGATAGCGACGGGCGGAGCGGTCCGACATCCTGCCGTTGATGAGCATCACCGGAACTCCCCGCCGCGCCGCCTGATGGAGGTGCTCCGGCCACAGCTCGCTCTCCATCAGGAGAACGAGGTCCGGGCGGATATGATTCCAGGCCGCGCGCGAGAAAAGCCACCAGTCGAGCGGGAAAATGCCCCGCCAGACGGTGCGTGCGCGATAACGTTCCTCCGCGATCCGCCGTCCGGTGCTTGTGGTCGTCGTGAGGACAACCTCGGTGTCTCCCTTGGCGGCAAGGTGTTCGAGGAGGGGGCCGAGCGCGAGAAGCTCGCCCACGCTCACCGCCTGAATCCAGATGCGGTTGACACCCGGACGGCGCGCAGGCAGGTTCCGCAGCCGTCCCCACCTGTGCGAAAAGTCTTTCCGATAGCCCCCGCGCCGCCACATCCTCCAGCCGTAGTAGGGCAGGGCGAGGAATAGGGCAGGGAAGAAGATTATCCGGTAAAGCCAAATCATCAACGGTTTACGCATTCAATGGTCCGCATCCTGATGAACAAGAGCAAACGCTCACGCCTATTCCTGCTTCTCCTCCCGTGCCTCCTCGTCGGCTTGCTCACCGCCGCCGATCCCCGACCGTTCGCCCATGAGATCAGCGACCTTGAGGCGGATCCGGCGGTTGTATGGGGAACCCTCGAGAACGGGCTGCGCTATGCGGTCCTGCCAAACAGCGAGCCCCCGGGCCGGCTCAGCCTTCGGCTCCTGGTCGAAGCCGGCCGTCTGGAGGAATCCGATGACCAGATCGGAGCGGCGCACTTCCTCGAGCACATGGTGTTCAACGGAACTGAACATTTTGCTCCGGGGGAGCTGGTGAGACTTTTTCAGCGGCTGGGGATGGGCTTTGGCGCCCACACCAATGCCTACACGAGCTTCTCCGAAACGGTCTATATGTTCGAGCTCCCGGATGCGGAAGAGGCGACGCTTGGGCAGTCTTTTCTGGCCCTCCGCGACTACGCCGACGGGGCGCTTCTCCTGCCGGAAGAGGTCGAAAAGGAGCGTGGCATCATCCTCAGTGAGCGCCGGGACCGGGACACCGCCGGGCGACGGTCCGCCGAAGACGCCTATCGCTTTCTGTTGCCCTACGCGAAGTTCGCCGCCCGCATCAGTGCGACCATTGAGCATACCCAGTCGCTGACGCGGGAGGACCTCCTCGAATTCTACGAAACCTGGTATTCCGCCGAACGCCTTGCGGTGATCGTGGTCGGTGACATTGAGCCGGAGCGGGCGGTTTCTTTGATCGAGAAGTACTTTGGGGATGTCCGTGCCCATGAGGAGGCGACGGAAGAGGTCGCTCTCGGACAGGTTTTTCCCCGGGGCGAAGCCTACCGTGTTTTCGTCGATGGGGAGCTGTCGGGAACGGAGATCGCGCTGGCGACGGTGGCACCCCACGAAGGAAAACCGGACGTGTCGACCGAACGCCGGAAAGAGCTTTCGCGTGCAGCGGCGGTCGCGATGTTGAACCGTCGCCTCGACCGCCTGGCGCGCTCCGACAACCCGCCCTTTCTGCAGGCAGTGAGTTACCGCTACGACATCAGCGACTTTGCCCATGTGGCAGGCATTCAGGCGAATGTGGCCGATGCCGGACAATGGGAGGAAGCCCTCGCTGCGATCCAGACCGAAATCCGCCGAGCGTTGGAATACGGATTCACAGAGGAGGAGCTGGCGGTGTTTCTCGCGAACGAGCGCACTGCGCTGAGGCGGGCGGCTGCGCAGGCCCCGACGCGGGAGTCCCGCGTGCTCGCCAACCTGCTCTCATCGTCCATCCATGGGGACCGGGTGTTTCGTCATCCGAAACAGGATCTTGCACTGTATGGCGACCTTCTCGACGAGCTTACGGTAGGCGACGCGCTGGCATCGCTGCGGGCGGCGTGGGATCATCCCTCGCGTCTCGTGCGGATGCAGACACCGCAGAAGATCGACCGCCTTTACCCCGACCTGAAGCTGGCCTACCGGGCGAATCTTGAGCAGCCGGTGGAGCCAGTTGTCGAAGGGGAGCGGGTCGAATTCGCCTATACCGATTTCGGACCCGCCGGGCCGATAGTGGACCGTTATGATCTCCGTGATCTCGATGCCGAACAGGTCATCTTCGACAACAACGTTGTGCTGAGCCTGAAGCGGACGGACTTTGAGCAGAACCGGATTCGCGTGGCGGTCCGCTTTGGGACTGGCCTCCTGGGATTATCCCCGGACCAGGCGGGTCTGGACTCCTTTGCCGGCCTCACCTTTACGCAGGGCGGGCTGGAGGCACACAGCGTGGATGATCTCGAAACGATTCTGGCGGGCCACACGGTGGGGGCCGACCTGTCGGTTGAAACGGAATCGTTTGTCCTGCGGGGCACAACCACTCCGGAGGATCTCACCCTTCAGCTCCAGTTGCTCGCAGCCTATCTGGTCGCCCCGGGCTATCGGCCCGAAGCAGAGCGGCAGGCGCGGCAGATCATTCCGCAGTTCTATCGTCAGCTGGAGCAGACCCTCGATGGGGTATATGCGCGCGAAGTGCCCCGATTCCTTGCGTCAGGCGATCCGCGTTTTGGGTATCCGGATGAATCCGTGATGTCCGCGCACACGCTGGCGTCGGTGCGCGCATGGCTAACGCCCGCACTTAGCCGTCAGAAGATGGAGATCGCCGTTGTGGGAGACATCGATCCCGATGTCGTTGTGGCAGCGGTCGGTGCCACTTTTGGCGCACTTCCAGAACGTGAAATGGTTGTCCCGGAAAATTCTTCAGCCCGCATCGTGGAACTGCCTGAACCGGCCAGCGAGGGGAGGTTCACCTATCTTACCGACAATCCCAAAGCCCGGCTGCAGGTTGTCTGGCCGACAGCGGATCAGAAGGATATCCATCTCTCGCGGCGCCTGTCGGTCATGGCGGGGATCGTTTCCGACCGGCTCCGGGAGAAGGTACGGGAGGAGATTGGTGAAGCCTACAGCCCCTACGCGTATAATCATTCGAGCGGTACTTTCACCGACTACGGATATACCGCCGCGGTGATCGACGCAGAGCCGGGCAGCCTTCCCCACCTCCTCAATATTGTTCACGAGATCGGAGATGAACTGGCGACTGATGGCTTTGATGAGGACGAATTTGAACGCGTCCTGAATCCCCGCCTGAGCAGTTTGCGGGAGCAGGAGCGTGACAACGGCTATTGGCTGACGACGGTCCTTCTCGGCAGTCATCAATATCCGAGGCAGCTCGAGTGGGCGCGGAGTCTGTTCGTCGATTATCCGGCGATCACTCGGGACGAAGTTCTCGCCTTGGCGGAACAGTACCTGGCGTCGGAACGCGCCCTCCATGTGATTGTGGAGGGCCAGACACCAGAGACGGAATGACGTCAGGCCTTTTCGCCCTCGGGCTTCAGGGTCCATGCCCGCGGATTATGCTCGAAGCCCAGCTTCGGATAATACCCGTTGGCGAGCGGTGCTGAAAGGAGGGTGATGAAGCAGCCTGGTTCCAGCCCTTCGCGTGTTTTTTCGATCAGCGTCCGGCCGACTCCTTCCCGCTGGCAGGAGGTGTCCACCGCGAGATCCGCAAGGTAGGCAACATAGACGAAGTCTGTGAGGGTCCGTGCGATCCCGACGAGCACATCCCCGTCCCAGGCAGTGACGATAAGATCGGCATTGCGGATCATCGCTTCGATGACAGCTGGACTGTCAACGGGTCGTCGTTCCCCGAGGGTGGACGCACGATAGAGCCTGATGACGTCTGCAAGCGCGAGGTCGCCGCCGGTGCGGTACTGGATGGAACGGCGGTGTGGCGAGGGAGACATGGAGGGCGTCGGTTTTTGTGCGGGAATACGCCGGAATCGAGGAAATTCAGCAGGCACGGAGCGGGACCGAAAATTTCGAAGGTTGTTTTTTCAGGCAATTGGGGTTTCAAGTTCGGCCATGGATCGAATCGGCACTGCTTTTGCGCGGGCGAAAGAGGAAAACCGCGCCCTCTTCGTCGCTTACATCTGCGCTGGCGATCCCGACCTTGAGACGTCCTTTCAGGTGTGTCGGGAACTGGTTGAAGCCGGGGTGGAGGTGCTCGAGTTGGGAGTGCCCTTTTCGGATCCGGTTGCGGATGGCCTCACCAACCAACACGCCGCCCAGCGGGCCCTTGCGTCGGGCCTCCGGCAGGACGACGTGTTCACTCTCGTCCGCCGGCTGCGTGAGATCACGGAGGTCCCGATCGTATTTTACACGTACTACAATCTCGTGCTCAGTCGGGGAGTCGATGCCTACGTGGAGCGTGCGCGGGCGGCGGGGGTGGATGGTTTGTTAACGCTCGATCTGCCACCGGAAGAGTCCGATGAGGTCCTTGAGGCTTGCAAGCGCCATGGGCTGAAGACGGTTTTCATCGTGGCTCCGACGACACCGGACAGCCGGATTCCGATCGTCGCGCGGGCAACGACCGGATTTTTCTACTACGTTTCGCGGGAAGGTGTGACCGGCGTTCGTGAGGACCTTGCCTCCGGTATCGGTGAAGCGGTGGAACGAATTCGCCAGCACGCTGACCTGCCCGTCGTCGTGGGGTTTGGCATCGGAAGGGCCGATCAAGTGCGCTCGGTGGCCTCCGTTGCGGACGGCGTGGTTGTGGGCAGTGCCCTCGTTAACTGTATCCCTGCCCATCTCGGCGATCCACAGGCGGCCGTCGCAGCGGTGGGAAAAATGGCCCGGGAACTGGTTTCCGGCCTGCGGTAGAGAGTGCGCAGCGGTTGCCGCCGTGATCGTGGGCGGGCGGAGTGCTGAATCGACCTTTTGTGTTCGATGCGTCCTTTGCGGTCCCGTTTCTCAGAGGGTCCGTCCGTGCGGGTTGAGACGATTATCGGGAGCGGGCTTTGGACGATCGAAAAACTGCCCGTAGAGAAAGAGCCAGATGGCGCCAAGGACGATGGTTGAGTCAGCAATATTGAAGGTGGGCCACCGATAGAACTGAAGGTCGAAATCGAGGAAATCAACGACGTGGCCACGGACGATGCGATCGACGACGTTTCCGACAATACCCCCGATGATCAGTCCGAACGCTATCTGGTAGGGCAGGCGCCGGAGTTCAAGCTCCGCCCGGAACCGGTAGATGCCGTAGAGCACGATAAACGCGATGATCACAAAGACCCAGCCATAGCCACTCAAGAGGCCCCATGCGGCTCCTTCGTTGATCGTATAGATGATGTTGAAGAAGCCGGGAATCACCTCGGTCCCGCTCAAGGGCGGAGTGGCCCCGCGGATGTAGTTCGAACCATGAACGATCCAGAGTTTGCTCGCCTGATCGAAAACGAGAATGGTCGCGGCGAGGCCCCAGAGCCAGCGGTGTTTCCACCATGCGAGGCGAAGATCGCCGCGATTCCGATTAGCTGTCGCCATCGTCGTCCCCGAAGGTCACACCGTCACCCGATCCCTCGCTGAGAAAGGCTCCGGTGCGCTGTGTCCGGCGACGAGCGGTCAGCTCGTGCTGGCGCTGGCCCTCCAGTGAAAAACGGGTGAATGGAACCGCTTCGAGACGTTCCTCCGAGATCTGTTCGTTCGTGATTTCGCAGACACCGTAGCTACCATTGTGAATCCGGTTGATGGCAGCTTCGATCTCCTTCAGCGCTTCCTGTTCGCTCGAGACCACGCTGAGGGCGAAATCACGATCGAAATTGTCCGTCCCGGCATCGGAGGAAGTCGAGATATCGCCGGTATCTTCCTTCTGGGACCGTTTGAGCGTGTCCTCCGCGTGCATGCCGAGGCTGGTGCGCACGTGTTCTCTGAGCTCCACGAGAAGGTTGTGGAATTTTTTCCATTTGCGGGGCACCGGTTGTGGGGCGCCCGGAGTGGCTGCGCTCGATCCTCCACCGAGCCCGAGAATATCGGCGAGGCTGGCAGGTGCATGCTGCTGCTTGCTGGCCACCGGCTCGACGATCTCGGCAGGCTTGGGTACGACTTTCTTGACCGGCGGGCGCCGTTGTTCGACCTCGCGGCTATCCTCCTTCTTGCGCCGTTTGAGGATCTCCCGAACATCTTCGAGGGTGAAGACGACGGGTGCGGCTTTGCGGGTGCCGATTTTGAAAATGGCCGGGGTGTTGTGCTTGGATCGCCGGAGCAAATCGCTCGCTTTCGGGCGCGCGGAGGTGGTTGCAGGGGAATCTGTGGTTTTCTTTGCCGCCACCTTCTTTTCGGCACCGGGGGTGGGGCTCGCTGCCGCTTTCTTGACGGCCTTTTTGGCAACTGCCTTCTTCGTAACCGCCTTCTTGGCGACGGCTTTTTTGACGGCCTTTTTTGCAGGTGTCTTTTTGGCCGCGGTCTTGGCTGCGGTCTTCTTTTTAGCGGGCATGATGAATAGGGAAGGGGGCTCGGTTAACTTTTGGGAAGGGCTTCTGCACAGCGATCACAAACGGCACCCGAAGAGGTTTCGACGATTTCGGAAACCTGGCGCCAGCAGCGCGGACAACGTTCTCCGGATGCTTTCGTCACTTCGATCGAGAGAGAATCGGCGGCGTCATCGTCCAGCAGATGGACGGCTGAAACGATAAAAAGTTCAGCCAAATCACGTTGAAACTGTCGACAAAGCGCAAAAACCAGATCGTTGGACCTGCCACGCAACGATACGGCGGCTTCGATTGACTTGCCGATCACCTTCTGGCCGCGGAGGTCCTCGAGGCGTTCGTTCACCGATTCGCGGAGGGTGAGGAGCTGTTCGAGGGCATCCGCAGTCGGGCTGTGGCGCCAGGCCGCCGGTGCCGTCGGCCAGTCACCGAGAGCGATCGGACGAACTTCAGATTCCTGCTCGGTGGCGAGGGCTTCGAACGCCTCATCGGTGGTATAGACGAGGACCGGTGCAAGGAGGTGGAGAAGAGTGTGCGCGTGGTGAAACATCACCGTCTGCGCCGATCGGCGGGCCGGATGGTCTGCCGGGAACGTGTAGAGCCGGTCTTTGAGGATATCGTGATAGCGAGCGGAGAGCGTGATCGAAAAATACTGGTTCAGGAGCTGGTAGGCCCGGTGAAATTCGTATTGATCGTAGGCCCGGGTCACCGCGTCGGTGAGCGTGGCGAGCTGATGCAGGGCCCATCGGTCGAGCGGGGTCAGGGCCTCCACCGCGACGGCATCCTTCGCAAAACGAAAATCCGAAAGGTTGCCGAGCATGAACCGCAGGCTGTTGCGAATCGTGCGGTAGGCGTCCGCCGTGGTCTTCATGATCTCGTCGGACATCGAGACATCGTTGCGATAGTCCGTGCTGGCGACCCAGAGCCGGAGGATATCGGCGCCGTAGGTCTTGATCAGATCGAGCGGCGAGATGACATTTCCGAGGGACTTCGACATCGCCTTGCCGGCGGCATCAAGGACAAAACCATGGGTGAGGACCGCCTTGAAGGGGGCCGCATGATGGGCGCCAATACCGAGGAGGAGAGCGGCCTGGAACCAACCGCGGTGCTGGTCGCTGCCCTCCAGGTAGAGATCGGCAGGATAGGCGAGTCCTTCGGTCTGCTGGAGGACCGCCGTGTGGCTCGCTCCCGAATCGAACCAGACGTCGAGAATATCGCTTTCGCGGGAATATTCATCGGCGTTCCAGCTGGGGGGGAGAAAGTCGCTCACGGGACGTGCATACCAGGCGTCGGTCCCTTCCTTGGCGACGAATGCGATGAAGCGTTCGATCACTTCCGGATCGAGAATCGAACGGTTGGTCGGGAGGTGTCGCACGGCCGGAATCGGCACTCCCCAGTGGCGCTGACGGCTGATGCACCACTCGGGCCGACGTTCCACCATGCTGCGGATCCGCTCGCGGCCCCAGTGCGGGATCCATTCCACCGCCTTATCGATGGCTTCGAGGGCGTCCTTGCGGGTTCCGCCCTCGGCCAGTTCAAAAAACCACTGTTCGGTCGCACGAAAAATGATCGGGGCCTTGGAACGCCACGAGTAGGGATAGTCGTGAGTGACCAT
>CAZVQJ010000025.1:0-22161 GCA_964629165.1 uncultured Puniceicoccaceae bacterium
GGAGCGCGACAACGACGCACCGGGGTGGCCAGGAAACCTCCCGCAGGGCGCGCCCGTCCACCGCGCTCCCGGCCTTCACCCGGAACTCGAGAATGCGTCCGTTTTGGTGCGGAAAACTGAAGAGTTCGACGTACGGTTCCCGCGAGAGATATCGTAGGACCTGCGTGGCCGCCACGATGCGCGGAGAGACAATCGTCTCGATCCCGAGCAGGCCTTTCATATTGAAGAGAATCTCTTCGTAGTCGCTCTTGTTCAGGATCGCCTGCACATGCCGCGCCCCCAGTTTGTGCGCCTGCACCGCGCTGAGGATGTTGCGTTCGTCGTCGGCCGTCGAGGCGACAAAATAGTCGGCGTTGCCGATCTGCTCTTCCTCCATCAGCCGCAGTTCGGTGCCGTCGCCATTGATGAGCGTCGCATGGGGAAACTGCATCGCGAGTGCCTGCGCCTTTTCACTGTTCTTTTCAATGATGCGGACGCGAAAACGGGTGCTGTTGAGGAGGCGCAGGAGCGAGATGGCCACTTCACTGCCACCGAGCACCACAATATTGCGATACTGCCCGGTGGAACGCGGGTCCACCTTTGCGCGGAAATCGTAGAGATCGTTCGCCGACCCGAACGCGGTGATGAAATCGTCCGCCTCGAGCACCGTGTCGGCCGTGGGAACCTCTTCCTCCTCCCGGCGGGAGATGTAGCCGATGCGGACCTGCGGCGGAAGACGGAGGTCCCGCAGGTTTTTGCCGACACAGCGCGACTTTGGATCAACCTGGAACCGCTGTGCCTCGATCTGACCGGGCGCAAAATTCTCCACCGCGACGCGGGCCGGGTTGCGGATCGAATTGGCCAGCTCGACCGCTGAAAGCATCTCCGGATTGATCAGGTAATCGATCCCGAAGTGAGTCTGATAATCGAAATGGGAGGCGTCGGCGTAGGTCGTGTCGTGAATGCGGGTCAGGACGGTCTTCGCACCCACCGCCTTGGCGAGGGAGGAGGCGACGAGGTTCACCCTGTCGTCGCTCGTCATCGCCATGAAGAAATCGCATCGTTCGACCCGCGCCTGGCGCAGCACGCTGGCGCTGCTCCCGTTCCCGTGGGTCACCCGGACGTTAAAGGTTTCGTCGATCCGCCGACAGGTCTCCGCGTCGGCATCGACGACGTTGACATCGTGCCCCTGTTCGCTGAGCTGGCCACTTAGATAGCGGCCGACTTCTCCGGCACCGACGACAACGAGCTTCATGGAAGGCGAAGGCTAGGAGGGGAGATGCGGTTGGCAAAACGTTTCGTCGGCGCGGCGGATTCGTCCATTCGCCAATCCTTTTCGGGACGATCGGGACCGGTTTCCACCGCTCTCCGCGAAAATATTCGGCGGAGATTTCAAATCCCCCCTTGACAGGTCTCTTGCGGCCGCCTTTTTTCGGCGTCTTTTCCTGATTGCATTCGGCCGTGCAGGAAAGCCGTCGGACTTCTCCGCGGAACTCCACCAAGCCCGGCTCCATCAGTTTCTGTCGTTGGCGCGCCCGCCGCGTCACAAGTCCATTTTTTTCTTTTAATCCTCTAATGCAGGTCCAAATGAAGGCGTCTGCGCTTTCCCCTGCCGCTTAGAATCATGAACACCACCCTCATAGGCAAAAAGATCGGGATGACCCAGATCTACGGCGACGACAACCAGCTCGTCCCGGTGACGGTCATCGAGGCGGGCCCGTGCCCCGTCGTGCAGGTCAAAACGACCGATTCGGATGGCTATAACGCTATCCAGATCGGCTATGGCCGCCGCAAGGAAAAGTCGGCCTCGAAGGCACTCCTCGGGCACCTCAAGAAAGCGGGTCAGAGCCCGTTCGCGGTGATTCGCGAAGTCCGCTCGAAGGACGCTCCGGAGCAGAAGGTCGGCGATGAGCTGACGGTCTCTGCGTTCGCGGACGTAGCCAAGGTGGACATTATCGGTCTCGTCAAGGGCCGTGGCTTCCAGGGGGTTGTGAAGCGCTATAACATGAGCGGTGGTCCGGCTTCGCACGGGCACATGACCCACCGTCGTCCCGGCTCGATCGGGATGCGCCAAAGCCCCGGTCACGTTTTTAAGGGCAAGAAAATGCCCGGCCATATGGGGGCCGTCCGCCGCACCGTCCAGAACCTCAAGGTAGTGAAGGTGCTCGCCGACAAGAATATTATCCTGGTGAAGGGCAGCATCCCCGGGGCCAACGGAAGCACCGTGCTGGTGCGCTCTGCGATCAAGCAGAAGAAATCAGCCTGAAGGTAGAGGAGACCGACGACGATGAAACTCAAGCTTTACACCCCCGACGGCGCCTCTTCGACGGAGAAGGAATATTCCATTCCGGAGTTCGAAGGCGACAAAGGCATCCAGGCACTCAAGCAGGCGATTCTGGCCTACCAGGCAAATCGCCGCCAAGGCACCGTCTCGACCAAGACGCGCTCCACCGTGCATGGGACGAGCAAGAAGCCGTTTCGCCAAAAAGGCAGCGGGATTGCCCGACAGGGCACGAAGGTGGCGCCCCAGCACTACCACGGCTCCGTCGCCCACGGACCGCAACCGCGCAACTGGTCGCAGCGTCTGAACAAGAAAATGAAGGCCCTCGCTCTCAAGCGCGCCTTCTTTGACCGCGCGGTCGATGGCGAAATCGCGGTGATCGAAAAATGGGAAGTCGGTGCCCGCAAGACGAAGGCGTTCGACTCCATCGTTTCCCGGATCGCCCCGACCGGAAAGGTCCTCCTCGTCGATGATTCCTGGGGAGACCAGAACATTCTTGCCGCACGCAACCTCACCCGTGTGGACATCAACGAAGCGAGCGATGTAAACGCCCTCGACCTCAGTGCTCACAGCCTCGTGATCATGAGCGAAAAAGGGCTCGAAAAGCTCCTCACCCGGATGAATGGAGGGAACTGAGATGGCAGAACCGGAACGCATTATTGTCCAGCACCTCGTGACCGAAAAGGCCACCGAGGCGACCTCGAACCTCAACCACTATTTCTTCAAGGTTGCGCGCGATTCGAATCGCGTCTCCGTGAAGGATGCGATTGAGCGCCAGTTCGGTGTCTCCGTCCTGAGCGTGAACATCTTGAACGTGAAACCACGGTTCAAGCGGGATCGCTACCGTCGCGGCAATCTCGGCCGCAAACCCGGATACAAGAAGGCGATCGTCCGTCTGAAATCCGGCGATACGATCGATCTCGTCTAAAGGAGAGCTGACCATGCCCATCGTCCAGAAACGTCCTTTGAATCCGTCCCAGCGCTTCCATGTGCAGAATCATCGCCCGGAACTCTCCTCCGAGGGCCCGGTGAAGAAGCTGACCAAGCCGAAGAAGCGCACGGGCGGTCGAAACAACTACGGTCGCATCACGAGTCGCCGCCGCGGCGGTGGCCACAAGCGCCTCCTCCGGGTCGTCGATTTCAAACGTGACAAGCGCGATATGCCCGCGACCGTCGAGCGGATTGAATACGATCCGAACCGCAGCGCCCACCTCGCCCTCGTGACCTACGAGGACGGTGAACAGCGCTATATGGTGGCCCCACGCGGCCTCGAAGTCGGTGCGACGATTATCAATGCAAGTGTTTCGACGGAGTTTGCCCCCGGCAACAGCATGCCGCTGAGCAGCATCCCGCCTTCGACCAAGATTCACAATGTCGAGCTGAACCCGAACACCAAGGGCCAGCTTGTCCGCACCGCCGGTGGATCCGCCTCGCTCGTCGCGATCGACCATGGCATGGCCACCGTGCGCCTGCCCTCCGGCGAGCTCCGTCTCGTGCGGGCAGATTGCCGGGCGACGATCGGGGAAGTGGGCAACAGCACCCACCAGAACGAAAGCCTCGGCAAGGCCGGTCGGAACCGCTGGAAGGGCCGCCGTCCCCGCGTGCGCGGTGTCGCGATGAACCCGGTCGACCATCCCATGGGAGGTGGGGAAGGCCGCACCTCCGGTGGGGGTCATCCCATGAGCCCGTGGGGCCAGCTCTCAAAGGGCTACCCGACACGGAAGAAGAACAAGCCCTCCAACAAACTCATTCTCGTGCGCCGCAATGGTCGCAAGATGAGGAAATAATTCACTTTCCCAGCATCATGGCACGTTCCCAAAAGAAAGGCTTCTTCGTCGATCCCGGCCTCTGGAAGAAGATCAAAGAGGCAGAAGCAACGGATGACCGCCGACCGATCAAGACCTGGTCGCGCCGTTCGATCATCACGCCCGAATTCGTCGGCAGGAACCTCGATGTCTATAACGGCAAGGCGTTCCTCCCGGTACATGTCACCGAGAATATGGTGGGTCACCGCGTGGGCGAGTTTTCGCCGACCCGCACCTTCCGCAGCCACCAGCCGGGCGGGAAGAAATAATTCCCCCCCCCCTCGGACGATCACGATGTTTCCACGTCTTTCCATCCTGCTTCTGACCCTCGGTGCGCTGTCTCTCAGCGCGGCGGGCCGTCCGTCGTGGGCAGAGACGACGGATCGCGCTGCCAGCAACCTCCGCATTGAGTGGGTGGTCGAAGCTTCCGCGCATGACCTTGTCGTTCTCGATGGAGGCCTCGCCGCCGGTATCCGTCGCGGCATGGTTGTCGAGGCCCGACGGGGCGCTGACAGCCTCGGCCGGTTGCTCGTCGCGGAAGCATCCGCAGATCGTGCCGTCGCGCTTATTCTCGAACTCGAACCCGCTGAAACCTTGGTGGCCGGTGACCGGATCGTCCGATCAATCGTGCGCCTTTAACTTTTTCCGTAGAACCCATGGAAGTCACCGCTTTAACCAAATACACGCGCATCTCGCCCAAGAAGGCCCGCGACGTGTCCCGCGAAATCGTTGGCCTGCCCGCCAACGATGCGCTCGAGATTCTTCGCTTCATCCCGCGCAAAGCCGCCCGGATGTATTACAAGACCCTCCAGAGCGCGATCGCGAACGCTGAAAACAACCACAACCTTTCCTCGGATTCGCTCATCGTGAAATCTGCGGTGGCCGATGAAGGTCCCACCATCCGGCGCTTCAAGCCGGTTGCCCGTGGATCCGCCCACCCCATCCGCAAGCGGACCAGCCACCTTCGCATCATTCTCGCGGAAAAAGAAGTCGAACCCGCCAAAGCCTAAATTGACATGGGACAGAAAGTAAATCCGATCGGTTTTCGCCTGCAGGTCCGCCGTGACTGGCAGAGCCGCTGGTTCGCGCGCAAGGATCAGTTTGCGGCCAATCTTTATGAGGACTATCGCATCCGCGAGTTCCTCGAAAGCAAGTTCCGCTACGCGGCGGTACCGCGCATCTTTATCGAGCGGGCCGGGCAACGCGTGCGTATCAAGGTCTTCACTGCACGCCCCGGCGTGGTCATCGGTCGCAAGGGACAGGAACTCGAGAAGATCAAGGAAGACCTGACAAAGATGCTCAATCGGGACATCCTGCTCGATATCCAGGAAGTGAAACGCCCGGATATCGTCGCCCAACTGGTCGCCGAAAGCGTCGCGCTGCAGCTGGAAAGGCGCATCGCTTTCCGCCGTGCGATGAAGCGGACCGTCCAGCAGACGATGAGCATGGGCGCAGCAGGAATCCGCCTCCAGGTCTCCGGTCGCCTCGGCGGTTCCGATATTGCCCGGACCGAAAGCACCCGTGCCGGATCAGTTCCCCTCCACACCCTGCGCGCGAATATCGATTACGGCTTTTCGGAAGCCCGCACCGTCTACGGGCGCATTGGCGTGAAATGCTGGATCTCTCTCCCGGACGACGAAAAGGGCCTGAGCTGAGGACGCTCTGAACCCGCGACATTCACCTCTACTATTTGACGAAACATGCCTTTGATGCCCAAACGGACAAAGTTCCGCAAGCAACAGCAAGGCCGCGTGCGCGGCCTCGCGAAGGGGGGAGACTACCTCGCTTTCGGAGACTACGGTATTCAATCACTCGGGCGTGGCGAACTGACAGCTTCGCAGATCGAAGCCGCCCGTGTGGCGATCAATCGCTACCTGAGCCGCCGCGGCAAAGTCTGGATCCGCGTTTTCCCGCACACTCCGGTCACGAAGAAGCCGGCGGAAACCCGGCAGGGCAAGGGCAAGGGACCGGTCGAGTACTGGGCGGCGAAGATCCGGCCGGGCGCGGTTCTTTTTGAACTATCGGGAGTGAGCCAATCGGCCGCCCGGGAAGCGATGCGACTCGCCGACGGAAAACTGCCGTTCCGCTGTCGTTTTGTCTCGAAGGAAATTTTTGAATAACCTCAGCGCGAGCAGGATCTAATATGGCCCAGGACGTCAAAGCACTCCGTGAAAACTCACTCGCCGAGCTCGAGAAGCAACTGCGCGAAATCCGCGAAGATCTTCTCAAGGCGCGCCTCAACAAGCAGACCGGACAACTCGACCGGCCGCACCTTCTCAAGGAATACCGGCGCGATATCGCCCGGCTCGAAACCCTCATCACCGAAAAGAAGCGCACTGCGGCCGCCTGAGGCCTCCCAGATACGCCCAACGTTTTTACACCCATGGCTGAACGCAATCGCCGCAATACCATTATCGGGACGGTCTCAAGCCGCTCCGGTGACAAGTCGGTCAAGGTGACCTACGACTTCAAGATCCGCCACCCGCTTCTTCTCAAGGAAGTGAAACAGAAGACCGTTGTTCACGCGCACGACGCGAACAATGACTGTGGAGTGGGTGACCGGGTGGAGATCATGGAAACCCGACCCCTCAGCAAATTGAAGCGCTTCCGCATCGTCCGGGTTGTCGATCGTGCGCCCGTCATTGGATAACCTGAGTCGCCAGAGAGGAAAAGAGCCATGATCCAGATGCTTAGCAGTGTCGATATCGCCGACAACACGGGCGCGAAGAAGGGCAAGATGATTCGTCGTCTTGGCCAACTGAAGAATACCGCCTCGGTCGGGGATGAAATTATCATTCATATTCGTGATGCCACGCCGGATGCGAGCGTCAAGAAGGGCAGCGTTGTCCGGGCCGTCGTTGTGCGCACAAAAGCACCGATCCGCCGCGCCGACGGCAGCTACCTGCGCTTTGACCACAACGCTGTCGTCCTCATCAGTCCGGAAGGGCAGCCCCGGGGTACCCGCATCTACGGTCCGATTGCCCGTGAGCTGCGTCAGAAGAAATTCATGAAGATTGTGAGCTTGGCTCCGGAGGTTTTGTAAGATGAAGACTCGAATCAAAGCAGGCGACGAAGTCGTCGTCATCGCCGGAAATGACCGCGGGCAGCGTGGCAATGTCCTTCGTGTGATTCCCCAGAAGGCACGCGTCCTCATCGAAGGTGTGAATAAGCGCAAGCACCACGAGAAGGCACGCAGCGAAAGCGAACCGGGCGGCATCACCGAGCGCGAGAATCCGATCCACCTTTCCAATGTCATGCTGGCCTCGCGTTACGACGAGAAGGTCGGTTCCAAGAACAAGGCGTAAGCCATCCGTTGAGGAGGAATTATCATGTCCATCCCAGTCCTGAAGCAAATTTACCGCGACCAGATTATCCCAGAGATGAAAAAACTTCATGGATACAAGAATATCCACGAGGTGCCTCGTCTCGATAAGATCGTGATCAATAGCGCGTTCGCGGCCACCCTCGAGAAGGGACCGATCGCGGATACCCAGAAGGATATCAGCACGATCGCCGGCCAGCATGCCGTCATCACGAAGGCCCGCAAGAGCGTCTCGAATTTCAAGCTCCGCGAGGGCATGCCGGTCGGGACGATGACGACCCTGCGCGGCCGAGCGATGTATGATTTTCTCTACCGCCTGGTCGCCGTCTCACTGCCCGGCATCCGCGACTTTCGGGGTGTTCACGACAAACTTGACGGCAACGGCAACTACACGCTCGGCATTACCGACCATTCCATTTTTCCCGAAGTGCACTCCGATGGGAGCAAACGGACGATCGGGATGGATATCTGCATCGTGACGACCGCCGCAACCGATGCCGAGGGCCGCGACCTGCTGCGACTTTTCGGGATGCCGTTCCGCAAACGCCAAGGCTCGACCGCCTCGGCCGCCTAAACAACTCCACAAGCGAAGATTTTTTGATATGGCCAAGAAGGGAATGATCGAACGGGACAAGAAACGCGCCCGCATGATTGAGAAGTATGCCGCCAAGCGCGCCGAACTGAAGCGCGTGATCGCGAGCCCGGAGACCTCCGACGAGGAGTTCTACGCGGCCGTCCACAAGCTGACCAAGCTCCCGCGCAACTCGAGCCCCGTGCGAAAACGGAACCGCTGCGCGGTAACCGGCCGTCCCCGTGCTTTTATCCGCAAGTATGGCATGAGCCGTATCACCTTTCGCGAACTCGCGTCTTCCGGGAAGATCCCCGGGGTGACCAAGTCCTCCTGGTAAGCACCCCCCACAAGGAACGACCATGTCCGACAACATCAGCGACTTTTTGACCATCCTCCGCAACGCCTACCGGGCGAACAAGGAAACCTGCACCGCGCGGTATTCCAAGCTTCACCGGGCGATCGCGGACATCCTGAAGGAAGAGGGCTATCTCCTCGACGTCCGCGAAGGCGAGGATGCGAACGGGCACAAGTGCCTCGTGCTCGACCTCAAGTATGTCGACGACACGCCCGCTCTCTCCGGTATCAAGCGCGTCAGCCGTCCCGGCCGCCGCCTCTATTTTCAATCCCGCGAGATCCCCCGGACCGTCGGTGGACTCGGATTGGGCATCCTCACCACATCCCGCGGAGTCCTCCGCGACCGCGACGCCCGCCAGCAGAATATCGGTGGCGAGCTGATCTGCTCGGTCTGGTAGATCGGCGAAGGCAGCAAAGGAGAATCATCCCATGAGTCGTATAGGCAAACTTCCGATTTCCGTCCCCGAGAAGGTCAAGATCGCGGTCGAGCATGGCTCGGTCACGGTCGAAGGCCCCAAAGGGAAGCTCCAGCGAGCATTCAACCCCACAGTCGTCGAGATTCGCGTCGAAGACGGTTCCGTGAACGTCAACCCGACGGCGGGCAGTCGGCACGCCAAAGCGATGCATGGCACCGCCCGTTCGATCATTAACAGCATGGTAGAGGGCGTCACGAATGGCTTCAGCAAGAGCCTCACGATTAACGGCGTGGGATTTCGCGCGGCTGTGCAAGGCTCCGTCCTCAAGCTTGAGCTGGGGTACTCGCACGACATCCTCCATCCGATTCCGGACGGGTTGACCGTGACGGTGACGGACCAGACCAAGCTGAAGGTCGAGGGACCCGACAAGCAGGTGGTGGGTCATTTCGCCGCGCAGGTGAAGAAGTTCTACCCGGTCGAGCCCTACAAGGGCAAGGGGGTCAGCATCGTGGGCGAATACGTTCGCCGCAAGGAAGGCAAGAAGGCCGGATAAGGCCGTCCGCCTGAACCGAACCCCATTCGATAATAGGAAACTGAACGATGAATTTGGAACGCAAACTGAAGCTCCGCCAGAAACGGATCTGGCGGATTCGGAAAAAAGTCTCGGGGACGGCCGAACGTCCGCGCCTCTGTGTCACTTTTTCCAACCAGCATATCTACGCCCAGGCGGTGAACGATATCGAAGGCAAGACGATCGTCTCCGCTTCGACCCTCGACAAATCGCTGCGCGACCAGAAGCTGGCAGCGAATCGGGCCGGTGCCGCCGAACTCGGCAAGCAGATTGGCGAAAAGGCCAAGGCAGCCGGGATCGAAGCGGTCGTCTTCGACCGGCACGGTCGCCGTTATCATGGGCGGGTGAAGGAATTCGCAGACGCCGCCCGCGCCGCAGGACTCAAATTTTAGGAATTACGCTGCATGACTGAAGAAAACAACAATCCCCCCGCCGAAAACCCTTCTCCCTCGGCTCCTCAGGCTCCGCGCCTGAATCCCGAAGGCGGCGACATTGTCGGTGCCGCCGCGGAAAAAGAGAAGCGAGGCAGTGCCGTGCTCGGAATGGTGGATCGTCCGGCGCCCGAACAGCCCCGGGGGCGTGGTCGTGGGCGCGGACCGGGCGGCGGTGGTCGTGGCCCCGGTGGCGGTCGTGGACGCGGACCGGGTGGCGGTGGTCGCGGTCCTGGTGGTCGTGGCCCGGGTGGCCGTGGACAAGGTGGCCGCGGTCGCGGTGGTCGGCCCCAGCAGGATGAGCCGGACAGCGGCCTGATCGAAAAGGTCGTGCACATCAACCGTTGCGCAAAGGTCGTGGCGGGCGGTCGTCGTTTCAGCTTCTCCGCCCTCGTTGTCGTGGGTGACGGAGACGGCAATGTCGGCGTGGGTTACGGAAAGGCCAAAGAGGTCCCCGAATGCATCCGCAAAGGGACCGAACAAGCGCGCAAGAACATGAAGCCGATCGAACGCCGCAACAACACGATCCCGCATCCGGTCATTGGAAACCATGATGGCGGTCGCGTCATGTTGCGCCCGGCGACTCCGGGAACCGGGGTGATTGCCGGCGGTGGCGTGCGCGCCGTGCTCGAAGCAGCCGGGATCAAGGACGTGCTGACGAAGAGCCTGCGCTCGAACAATCCTGCCGCGATGGTCCATGCGACCCTCGCCGCCCTGACACAGCTTCGCTCGAAAGAACAGATTTACGCTTTGCGCCGCGGCTGAAGGGCCCTGTCGCCCATCCCGCAAACCTATCCAGAAAGATTTTGTCATGCGACTGCACAACCTTCCGAAAAGTGGTGGCTTCAAGCGCCGCAAACGAATTGGCCGTGGTGAAGGCGGCGGCCGGGGCAAGACCTCGGGTCGCGGTCACAAGGGCCAGCGCTCGCGCGCGGGCTTCAGCCAGCGTCCGGGATTTGAATCCGGGCACATTCCTCTCTATCGCAAATTGCCCAAGCGCGGTTTCAGCAACGCGCAGTTCCGGACGGACTTCGATGTCGTCAACGTCAAGGATCTTGAGCGGGTGGAAGGGGATGTCGTCGATCGCTCGACGTTGATCCAGGCCGGTCTTCTGCGCGCCAGTTCCCGCCTTTACAAGATTCTCGGCGAGGGTGAGTTGAGCCGTAAACTTTCGGTCTCGGCACACAAGGTTTCCGCCACCGCTCAGCAGAAGATTGAAGCTGCTGGCGGCTCGGTGGCGCTTCTCAGCGCGCCCGTCGCGGAGTCTGCGGAAGCGGGCAACGAAGCGCAGGAGTAACGCGCAGATGTGCGTTGACGCTCGCCCGCCCGCACCTTCCTCTTGACGCTTTCTCTCCCCTCCCTCTTGTCAGCGAGTTCCGATGCTATCCGCCTTTTTCAATAGTTTCAAAATCCCGGAGTTGCGGGATAAGATCTTTGTCACGCTCTTCCTGCTCTTCATTGCCCGGGTCGGCGCGAATGTTCCGTTGCCTGGAATCGATCCGACTCCGCTGCAGGAGTTTTTTGAAGCACAGCGTCGCGCGGGTGGAGGCGGCATGCTGGGCCTCTACAACATGTTCACCGGGGGGGCGCTCCTCAAGGGGGCGCTGTTCGCGCTCGGGATCATGCCCTACATCAGCGCGTCGATTATTTTCCAGCTCCTGGGAGCGGCCGTTCCGAGTCTTGCCCGCCTGCAACAGGAAGGGGAAGTGGGGCGCCAGAAAATCGCCCAGTACACCCGCTACGCGACCGTCGCAATCTGTGTCGTGCAGTCGATTCTTCTCGTCGCGACGCTGCAAAATCCCGGACGGGTTTTCAGCGGTTATGATGTGAACCAATACGGTTCGATCATTCTCGCGAATCCGTTCTGGTTCAACATCACCGCCGTGATCTTTCTCACCGGTGGCACGTTGCTCCTGATGTGGATCGGTGAACAGATTACCAACCGGGGCATCGGTAACGGGATTTCGATTCTCATCACGATCGGTATCCTCGCCGACCTTCCGGCGGCCCTCGCGCTGACCTATGGCCTCTTCGTCGAACCGGTCGCGGGGGAAGCCGAGTTGCGGCCGGAAATGGGCCTTGTGATGTTGGCCTTCCTCATCCTTGTCGTGGCCGGGGTGATCATGGTCGTGCAGGCGGTGCGCCGGATTCCCGTGCAGTACGCGAAGAGGGTGGTCGGCCGCAAGGTGTTCGGGGGGCAGAGCAGCTTTCTCCCCCTCAAGGTCAACTACTCCGGGGTGATGCCGATCATCTTTGGATCCGCCATCCTGATGTTCTTTGTGACGATCTTTCCCCAGCTCGGGGGATGGATGGGGAACGAGTCCTGGTACGGTCGTGCGGTGATATCGTTCGGAGAACTTTTTGCCTACGGCTCGTTCACCTATTACCTCATTTTCGGGACGCTCATTTTTGTTTTCAGCTATTTCTGGGTGTCGGTCATGTTCAAGCCGGTGCAGATCGCCGACGATCTGAAGAAGCACGGTGGCTACATCCCCGGCGTGCGCCCGGGCCAACCGACGGCGCGCTATCTTGATTTCACGATGACCCGGCTGACCCTCGCCGGTGCCGTCTTCCTCGTTGTCATTGCAGTGCTGCCGGACGCGATCAACCAGGCGATCGGAATTCCCTTCCAGGCGGCACAGTTCTTCGGGGGAACCGGCCTGCTGATCATCGTGGGTGTCCTCATCGACTTCCTCCGGCAGATCGAGACCTACCTCTTGCAGCGGCATTACGATGGCTTCCTGAAAAAGGGGCGCATCCGCGGCCGCAGTCAGGCCCGCACGCGTCAGTTGGTCGATACTTCGGGCCTGTCGGAAACCCGTCCGGCATGGGGTTGGTTGATTCTCATGTTCGGTTCCGGGCTCGTTGCCTGGGGCCTGAACTCATGGATGTTCACGGCAAGCTGAGGGGTGAAGAAGTGCCCTGCGACTGCCCTCCATAAACGTTTTGCCTCACGAGGCAATCGGAGTGGGGGACGCCCGTAATCATGATTCCGATCAAGAACGCCCACCAAATTGAGAAGATGCGCGAAGCCGGGCAGATCGCCGCAAACGTGCTTTCCGCGCTCAGTCGGATGGTCGCTCCGGGTGTCAATACCTACGACCTTGACCAGGAGGGCAGGCGCCTCATCGAATCTTATGGCGCACGCAGTGCCTGCTTCAATTACCCGCACGGGAACCTCCGTTTCCCCGCCTATACCTGCCTTTCGGTCAACGATGAGATCGTCCATGGCATTGCCGACATCAAGCGTGTCCTTCGTGAAGGGGATGTCATCACGGTCGATGTCAGCATTGTTCACGATGGCTGGATCGGCGACAACGCCACCACGGTCGCGGTCGGCGCCGTCGATGAGGAAGTGGATCGGCTCCTCAAGACCACGCGGGAAGCCCTTGGGGTCGCGATCAAGGAAGCCCGCGCAGGGAATCGGGTGGGCCATATCTCCCACGCGGTGGAATCGTTCATCGTGCCGCACGGGTTTGGCATTGTGAGAGATTTTGTGGGACATGGAGTCGGTCGGACGATGCATGAAGCTCCGCAGATTCCAAATTTTGGACCTCGAAAACGGGGCGATCGTCTGCGGCCCGGGATGACCCTCGCGATCGAGCCGATGATTACCTTGCGGGGCTCACAGATCCGGATGGCGGATGACGGGTGGACGGCTCTCACCGCCGACGGTTCGCCAGCCGCTCATTTCGAACACACCGTTCTCGTGACTGAGGGGGACCCTGAGATCCTGACGACACCCACACTCTGAAAGGCCCGGCTGACGGGCGACAAAGTTTTTCGAAATCGTCTAAAGGCTTGACACGGTTTTCTCTGACAACTTGCCTTCTCGCTTTTCGCGCAAAACAGCGGCGCTCCCGCTAACGCGCGTTCATTGTATCTTTTTCATCCTTTATCTTCATTTATCGCGCCCATGCCACGCATCCTAGGAGTCGAAATTCCCGGAAACAAGAAGCTGCCTTACGCGCTTCAGTACATCTACGGGATCGGTGAGACCACCGCGCAGCAACTGTGCAAAGAGGCGGATCTCGACCGCGATCGTCGCGCACACACCCTCAGCGAGGAAGAACTCAACAAGATCGTTGAGCTCGTCGTTGCCCGGGGGGTTCGGGTCGAAGGTGACCTCCGTCGTGAGGTCGCGGCAAACATCAAGCGGCTCCAGGCGGTCCAGTCCTACCGGGGCACCCGGCACCGGCGTGGCCTTCCGGTCCGCGGTCAGCGGACCAAATGCAACGCACGGACGCGCAAGGGCAAACGCAAGGCCATCGCCGGCAAGAAATAAACCGGAAAGCGCAGCGATTTTTATCTAATCCATGAGCGAACAAGAAAAGAAAGAGCAGCAGCTGAAGCCTGCCGCCGCGGAAAATACTGCAGCCACCGCGGCCGCCACCGCACATGCGGATGGTGCTGAAGCGGCGGAAACCGAAGAGAAGCGAACCGGTCAACCGACCGCCGCTGACTTGTTGAAAAGTGAGGTCGATCTCAACGTCCGCAAAGCCAAGGGTTCCAAGAACATTGGCAGCGGTATCGTGAACATCCTCGCGACCTTCAACAATACAAAGGTTTCCTTTTGCGATAAAAAGGGGAATGTCGTCTCTTGGTCGAGTGCCGGGAAGATGAATTTCCGCGGCTCGCGCAAGAGTACGGCCTACGCCGCACAGGTGGTCACGCAGGATGCCGGGAAAGTAGCCCTTTCCCATGGTCTCCGCGAAGTCGAAGTGCGTGTCAAGGGGCCCGGAATGGGTCGTGACAGTGCCGTCCGGGCGATTCAGTCTCTCGGCATGGTGGTGACCGCGATCGTCGATGTGACTCCGGTCCCGCACAATGGCTGCCGCCCAAAGAAGCGCCGCCGCGTGTAATCCTAGAACCCCTCCGAATTTTTTCAGCTCATGGCACGTTACACTGGACCGTCCACACGGATCAATCGCCGTTTCGGCATGTCGATCTTCCCGCCGAACAAGGCGCAGGATCGCAAGCCACACCCTCCCGGTCAGCACGGGCCGCGGTTGCGTCGGAAGTATTCCGAGTATGCAATCGGCCTGAACGAGAAGCAGAAACTGCGTTATCTCTACGGCCTGACGGAGAAGCAGTTCCGCCGCACCTTTACCCGCGCGAAAAATACGCGTGGTGTCACCGGTGAAATTTTTGTCCAGTTGCTGGAGATCCGGCTCGACGCGGTGATCTACAATCTGGGCTTTGCCAAGACACGCCGCATGGCGCGCCAGTTCGTTGCCCACGGCCACATCCGGGTCAATGGCCGCAAGGTGGATATTCCGAGCTTCCAGGTGAGCGCCGGCGATACGATTGAAGTGCGTGAATCCACTTCTTCGCGACAGCTCGCCACCCGCGCGCTGGAAGACACCCGGATCCGCAATGTTCCGAACTGGATTTCACGCAACGAGGACACCCTCACCGCAACCGTCAATCGCTTGCCGAGCACCGAGGAGATCGAGACCGGCATCAACGTTCAGTTGATCGTTGAATTCTACAGCCGCTAATCGTTTCGCCTCTGGCCGGCGGGAATCCGACTTTTCCGCCCTCACATCTCGCCCACCACTTACCTTCGCAGTTCACCCATGGCCATCCGACTAGGAAAGTTTCAACTTCCGAACCGCCTCATCAAGGACGATCAAAGCACCGACACGTACGGTAAGTTTATCGCAGAACCGTTCGAGACCGGTTACGGTCACACCGTAGGCAACAGCCTGCGCCGTGTGCTTCTCAGCTCCATCGAGGGCGCAGCGATCGCATCCATCAAGATCGAGGGCGTCCAGCATGAGTTTCAGAGCATCGACGGGGTTGTCGAAGACGTGACGGATATCGTGCTCAACCTGAAGAAGATCCTCGTGGTTTCGCACAAACGGCAAGCGACCCGACTCTTGATCGACGCGACCCGGCAGGGGCAGATCACGGCGGCTGATATTCAACCGGACGCCAATATCCAGGTTCTGAACCCGGAGCAGGTCATCTGCACGCTGGACCGCGAGATGCGTTTTCAGGCAGAGGTCGAAGTTCGCGTCGGCCGCGGTTACGTCTCCGGCGAGGACAACAAGCAAGAGGAACAGGCAATCGGCGTGATCTCGGTGGATACGCTCTACAGCCCGGTCCGTCTGGTGAAATACAACGTGGAGAACACGCGGGTGGGGCAGATGACCGACTTCGATCGGCTCATTCTCGAAATTTCGACCGATGGCCGTGCGACGCCGGATGAGTGCATCAAGCAGGCGGCCAATATCATGAAGCATCACCTCGATGTCTTCGATGAGGTGAGCGACGAGCAGATTGAATTCGAAACGACCGGAGCCCAGGTTACGGAAGAACAGAACAAGCTCCGCAAGCTCTTGAATATGTCGGTCAACGAAATCGAGCTTTCGGTCCGGGCCGCGAACTGCCTGAACAACGCCAACATCACGACGGTTGGCGAACTGGCCATGAAGACAGAGCAGGAGATGCTGAAATACCGCAACTTCGGCAAGAAGTCCTTGAACGAAATCAAGGCGAAGCTTGAGCAACTGGGCCTCAGCCTTGGCATGAAACTCGACGAGCGCCTGCTCGAGAGCCGTGCCGAGTATTAGAAATCTTAAACCACTGTATTTGAAATTCCCTTTCCGCCTGCGGGCGGAGCAACCGATTGCATCGTCATGCGTCACCTCAAGCACCGCCACCAACTCGGCCGGAAGAAGGAGCACCGTGCGGCCCTCATGGCCAACATGGTCGCCGCTCTGCTCAAGCACGACCGGATCAAGACCACCCTTCCGAAAGCGAAGGCTCTCCGTCCTACCGTCGAAAAGATCATCACGCTCGCAAAGAAGGCGCACGGGGCCACTCCGGAGCGCGCGCTTGCCTATCGTCGCCTCGCGATTGCCCGCGTTCGTGATAAAGATGCGGTCGCGGTGTTGTTCAACGAGAAGGTGACGGAATTTCTTGATCGCAAGGGTGGGTACTCCCGGATCTACAAGCTGGGCAACCGGCTCGGTGATGCCGCCGAGATGGCGGTGATCCAGCTGATCCCGGCCTCCGACGAAGGTTACGGACGCAAGGCGCGGTCGCCGAAGAAGAAGACTGCCGCCAAGGCGGCCGCCGCTGAAGCGGCGGCGGAAGAGGTCGTTGCGGTCGAAGAAGTTCCCGCCGAAGAGGTCAAAACGGAGGGCACGGCGTCGGCTAAGCCCGAGGGTGGTGCCGACGAATCGGAGAAATAGCCATTTTCACCCGTTTTGGTTCGCTTCCTTGAACCAGACCATTTTTCAAAAAGGCGCTCCACTGAAGGGAGCGCTTTTTTTAGTTCCCGTTCCCGGCGGCGAGAGGGGAACTGGTTTGGAGCCACGTTTCGTCCGGGATTACAGCGATGATCGAACTTTCCCTTTCTTCCGTGATCACCACGTTTCTGTGCCTGGGGCTGGTTTTCTTTTTTCTGCTTTGGACCTACTACGATCGCCGGGATCGGCATTACTACGATTCCCAGCGGCAACGGCGCTCTTTTCACTGTGTACGCTGCGGGCAGCTCTATAGCAGCCGCGAACAGGGAGAGAAAGTTGCCTGCAAGAACTGTGGGTACGAGAATCCGTCGCTCCGGTTCTGAGCGAACGGGATCCTTCCAGCTTGCGCTGCGCGGGCCCGGCGGCTTCTGTTTCAGGCTTTTCCATGTCCCAGACTCAGACCATCGCAGTTCTCGATTTCGGCTCCCAGTACACGCAGGTGATTGCCCGCCGCTTGCGCGAGTGCCAGGTGTATTCGCAAGTCCACCCGTATCACGTCTCCGCGTCGAAGCTCAAGGCGATGGGGATCCGGGGCATCATTCTCTCGGGAGGACCGAGCAGCGTCTTGACCGAAAATGCGCCCAAGCCGGATCCTGAAATCTTCAAGCTGGGAGTTCCTGTGCTTGGGATCTGCTATGGCATTCAGTTGCTCGCACAGATGCTGGGTGGCGAAGTCATGCCAAGCAATGAACGGGAGTACGGGCGCGGGCGGCTGCGTGTGGATCGTGACAGTCGTCTCTTCGACGGCATCCGGCGGGAGATCCAGGTTTGGAACTCCCATGGTGACCGGCTCCACCGCCTTCCCGAAGGGTTTGAATCGATCGGTCGGACGGAGCACAGCGATTTTGCGGCGATCGAAGACCCTGTGCGGGGATTCTACGGGCTGCAGTTTCACCCGGAGGTTTTTCATTCCGAGCAGGGGACCGATATCATTCGCAACTTCCTCTACAAGATCTGTGGCTGCGAGGGGGAGTGGAACATGGCCGACTACGCGCAGCAGGCGGTGCAGAAGGTCCGGGAGACGGTTGGCGGGGAACGGGTCATTCTCGGTCTCAGCGGCGGCGTCGACAGTTCGGTCGCCGCGGCGGTGATTCACCGAGCGATCGGTGAGCAGCTCACGTGTGTGTTTGTGGACAACGGTCTTCTGCGCAAAAACGAGGTGGCGGCCGTGCAAAAGCTGTTCGGAGACAACTTTCACATGAATCTCGTGGTGGTCGATGCGGCGGATCTTTTCCTCGATCGACTGGTCGGCGTGACGGATCCGGAACAGAAGCGCAAGATCATCGGCAATACGTTCATCGAGGTCTTCGAGAGCGAGGTCGCAAAGATCGGACATGTCGAATTCCTTGCGCAAGGCACGATTTACCCGGACATCATCGAGTCGGTTCCGATCGACGGAAACCCGGCTTCGCTGATCAAGAGTCATCACAACGTCGGAGGACTCCCGGAACGGATGAACCTGAAGATCCTCGAACCGCTCAATGAGCTTTTCAAAGATGAGGTGCGCAAGGTGGGGGAAGAGCTGGGCTTGCCGAAGAGTGTCGTCTGGCGGCAGCCATTCCCCGGGCCCGGACTGGCCGTGCGGGTGATCGGTGAGATTACGCGGGAGAATCTCGTCATCCTTCGTCAAGCCGATGCGATTCTCATCGAGGAGATGAAAGCGGCCGACCTCTACTACAAAGTCTGGCAGAGTTTCTGTGTCTTTCTTCCCGTGCGAACGGTCGGCGTGATGGGCGATGAAAGGACCTACGACTACGTCATCGCGTTGCGCATCGTAGAGAGCATTGACGCCATGACGGCGGATTGGGCGGAGATCCCGCACGCGTTCCTTGGCCGGGTTTCCAATCGCATCATCAATGAGGTGAAGGGTGTGAACCGGGTCGTCCTCGATATCTCTTCCAAGCCGCCGAGCACGATCGAATGGGAGTAGTTCTCTCTCTGATCGAGGAGAGCGATCTTTCAATTTCTCACCGCGATCAGCCTTGCCTTTGATCGTCGCTCTTCATCGGATTTTCTGATGCGTCTGCTCGACTATGGTGACCCGCGGTTGTACCCCAAGCTGGAACGCTTCATCACGGCGCGGAATACGGATGCATCCGTGACGGAAGCCGTAGCGGGGATTCTTGCGGCGGTCCGTAAAGAGGGCGACCGGGCGGTCGTCCGGTATACGCGTGCGTTTGATGACTGTGCGATGAAGGCCGGGCAGATCCGCCTCGACCCCGTTGAGTTGAAAGCGGCGGCCGAAGCCCTCACACCGCGCCAGCGGAGGGCGATGAAAGAGGCGATGCGCTGCGTTCGCTCGTTTCACCGGGAAGGCCTGCCGCGCAACTGGAGCGGAGAAAACCCGCAGGGTGCCAAGGTGGGCGAACGGTGGTATCCGCTGCGTCGCATCGGCATCTATATCCCGGCGGGGAGCGTGCCGCTGGTGTCTTCGGTCGTCATGACGACGACGCTTGCCCGTCTTGCGGGGGTGGATGAGATCGCCGTATTCACGCCACCCGGGCCGGATGGCGAAATCGACAGGGGGCTGTGCGCCGCCCTTCACCTGGCGGGTATCTCCGAAGTGTACCGCATTGGGGGAGCACAGGCGATTGCGGCGGCGGCATTCGGGACGCGGACGGTGGCGGCGGTCGATAAGATCATGGGTCCGGGCAACCGTTACGTGACGGAGGCGCAGCGCCAGGTCTTCGGTCAGGTGGGGGTTGATCTCCTTCCAGGGCCGAGTGAGGCCCTCGCCCTTGCCGATGAGACCGCAAACCCGGCGTGGCTCGCCGCCGATCTCCTGGCGCAGGCCGAGCACGGGAGCGGTGCGGAGAAAGTGTATCTTGTTTTTTTCGATGATTCGCAGCGGAAGGCCGTGGAGGCGGAGATGAAGGCACAACTCCGGACCCTGCGCCATGCGATGGCGATCCGGCATGTTCTGAAGAACAGCGCGCTGGCCGTGAAGGTGGCGAATCTCGAGGAGGCGATTGAAGTGACCAACTTCATTGCGCCGGAGCACCTGGAACTGCATGTGGGGAGGAGGCACATTCCCCGGCTGGTGCGCGAAATCCGCACTGCCGGTGCGATCCTCTGTGGTCACCAGACACCCACCGTGCTCGGGGATTTCACGGCAGGTCCCAGCCACACGCTCCCAACCGGTCGGACGGGACGCTTTTTCAGTGGCCTGAAGATCACGGACTTCATGCGCCGGTCCAGTATTGTGGAGTATGACCGTGCTTCTCTCGAGAGGGCGCGCGAAGTGGTTGCGGTTTTTGCGGAACTTGAACAGCTGGACGCCCACGGGCGCTCACTGGAGATCCGCTTCGAGAAGGATTTGAAGTGACGGCTGCCTTCGATCAGGATTTTGCATCGCGGTGGGCCAATCCACATGTGCCTGCCTTGCATGCCTATGTTCCCGGCACGCAGCCCGCCGGGACGGGGTGGATCAAGCTCAACACGAATGAGCTGCCATACGCCGCGAGCCCCGAGGTGGCGAAAGCGATTGCAGCTGAATGCAGCCAGTTGCCCAAATATCCGTCGCCGGACAGTGCTCCCCTGCGGGCGGCTCTGGCTGAACACCACGGCCTGGCCCCTGATCAGGTTTTCGTTGGCAACGGATCTGACGAGGTCCTGTCGCTCCTTGTACGGGTGTTTTCGGGGCCCGGCCGACCGGTTGGCCAGATCGCGCCGAGCTACTCGCTCTATCCGGTGCTCGCGGCCGCCCAGCAGGCGCCGATTTCGACTGTGCCGATCCCTGAGGATTTGTCGCTGCCGCTGGAGGACATCGCAGCCCTTCGGGTCCCTCTCTTTTTCCTTACCTCGCCGAATGCCCCGTTTGGCGTCGGCTTCGATCCGGGGGCTATTGAGGAGGCGGTTGCCCGTTTCGAGGGGATTTTTGTCATCGATGAAGCGTATGGCGATTTTTCCGGAGAGTCCGCCACGGAGCTGCTCGGGCGGCACGCCAACGTCGTCATCACCCGCACTTTCTCCAAAAGTTATGGACTCGCCGGCTTGCGCGTCGGGTATGCGCTGGCGGCGCCCGCTACGATCCGCCTACTCGACCGAATCCGCGACAGCTATAACGTGAATCGGCTGAGTCAGGCGGGGGCTCTGGCCGCCCTGAAAGACACCGCTTATCTCGAAGAGGTCGTCCGAAAGGTGCGGGAAACCCGTGCGCGCGTCAGCGCCCGCCTCGGCAACGAGGGCTGGGAAGTCCTCCGCTCGAGAACCAACTTCGTATTTGCCCGCCCGCCTGCCCGCGCCACCGCGTCGCGGGCGGAGGCGGCGCAAAGCGCCTTCCGGTATCTGGAAGGGCAGAAGATTCTTACGCGCTATTTTCCGGGCCATCCGTTGACGGCGACGGGCCTGCGTATCACGATCGGCACCGATCCCCAAATGGACCGTTGTCTGGAGGAACTATCAACATGGCTGAACCACGCATAGCATCGGCAGAGCGGCACACGAGCGAGACCCGCATCACGCTCTCCCTGAACCTGGACGGCACTGGGCAGAGTTCGATCGAGACCGGGATTCCCTTTTTCGATCACATGCTGGAACTCTTTGCCCGCCATGGTCTTTTTGACCTGACGGTCCGGGCGGAAGGGGACCTCGCGGTGGATTATCATCACACGGTCGAGGATGTCGGCATTGTGCTCGGGGAGGTGCTCAAGGAAGCTCTGGGCGAAAAGCGGGGCATCCGGCGCTACGGTTTTTTTGTGCTGCCGATGGATGAGTGTCTCGCGCAGGTCGTGTTGGACCTGAGCAACCGACCGCTGATGGTCTATCGGGTGGAAGCCGCGGAATCGTTTGTGCGCGATTTCAACATTCACCTCTTCCGGGAGTTCTTTCAGGCGTTCGCCAATTCGGTCGGTGCCAACCTGCACCTGCGGTTGATCTACGGCGATGAGCCGCATCACATCGCCGAGGCGATCTTCAAGGCATGGGCTCAGGCCTTGCGGATGGCGTGCGAACGCGACCCGCGGCGCGGGGATGCTCTCCCAACGACCAAGGGGAAACTCACTTGAGCGAGCCGATGCCGACCAGTTCTTCGCCCGGTGTGGGCGCGCAATCCTCGCGACTGGTTCGCCCGTGGGTAATGCGGAGTCCGTATCAGATGGACGTTACGGTAGGGTCAGCCAGCCTCAGGCCGGCTCCTGCGATTGCTGGTCCTCGGGAATCGCGGCGGTGTCC
>CAZVQJ010000026.1:0-21215 GCA_964629165.1 uncultured Puniceicoccaceae bacterium
TTCGAGGAGGGATGGTACTACGAAGGCGCCGGCATCTATCGACACGTCTGGCTCCTCAAGACACACCCCGTCCGGGTCCAGCGCCATGGCACCTTTGTGAAGAGTTCGATCGAGGGGGAACGCGCCGTCCTTGAAATCGAAACAAAGGTCGAAAACGCGGGCCGCGTCCCGGCAGAGATTCAGATACGTCAGCAGATTCTGGACAATACGGGCACTGTGGTCGCAGATAACTCGTCGGATTCACTCGAATTGCTCGCAGGCGGACGGTCAAAGACCTCCCGAACCCTCACGGTCGAGAGCCCCCGGCTCTGGGATCTCGAAACCCCGCATCTCTATACCCTTCTGACCTCCCTGACCGATGCTTCAGGCGAAGTCGTTGATCGCTACGAGACAACCTTCGGCATCCGGGAAATCCGCTTCGATCCGGACGAAGGATTCTTCCTCAACGGCCGGCACGTGAAACTGAAGGGGACCAACAATCATCAGGATCACGCCGGTGTGGGAACCGCGATCCCCGATGCGCTCCACGAGTTCCGGATTCGAAAGCTCAAGGACATGGGTGCCAATGCCTATCGTTCCGCCCATCACCCGGCGTCCCCCGCCCTTCTCGAAATCTGCGACCGCCTCGGCGTGCTCGTGATCGAGGAAAACCGCATGATGGGCATCAACGACTACCACCTCGATCAACTTGAGAGTCTGATCGTCAGTCGCCGCAACCATCCAAGCATCATTCTGTGGTCCCTCGGCAACGAGGAATGGGCGATCGAAGGGAACATCCAAGGCGCGCGCATCACCACCTTGATGCAGGATTTCGCCCGGCGCCTCGATCCAACAAGACTTTCGACGGTTGCCATCAGCGGTGGCTGGGGGGGCATCTCGACCGTCGTGGATGTCATGGGTGTCAACTACATCCGCCATGGCGACACGGACCAGCAGCACCGCGATTTTCCCCAACAGATTATTCTCGGAACCGAGGAAACGACCACGCAAGCCACACGTGGCATCTATATCGAAGATGCCTCCAAGGCGCATCTCGCACCCCTCGAGGATGGATCGTCCGGAGGCAATGCGGAAAGCGGCTGGCAGCATTTCGCCGAGCGTGACTATCTCGCCGGTATTTTCTACTGGACCGGATTCGACTATCGAGGAGAAGCCACACCCTACGGATTTCCAGCGGTCCTTTCTCAGTTCGGGATTCTGGATACATGCGGGTTTCCCAAGGACAGCTTTCATTATCTCAAGGCCTGGTGGACGGATGAGCCCGTTCTCCACATCTTCCCCCACTGGAACTGGCACGGTCGAGAAGGTGAGGAGATTGAAGTGCGCGCCCACAGCAATGCGGAGGAGGTTGAGCTGTTTTTGAATGGACGTTCCCTTGGGCGCCAAACAATGCCGGCCAACGGTCACCTGGCATGGAGAGCACCTTATGAACCGGGCACGCTCGAAGCCCTCGGATTCATCGATGGTGAACGATCCCAGGCCGTCGAAGTCCGGACGACCGGCGCCCCGGCCCGTGTCAAACTGTCGACCGACCGCTCCCGGATCCAAGCGGATGGCCGCGACGTTTCCGTCGTGACCGTGCGTGTGGCGGATGCCGACGGGTTGACGGTGCCAACCGCTCACAACGGCATCCGCTTCGACATAGACGGTCCCGGCAAGATTATCGGCGTCGGCAATGGCAACCCGTCCTCTCACGAGCCCGATCAGTATTTGCCGCGCATCGAGCTGATCGAACTCGGAAACTGGAGCGGAGCAGACCTGGCCGAAGACTCGACGGTTGTCTTCGAAGCGAATTTCGATCGCCCGGATAGAACGGAGAGCGGCCATGTTCGCCTCCTCCTCAATGCCTTTGGCCCCGAACAGACGGCAACCTTGAACGGTGAACGGCTGCCCCTCGATGACCAACCCGATGGCCTCGAGATCCCCCTTCAGGATCTGCGGTCAACCGGCAACGTCCTGCGTATGCAAGCGAGGGCTTGGCCGCAGGTTTATCAACGCGAGGCTACGGCCAACGTCAAACCCGCCACTCTCCGAATCGATCACGCCGCCGCTCCCTACGAACGCGCGGCCTTCAATGGACTTGCCCAAGTGATCGTGCAGAGCACGGGGAGCACAGGAGAAATTGTTCTCACCGCGGAAAGCGACGGTCTTGAAGGTCGTCGCATCATCATCGTTGCGGAATGACGCAGGATTACCCGTGACCCGCCCGCAGGGCGTCCCGCGGTCACCGATTGGCGGGCAGGGATGGCTTTTCGAATCGTCCGCTTCCGTCTCAAGGGGGCGATCGATGCACCGAAGATCGCATCGTCATCCCCGCGGCACGCTTGGTGATCAGTTGCGGTTCGAGATGGAGAGCCTTCCGCCGAGGTCAACGACTGCGGGCGGAACCTGCGCGCCTGCTCGAAGTTCGGCTGACGGAACTTCGCGCGGAATCTCCCTTCGCGCCACGGCCGCTGCTTCGTGCAGGGGGCGGATCAAGAAATTCCACTTCGTGAGCCGTCACATACAGGCGACTGCGCTTTTCGCCCTCATCGGTTTCCCACCTGTCCTGACGCACCGCGCCGCGGACCAATACCTTTGAGCCCTTTTCGAGGTGATCTTCGAGATGGGGCATGTCCCAGCTTTCGGTGGGAATGAAGGCGACGCGTTCTCCCTGGTTCACCGCCACCGTGAACTTCTGGACGGTGTGTTCGCCCGCCTGACGAGTTTCAATGGCAGCCGTCAGGTGACCGGAGTAAATACAATGGTTCATGAGGCATTCTTCGTGAGGTTCGTATAAATCGGAACTAACGGATGAGAATATATGCCCATCTCCACAAGCATAAAATCGTTAGCCTTGTTCGGGGGGGATTTCGCAACACCACGAGGACGTTTACCTCCACTCAGATTTTGACGAGCACGACCGGCATCGCACAGGCATTGCGGACGGATCGGAGGTACTCGCGGTAGGCTTCGTATTCTTCCGCGGGCACGAGAGCCTGCTTCCATATTTCTTCCCGCTCGTAGGTGAGGATATGCTCCTCCACCGAGACATGGAGCCGAAAATCCGCCCATGGGGTTTCGATCGTGACGGTGGGCGGCAGTTCATCGACCTTGAAGTTCATCGGCAGGATAATCGAGTTTCGGGTCCGATGGGTGCTCGGTTCGATCCGGATGCTCGTCCGCCGATTCTCATCTTCCGCGGGAATCCACTCGTTGCGGCCCATGAAATCCGGATCGAGCACAAGAATCCGCCCCCGCATCGAACGGGCGTACCCGAGGGAAGCAAACGAGGTCGACAACGAGAGGGCGCCGCGGATGCGATCGTCCTCAAAGAGAACGCCTCCCGTTGCCACATTGCGCATGTTCGCGCCCATCGCCCGCGTGACGCGCTTCTCGAATTCGCCCGGGCTTGTCAGTCTCTTCGTGCGACGCCATCCCCCGGCGAGCAAGCCGGTGCGGTCCAGCCGGGCGAGCCCCTCGATATCCCCGTTGGGATGAAGAACGACTTCCAGCTCGTCGTGCCGAAGGTGGTTCTCCGGATGGGAGCGCGGCAGTGTTATGAGTTCGGAGCCATGATATCCGAGGAGTGCGCGGGTTCCCTGAATCGTGTAGGGCAGATGGCCCACGACAACGTCTTCATGAGTCGGATCAAAGAAGAGCACGGATCCGAGCCGCTCGTCCTGCACGAGGGACTCCCACTCCGGTTGCGCCCCTGTCCGGATGCCGATGATGGCGTGATTGAACTGCGATGGCGAGGGCCAGTCCGGATTCACCCAACGTCCGTTGGCCGCGAGTACGATGACGGGATAAGACTCGATACCCACGGCGGCGAGAAGAACCCGCATGAGGTTTACCTTGTCCTTGCAGTCACCATAGTTTGCCCGGAGCACATCCTCCGCGTCATGAGGGGTAAAACCACCTCCTTTCCCCAGATCGACCATGAGGGAGACGTAGCGTGTCTGCTGCACATAGGCGGCAATCGCCTGGATACGCTCCGCATCGTGGGTCAATCCGGCTGTCAGTTCCAGCGCCTTGGCGGTCACGCTGGCGGCAGGCCGCGAAGGGCGCTCGCAAATTTCGGATACATAAGCCGCCACCGCCGGCCATGAATTCCAGGAAAGGAGCGGGTATGAACGGGCGTCGTCCGAGCCCGGCATGACGGTCAGACGCAGGCGGGTTCGGTACATGCCGCTCGATCTTCCCTCCTCGCCCACAAAAGCGGGGATGTTGCGTGCGCTCCAGATCATGCGGTCCCGCTCAGTATGCACCTTCACATCCACATCCTCGTTGGTGAGGGCGTAGCGGAATTCCCACCCCTGCGGAGCCTGCGCTTCTACCCGGGAATGGAGAACAGGGTAATCCTCATTCAATTGCCACACCCTGTCTGCAAAGAGGGAACGGCGGCCGATCTTGTACTCATAGGCAAAGACGCTTCCCCTCCGCGCTTCGGCCACCGCCGAGTATCGAATCGTGCGATATTCGTTGTAGAGCTGTTCCATCGAATCCGCAACATCGGCGCAGTCACGCTGGCGAAACCGGAACGGCCGCGCCTCCGGGTGCAGCACCCACCCCTCCAGCGAATGCACCTTGTCGGCGGAGGAATCGTACCCGGCCACAAATATTGCCGCCGTTCGCCCTTCGTCTTCGAGAACTTTCACGGCACGGCGGATCGTCACCTCAATCCGACCCCGTTTCCCATAATCCCAGAAGACCTCATCATGGAGCACGACGGCATCCTGGCCCTCCTCCAGGATCGGATCGCTCCGCAGAAGAGCCTCCTCAAGCCAGCCGGGGGTTCGGGCCATTCCCGTGACCGACAATAGAAAGAAAAATGCTCCATACAGGAGGAGACAAACCGGTCGTCTTTCGCCAGCACGGCTTCCGAATCCCGGTGGGCGGGGAGGCTGGCTTTCGACCGGAGCGGCCGTCATATACTGGCCTTCCCCAAGGCAGGTCCCGACTCACCGCCAGGCAGATCCTGCTCCGCCTCATCCTCCGGCTCCGGGCTTGGTGCCTCCAGCCCTCCGGCATCCGCTTCCGGTTCCAGCTTCCGGAGGGTAATCAGGTGGTGGTCCTGCTCGTGAATCGCCGAAAAGAGAGCGCGAATGGCCGGATATCCCTCCTGCGCAATCCCGCCGATATCCAACCGGAACTGGCGGTTGTATGCGATCATGTTCCGGTTCGGGGAATATCCCATCCGCACAACGTGTGCCAACGCGTTCGTATCCACAACGCTGGCAGGGGCACTCGCTTCCTCCGGCCGGAAAATCTCCGGCAGGAGGATCTGCACATCGTCGACCTCCTCCCACCGGAAAGGAAAGACGACCGGGAACTTCCGATCCGGCTCTTCAAAGGTCCGCTCTTCTTCTTTTTGAAACACCGCTGGTTCAAGAAAGAGCCGGCTCGAGGTCGCGTCGGCATAGGCAGGCAGCTTCAGGCGAAACCTCACCGTGAGGACCTTGTCGGTATCATCCAGGTTCCAGACTTCCACATCCTCAATTTCCGCGTTCGGGAAAGGATCCTCCATAAGCTCTTCAAAGAACTCTTCGGCACGCGCCCCCGCATCCACATCGAGAGCCGTCCGGAGCATCGATCCGAAGTGACCACCGTGATCGATCGTGACCTCTCCCTCCAGATCACCTGCTTCCGTCAGCTCGAAACGGGCAGTCCTTTTCACAACCGTTTCCCGGCTCGGCCAAACCGGGGTCTGCACAAAGAGCAGGTCCCCCTCGAAGTTGCCAATCAACGCTGTCGTGTACTCGTTCCGCCAGTGCAACTGTCCAAAAGACAGGTGACGCCCACCCGGCGAATAGAATCCCCAATCCGTTTTGCCCGGAAGCCGGACCGCAATCATCGAGTGCGGCATTGCGCGATAATACGCCATCGCCGTATTGAAACTCGAGTACGCTCGGTCGCTGCAGGAAGCGAGGGCCACCTCGTACCCGAGGGCGCCCGCCATGGATGCAAAAAGCGCATTGATGTGATACGAGGAACCGTATCCATACTTCAGGACATCCCCGCCGTGTCGTGCATCCTTCAGTTTCTTTCGTTCGGCGGCGGTGTAGGCGCGCGAGCTGTCCAGATTGCCGATCTCCTGCTGACAATAGAGATAGAGACGTCGCAGACGCTCGCGGTCGTCTTCGATTCCCTCCGACAGTTCAACCGCCTTTGCGCGCACCGCCCGGTCCTTCGGCTTGAAAACCTTCCTGCCTTCACGATTGAGCCATTGAGCGTACCTTTTCCAGAACTTCTCGGTCCAGTCGTCGCCCGTTTCGCTAATATAATAGACTGTGATCCACGGCTGCACCTTGTCGGGGGTGGGCAGAAAATCTTCATCGGGCGCGGCCGGAAGGTCATGAAGGACCAACTGGTGAACGCCTCCAATCGGGTTTTCAAACTGACTCCCGTCAAAACCCTCCCAGGTCCAACTGCCAACGGCGTGGGGATAATAGCGCACCCGGAAGCGCAGTTCGTGCGTGGGGTGCCTGGCATATGTCAGCAATCGATAACCGTAGGCCGATCCCTTTTCCCAAATATTGTAGCGGTAATCGACGATTGATCCGGGAGTCAGCCCCGGGAGGGCGAATGAAGTGCGCTCCGATTTCTCCCTTCCGACACGCCAGAGATTGCGTTTGTGGATGGCATCCTTTTCCACCTCTTCAATACTGCCATCCGGGCGGATTACCCGCGCGTTCACCCGGCTGATCCGCGCACCCTCGAGGGTGTCGAGCTCGATCGTCTGCAAGGCCTCCACTCCCCGCTGGTCAAAGACCTTGAGGCGCACAAAATAAGTGTAGGTCGTGCCCTCCCGCCGATCATCAAGATCGATGTCCCGGAGGAGAATCTCGACGCCTGCTTCCGGGTCGATCCTCGGAGCGGAAAGCGCCATCTCTTCCTCTTTCAGATCCGGCCAGCGCGTGCCGGAGAGCGACCCCTCAACCACGACGAAGGGGAGGAAAGTCACGACAAGGAAAACCAGCCTTCGCAGGCCGCGGGAGAGTGAATGGATCATGGGGAAACCAAGAAGAGCGTGCAAGCGATCCCATGAGGTAACGGTTGCGGTTTGGCAAGCCAAGGAAGCGTTTGCCCGCCAGGTTTTCACGTCTCCGGACGGAGCTGAACAGAATCGCCTTGCGCTCGCCCATGGATGATCGGAGTTCTCGCCAAAGCCCCGCCGATGGAACCCTTCAAGAATGTATTCTCGCCGCCGGCCGCCCGCCGGATCGCGCACGCGCTGGAAAGGAGCTGCCCAACCTTCTCCCGAAAGCGATTCCTCCACCGCCTCGACGAAGCGCTCGCCCCTCTCGAATTGAAGCCACGCATGGAATTGCTCGCCGATCGAATCGAAGCCCAACTGCCGACCGCCCCTCCCGACGCCTTTGAATACCTTATCGCCTCCCTCGCGGTTGATGACGATGATGCCATCGGGCTTCGCGGCTTTCTCGTCTGGCCCTTGACCGAAATGGTCGCTCGCCGGGGGTTGCCCCATTTTGAAGCCTCGATGATCGCCCTGCGGGAAATGACGAAACGTTTCACCGCCGAATACGCCATCCGCCCTTTTATGCTGAACGAGCAGGAGCGCACCCTGCGGCAGATGCATGCCTGGATCAATGATCCCAACGAACACGTGCGGCGGTTGGTTTCGGAAGGCAGCCGCCCTTTGCTGCCCTGGGGAGCCCGGCTTCCGGCGGTTCGAGCCGATCCCGACCTCACCCTACCACTTCTCGAAGCTCTCCGGAGCGATCCCAGCGAATATGTGCGCCGGTCGGTGGCCAATCACCTCAACGACCACACAAAGGCGCATCCTGACCGCATCGTCGCGGTGTTGAGACACTGGCTCGCCCTTTCTCCGGAGGACCGGCAACTGACCCGACTTGTCCGGCACGCCTCCCGGACATTGCTCAAGGACGGCCATCAAGAAGCCCTTGCATTGCATGGGTTTGCGCATCCCGACACGATCGAATTGCTCGCCTGCACGATCGCACACAACCAGCTCCGGGTGGGCGAGACGCTCACGTATGGCTTCACCTTGCGCAACGTTTCATCCGCCCCCGCCAAGGTGCTCTTCGATTACGCCATTCACCACCGCAAAGCAAATGGTTCCCTCTCCGCCAAGGTGTTCAAAGGTTGCACCCGCACCCTCTCCCCCGGCGAGCACTGGAATCACACCGGACGGCATCGCATCCGCAAAGTGACGACCCGCCGCTACTACGCTGGCTTTCATCATTTCGAACCCCGAATCAACGGCCAGCGCGGGACTCCCCTGTCATTCGAACTTCTCCTTGATTGATTGCGTCGGCTGCCCTCAAAGGCGGCTCTCCTCCGACGCTTGAACGGTTGCGATCCGCACGCGGAGGTGGTCCGCCATCGCCCGTGAACGCCTCACGCCCGCCCGAGGACGATGGAGACGTTGGAGCCCCCAAAGCCACTGCTGTTGGTGAGGACATGGTTCAATTCCGCTGGCTGCGTCTGGCGCGGCAGGTTCAGACCGGCGCATTCCGGATCGGGTGTGACGAGCTGAGCATTCCCCGGAACAATCTGCTCCTGAAGCGCCAGCACACAGATCGCGGCTTCGAGAGCCCCGGACATGGACAGCGTATGGCCCGTGAGCCCCTTGGTGCTGCTGATCGGCGGCGTGCAGTCCTCGGCCGGAAAGACTTCCCGAAGCGCCCGCGCTTCGGCAGCGTCCCCGGCCGGGGTGGATGTCGCGTGGGCGTTGATATAATCGACGGCCTCCGATGGGGTCCCGCCGGCCGCGAGGGCCTGCCTCATCGCCCGGACCAGGCCGGCACCGTCGGGGTGGGAGATCATCGCGCTGAATCCATCCGAACTCTGGCCCCATCCGGCCAGGCGGGCGAGCGGGCGGGCTTTGCGGGCGGCCGCGCTTTCCGACGATTCGAGGACGAGGCAGACACCGCCGCCGGAGGCGACAAAACCATCACGGGAACAATCAAACGGTCGGCTCGCCGTATTCGGATCCGGATTGCGGCTCAACGCCCGCATGCCCATGAACGCAAGAAACGACTCGGCCGTCGTATCCTCTCCCGCGGCCACAATGACCCGGTCAAGCCGACCGAGCATGATTTCGTCCATCGCATAACCAATCGCATGAGCGGAAGAGGCGCACGCGGAAACAAATCCACAGTTGGCGCCTTCGATCTGAAAATGGGCCCCCAGCGTGAAATTGAGGGTTCCGGAAATGGCGCTGACCACGCCCATCGGGTTTGCCCGACGATAGCCCACTGCGCGCATTTGTTCGACGTTGTTGTGCACCAGCAGGGGCGAACCCGCACTTGCACAGAACAGCCCGGTACGCCCGCGACCGACCGTTTCGGGGTCCAGACCGGCTTGCATCAGAGCTTGTGAGATTGCGCAAAAAGCATACACCCCGTGCGGGGCTAATGAGCGCCGGAGATCCCGCGGGATCCCATACCCCTCCGGGTGCGTCCATGTGAGGTAGTTGGGAGAGGGAAAAGTGAAACCGTCGACCAACCCGAAAACCGAAATCGGGCAGGCCCCGCCCGGCACAAGCTGCGCTGATTGAAACCCGTGACGCATCGCCTGCAGCGAATGCAGCACTTCCCGGGCGTTGTTGCCGATGCTCGTGATGAATCCCAGGCCCGTGACCACGACTCCGGGTCGGCGTGGGTGGCGGCTCATCCCACTCCGGATTTCCGTTTCACGAGACTCTGGAGGTCGCCAAGCGTCCGCACCTTCTCGATTTCCTCATTGTCGAGGACGATGCCGAAGAGGTCTTCGAGCAAAAACACAAACTCAGCCAAGACGAGCGAATCCGCGTTCAGGTCCTCCCGCAATCGAGTCTCCGCCGGCAGCACCGACAACGGATGGGCACTGTCTCCACGCTCAAGCAGAAAATCGATGGCACCGAGGATAAACCGCTCCAGATTGCTCGCGGACCGATCGATCTCATACGCTTGGTAGGCCGACGTCACGGTCTCCGGATAGCCCTGTAGAATGGAAGGGATCGTTTCCCCTGCTTCACCGTCGGTCATCTGGCTGCAAGGAACTGTCGCTGGCTGGCAGAGTCAACGCGTTTCGCGATTCCCGACCCCACCAAAAGCCCATTCCCGGCTTCTCCTCCCGGCATCCGTTTTCCCACCCGTGCATTGAAACATTTTCGTCCGCATCAGGTGTACTCCATCGTGGCCGGACACGTCACTTCATTCCGATTCTGTGAGAGCGAATCGATCGGGGGAACGCGCCTTGCCATGGCAGGGTTTACGGCCTCCACGCAAGGAATGGACCCGATTTCCCCGCGACCCTTCACATCAACCCCCACATACCCATGAAAAAGATCATTATTCTACCACTTCTGTCGTTGGGACTGGCTCTGATGGCTTCTGCCGCTGACGTCAGAGTGACCTTCGAGAATGTGGAAAAATTTACCGACTTCACCATCCACGGCCTCTCTGAAACCCGGTCCCAGACCCTATTCGAGAAGGAAATCGAACGGCGCGGCTTGGGATCCGTTCTCCCGGACGATCAGGTGCTTGAAATCCACTTCCGGGATATCGACATGGCGGGGGACATCCAGCCATGGCGCAACCCCACGCACTCGAACGTCCGCTATGTGGAGAGCATCTATCCACCGCGCCTGGAGTTCGACTACGTCCTCCGGGATGCCGATGGCAACGAACTCGCGTCGGGCTCCGATGCGATCCGTGATCTCAACTTCGACATGAACATCCGGTCGATGCACCACAATGATCGAAACTTCCATCATGAGATCGAGGCGCTTCGGAACTGGGCCCGCAATCACCTGCGAGGGACGGCCGTCTCGAGATCATAATTGCAGAAGCCTGTTTTCACCCGAACCGCAGCGGAATCGTCCGCTGCGGTTTCTTTTTGTCCGGGGCGCCGCGCGATCGCTGTTCGATAGTACTTTTGAGTGTCCGCGAGGCAGGAACGACCGATTTTCACCGCAGGCATGCGTTCCACTATTTTAATCATCCGCGTCTTCTTCTTCTGCCTCGTTCTCGCGGGTAGCTACATGACCGCGCTCATGGTTCCCGAATGGGATCAACACCGCGGTGTCGTGGTGTTTGTCGGTGCCTCTATTGCCCTGTTGGTGATCCTCACCGATATCCTCCTCAAAGGATTCTCCGTGCGCGGCCTGTCGGCCCTTTCTTTTGGCCTTTTCATGGGGTGGCTCGCGGCCTTCTTCATCACAAAATCACCGCTTTTCGACGACCCGTTTGCCACCCATGACCTCTGGGGCGGGATCCTTGCGCAGAATGTATACCTCGCCCGTATGGCGATCTTCCTTGTCCTGATGTATCTCGGTGCGGTTGTCGCACTGCGCGGCAAGGATGAGTTCAACCTCGTCATCCCCTACGTCCGCTTCGTCCCGCACGGGGTCGATGTCCCCCTCGCCGTCGTCGACACGAGTGCCCTCATCGATGCCCGGATCGTCGGGGTGACGGAGAACAAGTTCCTCGGCCATGCCTTGATCGTTCCCCAATTTGTCGTCGCCGAACTCCACCAGGTCGCCGACAGCCGGGATCCCCAGCGCCGTGCGCGTGGCCGCCGAGGCCTCGAAGCGCTCCGCCGCCTCCAAGCCATGAAACACCTCGATCTCCGGATCGATGAGAGCACCGTCGAGGACCGCCGGAGCGTGGATGCGAAGCTCGTCTTTCTCGCCCATTCACTCAAGGCGAAGATTCTGACGACCGACTTCAATCTCGCGCAAATCGCGGAGCTCCACCAGGTCGAATGGCTCAATATCAACAATCTCGCAAAAGCGCTCAATCCCGAGACCCACGCCGGTGATACCCTTGAGGTGGAACTGGTGAAGGCGGGGCGCGAAAAAGAGCAGGCTGTCGGATACCTCCCGGACGGCTCGATGGTCGTCGTCGAAGCCGCCTCCCCGCAAATCGGTGAAACGGTCCAGGTTCGCGTCCAGAGCATCCTTCCCTCCTCTGCCGGGAAAATGGTCTTCGCCGAACTCGCCGAAGTCTGATCCTCGGGCCGGGCTCGCCGTTCTCGACCGGAAAAGTCTGCATCTAACCCAGCCGACCCCGTGGAGGGCCGGCAATCCTGCGATGCTTGCCCGCTTCGCCTCCACCGATCCCGAATTCTCTCGCTCCGCTTGGCGTCCCTTCTGTAGCACAGGACGATGATTTCCATGACCGGTTTCGGGCGCGGCAGTGCGACAGGCGCAGGGATCGAGGTCACCGTCGAAGTGCAGTCAGTCAATCGACGCAATCTCGAGACAATCTTCTCCCTTCCGAAAGAATGGGCGGCTCTTGAACCCGTGCTCACGGAGCTCGTGAAGGGATCCGCCCAGCGCGGGCGCATCCAGACAACCGTCACTTTTCATGACTCCACCGACAGCGCCGGGCTGCATTGGGATGAATCCGAGCTGCAAGCGACTCTGATCCGTTTGCGGAGGCTCGCCGAAAGCGTGGGGACGACGGTATGGGCGCCCAGCGAAGATATGCTCTTGCGCCTCGTGCTTGCCCTGCAGAGTCACTCGAAGCTGGCACCCGTCGAGGCAGCACAACCGCTTGTCCTGGAAGCTGCCCAGATGGCCCTCGACGGTTTTACCGCCATGCGGGCTCGGGAAGGACAGGCGATCGCGAAAGACCTCCAGAGCCGTGTCGGCGAACTGAAGCGGCTTTTGCAGGACGCCCGGAATGCTGCCGAAGGCCGGGTCGAAAGCTACCGCGAGCTGCTCTTCACCCGGCTCAAGAATGCCGGGCTGGAACTGGATCTCAACGACGAGCGCGTCCTCAAGGAAATCGCCCTTTTCGCCGATCGCTGTGACGTCTCAGAGGAAATGACACGCCTCCAGAGCCATTTGGCACAATTCTCCGACACGATCTCCAGGGGTTCGGAGCAGGCGGTGGGGCGCAAGCTGGAGTTCATCCTCCAGGAGATACTCCGGGAATTCAATACGATCGGATCCAAGTCCAACAATCTTGTTGTGACACGGCAGGTCATCGAAGCGAAAAACGAGATCGAGCGCATCCGGGAACAGATCCAGAACGCGGAATAGAAGAAGCCACCCATGCGGAATTGTTTTTCACTCATCGGCATGGCGCTGGCTCTTCCAGCGGCACTC
Source organism: uncultured Puniceicoccaceae bacterium (assembly GCA_964629165.1). Taxonomy (GTDB): domain Bacteria; phylum Verrucomicrobiota; class Verrucomicrobiia; order Opitutales; family Oceanipulchritudinaceae; genus CAWVVV01. The sequence goes on from CAZVQJ010000026.1 coordinate 13,067, forward strand.
GCGGCCGAGGGAGTCTCCGGGGAGCTTGTCGATTTCGCGGTCGAGGGAACGATCGATATGCTCGATCCGGCGCTCAATTCCGATCTTCGGGAGGGCCTCGTTCTGTCCGTCTTCTACGCCTATGATTTAGCTTCCGGTATCCCCGATGCGGCCCCCGAACCGGAGCGTGCGCGGTATCCCGATGCAGTCGGCGACGCAGCGGTGACTTTTGATCTGAATCACGTGTGGGTCTATGGAGCGCACGCCGGCCCGGGTGACAGTCTCGTCGAAATTTCCCGAGCAAACGGACCCGCCGGTCAGCAGATGGACCTCTATTCGATCCTCCTGCCACTCGCGGGAGCTCCCATCGGCGCGGATGGCTGGCACCCGCGCTGGTTGCAGCTCTGGTTCTACCTCGACCGCGGAACGCTCCCCAACCTCTCTCTGCAACTGCCTCCGGATAATTTCGTGCGCGGCTGGTGGCGGATTTCCTTCTGGAATGCGGACAGCAGCCATCCCGTTGTCGCGGAAGGACGGATCACCTTGGCCGGCCCGGCCGGAGAACCTCTCACCCCCAGTGAACAGGCTGCCGCCCTGCGTGACGTCGTGACGTCTTTGAATGACCGCCTGCAGACGGCCGAAGAGCGGGCCCGTTCCCTGGAGGAGGAAGTGGTGGCCGTCCGGAGACGATTCACCGCGCTGCAAGCGACCGTCGATCGGCTCGTGGAAGAGCGGCAGACGCTGCAACAACAAATCGCCCAGCTGGAGCTGCGGTCTCCCGAAGCCAACGCCGAGCTGCAAGAGAGGTTGGATGTACTCATGGCGGAACGTGCCCTCTGGATGGAGAAGGAATCGGCATGGGAACGCGAACAACGTTCGCTCACGGCCGCCTTGCAGGAGGTCCGGTCCGACGCGGAGCAGTCACGACGCGCGCTCGAACGCCTGCGCAGGGAAGAGAGCGCCGCCGAATCCGCCCCCACGGCGGAAGTCTCACGCCCGCCCCTGGCCCCGCCAACAGATCCGTCCGCGACGCAGCGACCGATTCTCATAATTCCGACGCCCGCGGCGGCGGAAAGCCGACGCCCCGTCAGAACCCCGTCGGCGCCAGTCGAGAATGTGCCGCCGGTCGAACGCCCTGAGTCCGCTGCCGGGACCCGTTTCAGCGAGAATCTCGAGTCAGCCGAGAAAACGGAATCGAGTTCGAGGGAAAGGGTCCGAAGACCTGGCAAATTCAACCGGGTTGGCCGAAGGTAACCCGCCTATGGATACGGCGATACGGCATCGGGTAAACGCCGCCCGGGTGGCGGTCCAGAATCAGATCGACCTCTTTCGGGAACAGTTCGGGCAGGTAACCAGCGAATGGAAGGAAGACCACACACGCGTCACGTTTGTGGATTTTGCCATCTCCGAACATGTCTTTGCGGAGCTGCGGCGATTCTTTCCCCGCGATGACTATTGTTCGGAGGAAGCGAACCCGGCAGACGAAATTCAGACCGTCGGCAGCAAATACACCTGGGTCATCGATCCGATCGACGGGACCAACAATTATGCACTCGGCATTCCATTCTGCGCCATTTCGCTCGCTCTCCTCAAAAACGGGCACCCCGTGTATGGCTTTGTCTATGACTTTGCCGGAGCCCGACTGATCGAAGGCGGAGCCGGGTTCGGCTTGCAGATCAACAAGCGCAAGTTCAGTGGCACGGCACGCCCGTTTCGCCCGCGGGAAGGCGTCATTGGCCTGCATTTTCCTCTTCCCGAGGACCGTTATCGTGCACTTGAACCGCTCCTCACCACCTACCGGGTGCGAAGCTTCGGCAGCGGCACGATGAACCTCGCCTACACCGCTCTCGGCCTGCTCGACGGCTGCATCGACTTCCGTATCAAGGTTTGGGACATCGCCGCCGCGACTGCCTTTGTTGCGGCTGCGGGGCGCTCAATCCGCTTTCTGGAAGACAGGCCATTCCCTCTCCGTGAATTCCACGTGAACTTGCCCTTCACTCCCTACTTCGCCGGTTCGGATGAATTCTGTACCTTTGCCGCGGCGCAGCTGGGCAGATAGCTAAAACCCCGAAAGGCTTGCCCCTGTCGTGCTCATGACGTCCTATGCGGCATGACCACACACAAGGATCTCACGCAGGAGCCACCCCGCAGCCCCCGCACCCGGATTGGCGACTTTGCCATTCTCGGCCGCATCCTCGACAAGGGCCGTGCCGACCTCGCCGGAAAGATCGGGGCCTACAATTTTGCGTGTCCCCTCGACCAGACGCTGCTCGAGTTCAAGGGCGTCTCAGGTGACGACATCAAGGAACTCCTGAAAAAAGGCATGGACGACGATGGCGTAGCCGAATGGCTCATGGACAATGGGACCCCCAGATCCTCCGCGGAAATCAAGGCTTGGTCAGGCAGCGCAGAGGCGGTCTCCTTCCACCGTCATCCGGAAAATGGCGAATGGTTCGACCGCGAATGTGCGCGTCTCGGGCTCGATCCCGCTCAGAGCACCCTCTTCGACTTTCTCGAAGCTGACGACCGCGAGAGTTTCCGGAAGTAGCGGCTGGAATCGCGCCTTTTCTGGCGCGCGCGACCCGGACGCGGGGGTTATTCGGTGCGTTGAAACGCCAGGGCACGTTCGAACTCACTGGCCACGGTCTGAAAGCGGGCGGCTTTCTCCCCGTCTCCCCGCCCGAGGTAACGCCGGACAAGCCGCATGCTGATCGCACGCAAAATGGTCTCGCCGGGACACCAGTCGTGACGCTGAAGGACCTGGAAGGCATCGATCGAGCAGCTTCTCTGGAGGCCCTCCCATTCGGTAAGGGCTCCCTGATTCGCAGGATCCACGAGAAAGGGCCGTGTTCCCCGCAGAGACACGAGGCGCAGGCGTCCGCGAAGGTAGATCGGATCGAGCGAAAGGCCTGCTCTGCCTGCGACCAGAATATACACGAGGCCCATGGCAAGCGGGTCCGCCCTCCGCGACGCGAGGACTTCTCCGAGAAGGAGCGGCCCTGGCCGGGAAGGCACCGGAGCGACCGCGCGAAACCCTTTGGCATGATAAAGAACCCGGTTGACGGCGGTGGCGATCTCCTCCGCCCGGGCCGTGCGGTCGAGCGTCTCCCGCGCAACCTTCGCAATCGCTTTCAGCTCACCGATCATCGGCCACGCCCGCCAATGGGGCTGTGCGAGACGCTGCAAGCAGATCGCGCCGGTCTCGAGATCCCGCCGATTTCCCTGCATCCAGCAGCGCCACGCAATCTCCGGTTCAGCCCGGCCAAAATGTCTCAGAATGTGTGCGGCGGCTTCCGTCCGGGCGGAGGGAGGACCGGCGGCGACTGTTTCGAGCCAGAACGCTCCCTCCTCCCCTTCCGCCTCCAGCACCTCGATGACTGCCTTGCGAACAGCCGGGGTCGGATCGTCGAGAAGTCGTTCAAGGGCTCTCCATCGGAGGGGGGATCGTCGTGTTGCGCCTGGAATCGGTCCGTTCACCTCTGAGAAAACGGTCGTCCAGGACGATTCTGAAGGGAGCTCCCGTCCAATTCATCAAAATCCGAAAGCTGGAGGTGAATAGCGTGTAAATACACCCCCTTGCGGGGGGGGAGAAGGCGGCGCACGCAGCCGCGTCAGAACCGCACAAGGATCCCGCTGGAAACACTTCTTCCCGGGAGCGGCTTGGACTCCTTTCGATAGGCGAGGTGATGAAAGCCCAGCTCATCGCGCAGGTTCGACACTTCGATAAAAAAGGTCTTTGCGCGATCGTCCGCACCGAACTCGCTGGCGAGTCGAAGATTGATCAGCGTGAAGGCATCGGTCGGGGATTCGAACTCCGCCCCGGAATTCCGGGCAAAAACCCGGGAGACGCCGAGATCGGCGGAGATCGTTCCGTGTTCGAAAAACAATCCTGCGCGGAGACGTGCCGGTGGATTGCGCGGAAGGATCCCCTTTGTCTGCAACGCTTCAAGGCGCACCCAATCACCGCTCAGGACAAGATGGAGCCGCGTGTGCTCCCGATCCACGAGGTGCGCGGTCAGTCCGGCTTCCATTCCCCCGATGAGCGCGTCTTCCTGCCGATATTGAAATACCGGAAGCGATTCGCGAATAGCTCCGCTCGGCGTCTCATGAATGTATCGATCAAAACGGTACAGATAGCCGGCGACCATCAGTTCGAGAATCGACCGACGAATCCGGTAGGTGAGATCGAGGCCGATCGCGGTTTCCACCCCCAAACCGGGATCACCAACCTCGAAGCGCCCGGCGGCCAGATGGGCTCCTTCAGAAAACAGCTCGTTTCCGGACGGGTGACGCTGAGAAACGCTTACCTGCATCCCAAGCGAACTGCGCGCATCGACCTGCCAGTGGGCACCGCTGGAGGCACTTAGGGCGAGGCCCTCATAGCGTCCGGGCAACGCCTTCGCGCGTGACTCCTGCCACTCAACACGCAGTCCGTGCCGGAGGGAAAATGTTTCGCCCTCCCGCTCACCCATCCAGAACACCGCTGCCTGCACCGTTTTCGTGGGCGGTGTGAACGCTTCTTCGCCGTAGGCTCGGAAATCATCCACGACCGCATGGACGCCGCCGATGCCGGTGTTTCCCAAGACGGTTCGATGACCCCATTCCGAGCGCAGCTCCACCGAATCCCGGGCGAAGGTGGTTCCCAGGTGTTCGCCTTCGAGTTCCCGATGTTCGTAGCGGGTATAGGCAAAATCCAGTCGGGTGTGCTCGAAAAACTTCCCGTCTAAGGGCGTATCCATGACAAAACCCGCGCGACGAGATCGCATATCGACCCGCACCGGCGCTACCTCCCCGGCATGGCCGGAGTGCTCGGCATGTCCCGGCGATTCCGGATGCGCATGACCGGGAACCCCATAGAGCGCATCGAGCTGTCTCGCGAAAATCGACAGGCGCCCCCCACCGCCAAGAAACCACGACCCGCCTGCCTGGACGGATGCGCGGTCAGTAAAGGAGTTTTCCAGCACGCTCGTGGGGGCCTCCTCGTGTTTATGTTCTGCCGCGGGCTCATCGTGTTCCGGGTGCGGTGCCAGGTATCGATCCGGCACCCGGTAATCCTCATGTTGTTGGACAAGCGTTCCCAGCCGGATCGCCCATTTTTCAGTTCCGACGGCGACAACCCCGCCCCCGGTCCATCCATCGTTGCCGTCCTCATAACGCATATACAAGCGGCCTTCGGTGGGGCTGGAGAGGGGGGCAACGGGAGCCGTCTCGGTCACGACGTTGACCACTCCGCCAATCGCATTTCCACCATAAAAAAGATTGGCCGGTCCCCGCAGTATCTCGATCGCCGAAGCAAGGAAAGGCTCGCTGCCGACCGCATGGTCGTCGCTCGTGGCGGAGGCATCAAACACCCCCATCCCGTCTTCAAGGATCTGCACCCTCGGCCCGGAAAACCCGCGAATAATGGGTCGTCCCGCGCCCGGCGCAAACCCGGATGTGTGGACGCCTGGCCGCGTGTCGAGCAACTGTCCGAAATTGCCAGCCGGTTGCAACGAGACTGTTTTCCAGTCTATCGAATCGGCAAGCGTCGTATAGTCGGAGGCGTATCGGGGAGCGGCGGAAGCCGTCACCATGAACGGGTCAAGCTCGAACCGGGGATTGGAGAAATCGGCGGCGGAATAGCCAATATGCGGTGGAAGGAGCGAGAGCGCGACAGGCGCCGTGCAGAGGCTGCTCCGCAACCGCCGGACAAAGGGAGGAAGAAAAGAGATCATTGAGCAAAAAGTGTTGAACCATGTTTCACCAGCGCCTGCCGGCATGCCGCAGGGCTGTCATCGGAAAACGGCTTCCGTCGAAGGCCTCGGCGGGACTCCGGGACGCACGCAAAGACGCACTGTTTCAGCGAAACAGCGGAGGAAACGATTGCGGATTAACGGTTCAACATCGGCGGACCGCGGATGGCATGTGCCTTCCAGCCAAATCCACCCACCGATCGCGCGGTGGCAAACTTGCCGTGAACCGGCGCGCTTTCGATCCACGGGATCGGGTCAAACAAGGTAGAGGCGACTGCGGAAAAGCCGCCCTCGCTCCACACACACAGGCTACAGGGGTGCGAAGGCTCTTCTTCATGAGGGGCCTCTTCTTCGGCGCCACCCTTTTCCGCGTGGACATGACCCCCATGAAAAAAATTGTCGTGAAGGGTCGGCGACGTCGCGCTCAAGGTCAGAAGCACAAACGTCACCAGTTGAAGCGTGACCAGCGCCACCCGCCACCGAGACGGCGGCGTTTGAACAGATGGCTTCTCTGCATTCTTCATCATGCGACGAGTAGCTCCACAGAGCCCCTCCCTCGTCATAGGGCACCGATTCCCCTTGCCAACCGAATTGTTCGTCCGCGGCACGACGATTCATTTTTCCCCGGATTTTCGGTCGACCGTCATGCGGAGACGGCGGCGACTCGCGGGGAAAATGAACCGGGCGGCACTTCGTGAAGGCCTCCGACGACAATATTGACTCGCCATGGCACCTTTTCGCGCCATCCCCGGATCGATGAAGCAGTCGCCTTCAGTACCCCCGGACGCCCGTCCGCAGTCCGCCGTTCGGGACGCCCTCGAGGCCGGATGGCGGGCGACCGTTGCCAACTGGATCCCCGGTGGCTGCCTCACGCTCGTGGCGGTGATTCTCATCCTGCTCTATACCTACGTCTCTCCCGTAACGGCCTTCTTCGACAACATTGCGGCGGCGCGGGAGCGCGTGGGGCTTCCCTTTGGCATGCTCTCGACAGCCCTGTTTGGAGGGGCTCTCCCCCTTGTTTTTCGGCGCTTCGTGCTCGGGCGGATCGCCGCGATCGATGAAGTCGTATTTTCCGTCACCTTCTGGGCCTACAAGGGAATCGAAGTCGGCGCTCTCTACGAGTTGCAGGCATGGCTCTGGGGTGAAGGCACCGACGTCACCACAATCGCCCTCAAAGTCGCCCTCGATCAGGGGATCTACTGCCCCTTGGTCGCTGTCCCGACGATGGTCCTCGGCTATCTCTGGCAGGCAAATGGCTTCCGTTGGCGATCCGTGCGGGTGGCGCTTCAGCGCAAGGGCTACTGGGCACGCTCCCTCCCGGTCCTGATCACCAACGCGGCCCTCTGGATCCCCGCAGTCACCGTCATCTACCTCTTTCCCACACCCCTGCAGCTGATCCTCCAGAACCTCATCCTTTCTATCTGGGTCCTCCTGCTGGCATTCCTATCCTCGCCCGAGGAAGACAGCTGAGGCTCCGACGGAGGCCTTGCGAGGCCCCCCGTGGATTTCGCTGCATCCGCTTCCACCACCGCCGCAAGCCGGCGTGCCCTGCGGCTGGACGGGATCCGCCGCTGATGCGCGAAGCCCGGAAACGCTTATTCCCGGGGCCACTCATGGCCCATGGGATCTTCTTCGACCGACCGGAGGCTCTTTGGAAGACCGAAAACCTCGGTCAAGACAAAGGCTACGCGTGCAGATTCGGGAGTGGCCAACGAGGCAAGCACGTGATCGCGCATGGGGCCCGCTTCGATTCCCACGGGTGCCTCCCGCCCTCGGGTACCCGCACGCGAGGAACGGACGCCCGAGATCTCTCGTGCCTTTGAGAATGCCGCATCTCGGTCGACTCTGGATTTCGCCAGCTGCTCCCGTTGCTGACGGAGCCGCCCCACAAGGCTGTCGCCGGATTCTGCCGGGCGCGGGACGGGTTGCCGATATTCTGTTCGGGGGGCAACCGGAACGGGAGGAGGGGCCGCTTCAGGAGCGGGCTGGTGCGCGCGCGAACGCCGCGCTGGATCATAACTGGACTCCCGCCGCAGCGAAGGAACTGGTGCGTCAGGAACTTCCTGCGCCTCGTCGGCGCCTGCTCGCTGCTCGGCGATCCGGCGCCGGATTTCCTCCTGCACGCGGCGCAACCGGTCCGAACCTTCAGCCTGCGGTTGAGGAACCTCCGGTCCCTCGTCTTCCAGCGTCTTCTTCTTCTTCTTGTCGCCACCGAAGAACTGCGCGGCGACATAGACCAGCGGAATGAGAAAGTAGAAGACCTGATTCCAGTCGAACTCCGCGAGCACGGGAAGCGCCAGGGACCGGATCTGTAGCAGGAAGAAAAACACGAGATCAGGATTGGAAGCGGATCAGCGAAGGCTGGAAGGATCGTCTTTCCGGGCGCTTTTCGGATCGGCGATCGAGCGGCGCATATCGGTGTCGCTTTCGACATTCTT
>CAZVQJ010000027.1:0-20725 GCA_964629165.1 uncultured Puniceicoccaceae bacterium
GGATTTCCCGGATGCCGAAGGTTGTCTCGTAGCGATCAACGGTGTTTCCGGACTCATCGATCAGCGATGTGATCAGGGTGTGGAGATGGGGATTGTCGAGATCCCAGAGCGAGGGCTCCCGCACGGCCAGTGCGTCGGCCATTTCGAAGACCTGCCCGGGGAGCAGTGTGATCGGCGTCGATGTGTGCTCTGCCGCGACGGTTCCGACCGGATCCAGTATCTGCTGCCGGATCCGGATCCGGGCAGACGTCCGGCCCACGTTCTCCAGCTTCGTCGCAACATCGATGGTCGCGTGGTCTTCGTGGATCGAGCTCGTTACAAAAGTTCCGTGGCGCTGGACCCGGACAGGGTTTGTCTTGTGGAGCCAGACGTGTCGATAGATGCCGGCGCCTTCGTAGTACCATCCCTCCTCGAAGGATGCGTCCGCCCTGACGGCGATCACGTTGTTCCCGCCATAGTTGAGATACTCCGTGATATCGTAGCTCTGTTCAATATAACCGCTCGGCTCCTGCCCGAGGAAAAAACCGTTCACAAACACGGCGGCGTTGCGATAGATGCCTTCGAACTCGATCGATATCCGGCGCCCGAGATCGGATTCCGGAATGTGAAAGTGGCGGCGGTACCAGCCGACGCTGTTCTCGGGAAACCCCGGGCCGATGGCCTTGTATCCGTGACTGTGGCTCGCGTCGGCGTGAAATGGGAGGGAGGGCGCCCAGTCGTGTGGAACGTCGATCCTGCGCCAGCCGCGATCATCGAAATCCTCCGCGGCGGGTCCGTCGCCATATCCGGTCTTGGCGAGGTAGGAGAAATATCCCGTTCCGTGATCAAAATCCTTGGCCGGATCCGTAGCGTGTCCCAGCGCAAAGCGCCAGTTTTCGTCGAAAGAGAGACGTTCTCTCGGAGATTGGGCAATGACGTTGCCAACGATAAAAGAAGCCAGCAGGGCCAGCCTGACGAAGAGGAAGATACGCATCGGATTTTGGGGTTAGGCGTTTCGAAAAAAGGAAACGCGCAAACGATGCAGACCGCAAAATCCCGGGTCAACCGGAGAGAGGCGACTTTGGCGTCCGCGTCGCGCGGATCAGGGGGTTCCGGAATTGGTGATCAGCGGCCCCTTTCCGGACACCGCTTGTTGAGGGGGCTGCCTCGCCCGATGCTTACGGAAAGGGTCGGACGATGCGCAGGGTTTCTCCGGTATCTTCCATCTCGAAGAGGCGGATGCGCTCGGTATTCTCGTTTGGTTGGTGGAGAGCCATCATCAATTGCCCATCGAAACGGGTGAAGAGGAACGGGTGTCCGCCGTCGGCGGAGAAGATCGCTTCCTCTTGCTGCCGCCACGGCCCCCGGAGCTTCCCTGAGTCCGAGATGGCGATGCCGGTGGTGTAGCCGGTTTCGCTGAAACTGGACCAGAGCATGAACAGCTTGCCCGATTTGGAGTGATGAAAAGTCGGGCCATCGGTAACATAGCAGCCGTATTCCTCGCTTTTCATCGCCCATGGTGCGTCGCTCCCGTCGAAGAGCCTGACTGGTTCTCCGGCGGTTGCCGAGAGGTCCTCCGTGAGCTGGATGTATCCGACCGTACCATCTTTGATCTGAACCCACTCATGGCAGAAAACCATGTAGGGAACGCCATCTTCGACGAAGAGAGTTCCGTCGAGCGTCATCATGTCCGGGGGCAGGGTGGATCGATTTGCGAAGGGCTCGTAGGGGCCGAAGGGAGAATCACTGACGAGTACCTGCGAACCACGGTACACGCGTGGCCGCCAATTCCGCCATTGCTCCGGAAACTCGTGAGCCGTGTCAAAAGTGAGGAAAAGATAGTATTTTCCCCGATACTCGTGCAGTTCAGGAGCCCAGATCCCCTGGATCTGGATGTCATCCCAAAGATCTTCCGGCGCCTTGAAGATGATCTCGGGCCCTTCCCAATGAATGAGGTCCTGGCTCGTGTAAGCACGAACGGCGGCACCCCGGGCGGATGCAATCATGACATATTCCTCGGTATCCGGCAGCGGAAGGACAGAGGCATCCCGCATGCGGAAGTCGGTGAGGAGAACGGTGTTGCTGTCGGCGAGCGCGGACAGGAGCGATGCGGTGGTGAGACTGCAGGCCAGGATCCACAAATGAAGGGAGAATCGCATCAGAGGAAGGAGGAGTTGAAGGTAACAGACTCGATCCCAGGGGCGAGGCACCCACGCGGCGGGATCGATGTGCCGGTGGTCGCTTTCGATATGGGGAGAGTATTCCCGGAGGCTGGATGTGTCGCAACCGGCTTCACAACGGATCTGCTCTTACGGTTGGAGCCGGAAAGTTGAGACGCCACTGGCGCTCCGCCACGACCGCAGGCGTGGGGCCTGCGGTCGCCTGTATGCCAGGCGGTGGATGTGCCGATCACGCTTCCTCAACATCGACCTCGATCACTTTGGAGATCCCGATAAGATGGTCCTTTGCGGCGAGGTTGATGAGGCGGACGCCTTGCGTGGTCCGACCGATCACACGGACTTCACTGACCCGGGTGCGGACCGCCTGGCCGCTGTGGGTGAGGAGCATGATTTCATCGCCATCGGCGACACTCAAGGCACCGGCAACCCCTTGCGTGCGCATGGCGATGACGCCGCTGCCTCCGCGCCCCTGCAAGCGATATTCGTCGAAGACGGTTCGTTTGCCCTGGCCGTTCATGCCGGCGATGAGGAGCGATTCATCCGGATTCACGACCTCGATCGTCACGACGTAGTCATCGGATCCCTTCAGGCTGATACCGCGAACCCCGCGGGTGGCGCGGCCCTGGTCGCGCAGGTCGTCTTCTGAAAACCGGATGCTCATTCCCTTGCGGGTGACCATCACCAGTTCGTTGTCGCCCCGGGTGAGCTTCACCCCGATGAGGGCATCGCCGTCATCGATATTGATCCCGATGATTCCGCCCCTGCGGTAGTTCTTGTAGTCGGAAAGGTTGGTCTTTTTGACGACACCCTTGTTCGTCGCCATGACGAGGTGGTTCTCCGTCGAAAAATCCTGCACCGGGATCATCGCGGCGAGGCGTTCGTCGGACTGCATTTCCAGCACATTGCGGAGGCTGCGACCCTTCGAGATGCGGCTCCCTTCGGGAATGTCGTAGACCTTTTCGACGTAGACCCGGCCGTTGTTCATGAAGAACATCATGTAGTCGTGGGTCGACGCGGTGAAAAGGTGCTCGACGAAGTCTTCATCGTAGGCACCGGTTCCGATGACGCCCTTGCCGCCGCGCTTCTGTGAGCGATAGCTGCTCACCGGAGTGCGCTTGATAAAGCCCTTGTGCGAGACGGTGATGATGCAGCCCTCGTTGGCGATAAGGTCCTCCATCTTGAATTCACCTTCGGCCGCGAGGAACTGGGTGCGCCGGGGCGTCGCATACTTCTCCTTGAGTTCGAGCATCTCCTCCTTGATCACGTCGAGAAGGCGCTGCTCGTTTTCAAGAATATCGCGCAGCTCCGCGATGGTTTTCATGAGTTCGAGGTATTCCGCCTCGATCTTGTCCCTTTCCAGCCCCGTGAGCTGGTAGAGGCGCATGTCGAGAATGGCGTTTGCCTGGCGCTCGGTGAGGGGATACTTCGCCATCAAGCGCTCGCGTGCCTCCTCGCGGTTGGCGCTTGCCCGGATGGTGCGGACAAAGTCGTCGAGGTTATCGAGGGCGATCTTGAAGCCTTCGAGAATGTGCGCGCGGGCTTCCGCCTTTGCCTTTCGGAACTCCGTGCGCCGGCGGACGACGACGCGGCGATGCTCGACGTATTCTTCGAGCATCTCCTTGATGTTCATCTCCTTCGGACGCCGATCGACAAGCGCGAGGAGGATCACCCCGAAGGAAGATTCGAGTGCCGTGTGCTTGAAAAGCTTGTTCACGACGACGCGGGGAATCTCGCCGCGCTTCAATTCGATGACAATGCGGGTATTTTCATCCGATTCATCCCGCAGGTCGCTCACCCCTTCGATCACCTTGGTCTGAACGAGTTCCGCGATCTTCGTGACGAGGGTGGCGCGGTTGACGCCGTACGGCAGTTCGGTAACGACCAGCTGCTCTTTGCCGCCCTTCAGTTCTTCGGTGTGAATGACACCACGCATGCGGACAATGCCGCGCCCTGTCCGCAGGTAGCTGTCTGTGCCATCGCGCCCGAGAATGGCACCGCCGGTCGGAAAGTCGGGGCCCTTGACGATCTTCATCAGGTCGTCGATGGAAAGCTGCGGGTCATTGATCAGGGCGACCGTGCCGTCGATCAGCTCACCAAGGTTGTGGGGCGGAATATTGGTCGTCATCCCCACCGCAATCCCGGTCGAGCCGTTCATGAGCAGGTTGGGACGGGCAGCGGGCAGGACGACGGGCTCGGTCGTCTCCTCGTTGTAGTTCGGGCCGAAATCGACGGTATCCTCGTCGAGGTTGCGCAGGAGTTCCTCGGCCGTGGCGGTGAGGCGACACTCCGTATACCGGTAGGCGGCGGGTGGATCACCGTCGACCGAGCCGAAGTTCCCCTGGGGATCGATCAGAGGCACGCGCATGACCCAGTTCTGGGCGAGGCGCACGAGTGTGCCGTAGATGGACTGGTCGCCGTGCGGGTGGTAGTTCCCGATCACTTCCCCGACCACCTTCGCACATTTGTGGAACGGCCGGTTGTAGAGCATTCCCCGGCGGATCATCGCGTAGAGGATGCGGCGTTGCACCGGCTTGAGCCCGTCGCGCGCATCGGGCAGGGCCCGACTGATGATGACCGACATCGAGTAGTCGATGTAAGCCCGCTCCATCACGTCTGTGATGTTTGTCGGGGTCAGCTTTTCATTCTCGGTATACATGGGTATCAGAAAGTGGATGTAAGGAAAGCGGGAGCCTCACCGGTCTCACCGAATGAAACGAAGAAAAAGGAAGCTTCGTGCGCATGGAGAACCCCGGCGTGCATCAACCTTTTCGATTCTTCGCGCAATCTGTGAGCGGTGGACCGTGTAGGGAATCAGACGTCCAGATTGGACGCGTTGAGAGCGTTATCTTCAATGAAGCGGCGCCGAGCATTGACGTCGTCGCCCATGAGCATCGAGAAGACCTGTTCCGCCTTGGCGGCATCATTGATATCGACCTTCAGGAGGCGCCGTGAATCCGGGTTCATCGTGGTCTCATACAACTGCTTCGCGTTCATCTCCCCAAGACCCTTGTAGCGCTGAATAGCGAGGCCTCGACGGCCATATTCGCGGATTCGCGGAAGAAGCTCGAGAATCGTGAAAAGCTCCACCTTGCTTTCCTTCTCCGACCCCAGGTTCTCCACAAGGTGGTAGCGGGGGCTGTCGTCAGCGGTCCATGTCTGGACCGAAAGTCCGAGGCGGGAGAGTTCCTTCAGAACCTTTGAAATCGCGCTCGACTCGAAGATTTCGTGGATGGAAACCCGCTCATTGACGATACGCTCGTTGTGCTCCACCTGGCGGATCATCGTCTCGCTGAACGCATCCTCGAAACCCTCCGCGTTGATGAACTGGGTGCGCTCGTCCTCGTTTTTCAGAAAACGAAAATCTTCGTCGTTGCCGGTCCGGATGCGGACGATGTACTTGGGCAGTCGCTGCTCATCATCGTGTTGGTCCAGATAGCGTTCGATCGGGCACCCGTAGCGGGTGATGCCGGCGGAGAGGACCTCGAGGCGGGCCAGCGACTCCACGATCCGATCGATCTTGGCGGAGGGGAACTGATGTTCATCGCGCAGGCGGACGAGGGTCACGTCTTCGGCCCCGAGCTCAAGGAGAATGCGGTTGAGCTGCTCATCGTTGTCGACGTACTGTTCCCGCTTCTTTCGCTTGATCTTGTAGAGTGGCGGCTGGGCAAGGTAGACGTAGCCCCGGTCGATCAGCCCCTTCATCTGCCGGTAGAAAAAGGTCAGGAGGAGCGTGGCGATATGGGCGCCGTCCACATCGGCGTCACACATGATGATCACCTTGTGGTAGCGCGCCTTGTCGGCATCGAAGGCGCCGTCGCCTTCATGATCGCCAATGCCGGTGCCCATGGCGGTGATGAGCGTGCGGATTTCGAGGTTGTTGAGAACCTTGTCGATCCGCGCTTTCTCCACGTTGAGGACCTTTCCCCGGAGAGGCAGAATGGCCTGGTAGCGCCGGTCGCGCCCCTGCTTCGCCGAACCGCCGGCGGAATCGCCTTCGACAATGAAGATCTCGCAGACGCTTGGATCCTTTTCGGAGCAGTCGGCCAACTTCCCGGGCAGGCCCCCCGCACTCATGGCGCTTTTGCGCACCGTGTCCCGCGCCTTGCGGGCGGCATCCCGTGCCCGTGCGGCATTGAGAGCCTTGTCGATGACTTTCCGTGCGAGCGGCGGATTCTCCTCGAAAATATATTTGAGCTTTTCCCCGACAATGCGCTGGACGATGCCATCGACCTCGCTGTTCGACAGCTTGGTCTTGGTCTGCCCCTCGAACCGCGGCTCCGGCACCTTCACGCTGACAACGGCGGTGAGGCCCTCGCGCACATCGTCCCCGGAAAGACTTGGATCCTTCTCCTTCACGAGGTTGTTCGCCTTCGCGTAGTTGTTGATCACGCGGGTGAGGGCAGTACGGAAACCGCTCAGGTGCGTGCCGCCTTCAATATTGTGAATCGAGTTGGCGTAGGCGTAGATCTGGTCGGTGTAGCTGTCGTTGTGCTGGAGCGCGATGTCGACGATGATGCGGGCCCCGTCCTTCTCCGTGCCCTCGGAATCGGCATCGCCGGAAAACGCGATCGGCTTGGGATAGACGACCGCCTTGCCGTGATTCAGGAAGGTTACGTACTCGGCGATGCCTTCCCTGAAGAGAAAGGTCTCCTTCCGGTTCGAGCGGTCGTCGGCCAGCGTGATCTCGATGCCGGGATTGAGGAATGCCAGCTCGCGCAGGCGCTTGGCGAGGATGTCGTAATTGTAATCGCGGGTCGCGAGGAAAATCTCGGGGTCAGGCAGCCAGGATATTTTTGTCCCGTTCTTTTTCGTCTGCCCGATCACTTTCAGCTTCTCCGTCGTCTTGCCTCGGCTGAAGGCCATGAAGTGCACCTTGCCGTCGCGCGAAACCTCGACTTCGAACCATTCCGCAAGCGCATTGACGCACTTCGCCCCGACGCCGTGCAGACCGCCGGAGACCTGATAGGCACCCTTGCCGAACTTGCCCCCGGCATGAAGATTCGTCATCACCAGCTCGAGGGCCGGCATGTTGTATCTCGGGTGGATATCGACGGGAATGCCGCGACCATCGTCTTCGACCGAGGCCGAGCCGTCATTGTGGATCGTCACGGTGATCCGGGTGCAATAGCCCGCAAGAGCTTCGTCGATGGAGTTATCCAGAATCTCGAACACGCAGTGGTGCAGGCCGCGTTCGCCGGTATCTCCGATATACATGTCCGGGCGCTTGCGGACGCCTTCAAGACCCTCCAGTTTCTGGATTTTCGAGGCGTCGTAAGTTTCGGTGGATTTGCCGTTTTGACTCATGGGAAAGGGTGCTGAATGCAATCAGATCAAAAGTATTGATTGTGGAGCCGCGCACCGCCTTGGCGAACAGAATTTCCTTCTGAACGCGAATAAAGGGCGTTTATCCGCGATTTGGACCTTTGTGCGTAGGGGGATTGCAGAAGGACCGTTGATGAAGGCGCCGGGAATCCAGCCAAAAGGGATTTTATCCCCGGTGCCCGCGGCCGGAAAGGCGGAAAGGAAGCGTCATGATGACCTCGCTGGCAATCGCTTCGCCGTCGAATTTCATGGGTTCGAATCGCCACTCGCGGACGGTCTCCCGGGCAACTCTCCCGAAATCCGCCTCGGTCGCCTCGATCACTTCGATCTGGGCCGTCTCACCCGCGCGCGTGATAACGAAGCGGATGTAGACGAATCCTTCGGGGCCCCGTCTCCAGAGTCGGCGGGGGTATTCCGGTCGCGGGGCGTGAAGCATGGCGGGTTCGACCCGTTCGAGCGGATGGCGTAGGGTGCGGGTGATCGAACCGGATCGAGGGTTCGTGACGAGTGTCCATCGTTCGGCCGTGCCGGCGCTGGCGTCGGAGAACGGAAGAGCGAGAGCGGTGGCGAGCACCTGTGGCAGATCCGGATGCTCATCGGCCTCAGGATGGGCCGGGTAGGCACCACTCACGCCGCCCGCACCGTCAGCGAAAACATTTACCTCGAGAACAGCCGAGTCTCCGGTGAGTTTTTCCCATGCAATCACCGCCGTCGCCCAGTTCACTCCGGCACGAGGAACCATCCCGAGGTCCCACACGAAGCTGCCGGTGACGGAGAGTGCCTGACCCGACACCCTGTCCCGGGCCGCCTCGAAATGCGGGCCTCGGCCGGGGCGAATCCAGTCAAAAAAATCACGCAGGAGGGCGTGCACCGAACTGTCGCTCTGGCTGACGAGATCGAGTTGCCCGGACGCGTCGATCCGAATGGCTGCCGTCAGGGTGCTTTCGTGAAGAACCCGGCCGAGGATTGCGAACCGTTCAGCTTGCAGGCGGGAAATCTCGAAGCGCGGCTGGGGCAGGTCTACTGATTCCGGATCCACCTCGAATTCGAGCCTCAATGGCACGGTTTTCCAGATCGCACCGATGACCGGATTTCCACCGCGCCGCGCCGGTCGCCACCGGGGTTCTCCGGCTGGCGTGCCGCGGGCGGTGGAAGATTCCCCGAGCGATCCGAGCTCTGCCTCGGCCGCGGTTCCCTCCTTCCCGACCAATGTGATCGGGTAGGGTGGCTGCCCTTCCTCCGTTTCTCCGCCTTCCGCGTAGACGATGGCGGGGGTGAAAGCGGTCCACTGCGGAGGAGTCTCATCGAGCGGTGTCTGCGCCCGCAGCGGCATGCCCGCGAGCGCAACGCCGATGATGGAGCGGGCGAGGTTTCGGCGAAGAGAAAGCTTCACGGATCAATCTGTGCCGGATCGAGGGTTCGGTGCAATGTTTGGGATGGGCGAATGAGCACCCGCGGGTTTATTTGAGGTTGCCAACCCAAGATACGCGCTTTGGGTTTGATGGATGAAGCTTTCGCTCAAGGTCGAATACGCCTGTCAGGTCCTCGCGCAGCTCGGCCGCTCCTATGGGAAAACACAACTTCCACACATAGAAGAGCTTGCGCAACAGGAGGCCATTCCTGCGAACTACCTGGTGCAGATTCTCAACGAGCTGCGCACGGGCGGGCTCATCGTGAGCAAGCGAGGGAAACTCGGCGGCTATGCGTTGGCGCGGGAACCCAAGGACATTTCCCTCTACGAGGTCGTTTGCGCGGTTGAAGGAGCCCTTCTCGAGTTTCCGGCAAAGGGAAAAGGAGCGAGTTCAGCCCGGACGAAGCAGATCTGGACCGCCATCGCTCGGGATCTGGAAGAGAAAACCCGTTCCTATACGGTGCGTGATCTCATGGTCGGTGAGGGCGAAGAAATGTGGTACATCTGAAGCCGACGAGGCTTCGACTTCCGCTCCCTGCCATGGGGAGCGGGCCATCGGATCACGAATGGCCTGTCAGACCTGTTCGATGCCGCCGCCTTCCGGGAAGCGGATGCGGCGTTGGCGGTAGAGCGAAGCGAGGGCTCGTTTGAACGCCTTCTTGCTCGTATTGAAGTTTTCACGAATGGACTCAGGGGAGCTATTGTCGTCAAACGCGAGCCGCCCGCCGTTGCGCTGGAGGGCATCGATCACCTGTTCAGTCAGATCGTCTACTCGATGAAGGCCGGGAGGGTCGAGGCTCAGGTCGATCTTTCCGTCGGTGCGGACGGACTGCACGTATCCATTCATTTCCTGCCCGGGATCCAGCTGAATCCCGAGGTTGCTGTGATACAAAAGGCCGCTGTATCGCCCTTCGACGATCGCATGAAAGCCAAGAGGGGTCGCGCGTGTAATCACAAAGTGAACACGATCGGCGGGAGCGTAGGGCGGTGGACTGCGGCGGAGGTGGCGGTTGAGCCTGCTGGTGGCGACAATGCGCCCGGAGCGTTCGTCGAGCATGATATACACGACCACGCGCTCGCCCGCTTCGACGCGCTGTGCCTGCTCGCGAAAAGGCAGGAGGAGGTCCTTGCCGAGTCCCCAGTCAAGGAAGGCCCCGATGTTGGGGTGCACATTGAGGACCTTGAGGGCCGCGAACTGCCCCACGATTGCGCGTGGTTTTTCGGTCGTGGCGACAAGGCGATCTTCCGAGTCAAGGTAAACGAACACCTCGATATCACTGCCCCAGCGTAGATCTTTCGGAGCGAGGCTGCCCGGCAGGAGAATTTCTCCGAGATCTTCTCCATCGAGATAATAGCCACTCGCAGTTTCACGGGTAACGGTGAGCGTGTTGAATCGTCCAATCAGTGCCATGAGCCAACGTGCAGGACCGGGGGCATCGGGGGGAAGGACGAAATCGGCAGGATCGTGCTTTGTGCAGTCATGAAGCCTCGCGCGGGTTCGATCTGGTGATCGGCATGATGGATAAACGGCAGCTCTCAGGCCGTGCCCAGTTTTGCCCGCTCGCGCAAGGTCGGTTCATCGAGGGCATCGAGGGCATCGAGAAGCGCGATTTGGAACGAGCCGGGGCGCTGGGTCGTCCCGGCGGCCAGTTCACCCGCGATGGCGAGCCACAGTGCGGTGGCGAGCGATGCGGTGAACGCATCGTCAGCAACGGCGAGGCAGGCGGCATTGATGGCACCCATCGCACAGCCCACCCCCGTCACCCGCGTGAGAAGAGGATGTCCGTTTGAGATCGAAACCTCGCGCGACGGTCCGACCACGTAGTCCACCGCACCCGTCACAAGGACGGTTCCACCGATTCTGGAGGCGAGGGCTCGCGCCGCTCCGACGGCGGCCCGCGAATCGCGCGCACTATCGACGCCTCGACCACCACCGGATTCACCGGCAAGGGCAAGAATCTCGGAGGCGTTGCCACGGATGACGGTGGGTGGGGTCTCGAGAAGGTCGATGGCGAAGCGGGTTCTCACTGCGAGCGGCCCCACCGCCACCGGGTCCAGGACCCAGCGCCGGGAGGACGACGCGGCGGCCTGGACCGCGGCCCGAATGGCGGGCATCTGGGCCTCGTCCAGCGTTCCAAGGTTCACGAGAAGGGCATCCGCGATGCTGGCGAATTGGGCGGCTTCTTCCGGGTGTTCCACCATTGCGGGCGCTGCCTCGATCGCGAGGAGCACATTGGCGGTGAATCCTTTGACAACGTGGTTCGTGAGACAATGCACAAGCGGATGGCGGTGACGCACACGGCGCATCACTTCAGCCACCTCGTCCAGCGGGGTTTCCTGGGATCGGTTGGACATGGTTCACAGGAAAACACAGAACGCAGGCGCGGCGAGGGGCAATCAACATCTTCGGTCATCCAACCGTTTTCGAAGGCTGGTTGGATGGGGGAAAATCGCGCTGGATTTTTCTCCGCTTCTGATTTAGCGATAAATCTGGGGGGCGCCGACAACTTCCGGTCGGAACTCTCTCTTGCTCTCACCCCAATACCCCATTGCCCCGTGATCCGATTTCTCTCCCGTTCACTGCCGCATCGTCTGCGGCTTGTCTGTGCCGCCGGCACCTTTATTTCGGCTGTAAATCCCGCCCTGCACGGCGACGAATACCGGTGGGACACGGTCAAGATCGGTGGGGGCGGATTCGTCTCTGCAGTCGTCACGAGTGCGGGCGATGAGGATCTTCTATATGCCCGCACGGACGTGGGTGGAGCCTATCGCTGGAACGCTGAGGGCGAAAGCTGGATCCCGCTCACTGATTGGGTGTCGGCGGACGAACTCGGGTTCCTCGGAGTGGAATCTCTCGCGATCGATCCGCAGGCGCCAAACCGGCTCTACCTCTTGGTGGGAACGAGCTATTTCAATGGGGGACGGACCGCCATCCTGAGGTCGAACGACGCCGGTGAGACCTTCGAGGTGACGGACGTCACGGCCCAATTCAAGACCCACGGCAACGGCATGGGTCGGCAGAACGGCGAACGCCTGCAAGTCGATCCGAACAACTCCGGGATCCTCTATTGCGGGACACGCTGGGATGGGCTCTTCAGAAGTGCGGACGCAGGGATCACCTGGGAGCGGATCGATGCGCTCGCTGTGACCGGAACGCCCAACGAAACCGGTATCTCGTTTGTCGTCCTGGATCCCACAAGCGGGCAGGACGGAGAAACGCAGACGCTTTGTGTCGGCATCTCTCGGTTTGGCGAGAACCTCTACCGAAGCGACGATGGGGGGGAAACCTTCTTCGCGATCGAGGGGGCCCCCACCGCCTACCTGCCGCAGCGGGCCGCGCTTGCGGGAAATGGTGACCTTTACATCACCTATGGCGACGGCTCCGGGCCGCATGGTCATTGGGATGCCGCTCTCGGTGAGCCGATGGCCTCCGGTCAGGTCTGGAGGTACAGCCTTTCGACCGGCAGCTGGGCAAACGTCACGCCGCCTGGCGAGTCGGGCGCGTTTGGCGGCATCAGCGTCGATCCGGAAAATCCGGAACGTCTTGTCCTCTCGACCCTGAATCAATGGAGGCTTCAGAATCCCGAGACCTTTTCCTATGGTGACCGCATCTTCCTCACCATAAATGGTGGGACGAGCTGGATCGACGTGATCGAACGCGGCTTCGGCCTTGATCCCAACGGCGTTTCCTGGATCTCCGATCAGGCGATTCACTGGGCGGGATCGATCGAGTTCGATCCTTCGGATTCAAAGCGGGTCTGGGTAACGTCGGGGAACGGAGTTTTCCGCACGGACGACATCGATGCCGCTGACTGCGTCTGGACGTTCATGGTGCCGGGTCTCGAGGAAACGGTGCCGCTCGACCTTGTGAGCGTGCCGGGAGGCCCCCTTGTGTCCGTAATTGGTGACTACGACGGGTTTGTGCACGACGACGTCCGGGCGGATCCCATCCGGCACAGTCCCGCCAGAGGAACCAGCACGAGTCTCGCGGTTGCCGCGAAAAATCCGGATCGGATGCTCCGGGTCGTCGAGTCAGAGATTCACTACAGCACCAACGGGGGAAGCTCGTGGAATGTGTCCGAAAGGATGGAAGGCTCGTTTGGGACGGTCGCCATATCGGCTGACGGAAGTGTATTTCTGCATGCTCCTGAAGGGGATTCCCGGATGTTTCGTTCGACCGACCAAGGGGACTCATGGGCAGAAGTGCCCGGAGTTGCGGTCAATGGGGCGAGACCCGTCGCGGACCCTATGAACGCCGACAAGTTCTACCTCCATGACCGGGCGGAGGGCCGGATGTACAGGAGTACGGACAAAGGAGTCACGTTTTCCGAAGCTGGCCTGCTGGCGCCATGGGGTTCTCCGCGCATCAGTGTGGCTCCCGAGCGTGAAGGCGACCTGTGGGTCCCGCTTTACAACGGCGGTCTTGCGCGCTCGAACGACTCAGGAAGCACGTTTGTGGTGTTGCCGGGGGTGACCCATTGCGAGGCGGTCGGGCATGGTGTGGCGGCGGCCGGAGCGGAGTATCCGGCGATCTACATCTGGGGCACGGTGGGCGGCATCCGAGGGCTTCATCGTTCGACCGATGAAGGGGCCACTTGGGTGCGGGTGAATGATGATGCGCATCAATACGGGGGCCCTGCCAACGGTGGTTTTGTGGTCGGTGACAGGAATGTTTTTGGTCGGGTCTACATGAGCACGGCGGGCCGCGGAATCGTCTACGGAGATCCTCTCGATCCGGAAGAAAGGTGGGAACACTGGCGGATCGAACATTTTTCGGAGGAAGAACGCGAAGAGGGTACCGTCGCGGCATGGAACGCCGATCCAGACAAGGACGGCCTTGTCAATCGTCTCGAATGGATGTTGGGAACCGACCCCCGGGAACCGGACGTGGTGGGTCCGGTTGTTTTCGAGCGAACCGGTGAAGACATCACGGTGGTCATCACAAGCCGGACCGCCTCGGACGCGGCTGGGCTTCGGGTCGAAGTCTCCGTGGACCTGAAAAACTGGGGCGACGTGGAGGAGGTCCTTGATCGTCTTGATCTCGAAAGCAGTGGTGGGTGGAAGACGGATCGATTCTTCGCAGGGGCAGGGATGACTCCGGAGGAGAGCCTTTTCCTGCGGTTGATTGTCTCCCAACCCTGAGCCAGCGCTGAGCGGTTCCAGGATCTCCCATGGCGTGCGAAGCAGCCGGAAGGGGGGAGAATCCACCAAACACGTTGGGGTAAAAATGGTGTGTAGTGTGCTTGGCGGCTGCGCGGAGATGTTTATGGGTGGCGTGGATTCGATCGCTTCTGAGTGGCCGATGCGTCATCTCCAACCCGAGTTCCTCTCTCATGAAAACATTCAAGATTCTTCTTTCGATCATCCTTGCAGTGGTCGTCGTTGTCGTCGTTGGCGGGTTCCTCGGCGGGATCAAGGTTTTGCAGTTTCAGGCAATGGCGGAGGCTCCGGTGCCTTCCGAGGCGCAGACCGTGAGTGTCGCGTCGGTCGAAGAAAGTACCTGGGAAAGTGTTCTGCGGTCGGTCGGTTCGGTGGCCGCGGTGGAGGGGATCCGGGTCCGAACCGAAGTTGGGGGCGTCATTGAGTCGATTGAATTTCGTCCCGGCGCCCACGTCGAGGCCGGCGATGTGCTTATCCGCCTCGACCAGTCGATCGAGGAGGCGAACCTGCATCAGGCGCAGGCCACCCTCGATCTGGCGCGACGCACCTTGCGGCGGACAAAGGATCTGTTCGAGACCCGATCGATTCCGGAGGCGGAGTTCGACGTTGCGCAGAGCCGGGTGGTGGAAGCGGAGGCGCAGGTTGCGGCGATCCAGGCGGAGCTGGAGAAGCGCACCGTGCGGGCACCTTTTCCCGGCCGGCTCGGCATCAAGCAGATCAGTGTCGGACAGTATCTGGATCCCGGCGACCAGGTGGTTGTGCTTCAGTCGGTGAGTCCGATCTACGTCGAGTTCTCGCTTCCTCAACGAAATCTGGGTCAGATCGAGGAGGGTTATCCGGTCCGGGTTCGGACGGATGCGTATGAGGATCAGATTTTTACGGGAGAGATCACCGCGATCAATCCGGGGGTCGATGAGCTGACGCGCACCGTGCGGGTCCAAGCGACATTCGCGAACCCCGGCGGGCAACTTCGCCCCGGGATGTTCGCCCGTGTGGGAGTGGTCCTTCCGGAAAAACGGGACATTCGGGTGATCCCTTCCACCGCCGTGGTCTATGCGCCCTACGGAGATTCGGTCTATGTTGTCGAGGGCACCGGTGACGAACTTACGGCCCGGCAGCAGTTTGTCCGGCTGGGGGAGGCGCGGGGCGATTTCGTCGAAATCATCGAGGGATTGTCAAACAACGAGCGGATCGTCGGCACGGGGGCCTTCAAGCTGCGGCAGGGCATGCCGATCCGCATTTCTGATGTCGGCACGGCCGAACCGAGACTCCACCCCACGCCCGCCGATTCCTGAAGCAGGCCCGCGCGAGGCAATCCTTCAACATCGTCAGATCGATGCACTTTACAGACTTATTTGTCCGGCGGCCGGTGGTCGCCTTCGTCCTCAATCTGGTCATCATCATCGCGGGGCTCCAGGCAGTCCGGACGCTTTCGGTGCGACAGTATCCGACGAGCGAAAACGCCTCGATCACCGTCTCGACGGTCTATGTCGGCGCCGATGCCGATCTCGTGCGTGGCTTCATTACGGTCCCCCTTGAGCGGGCGATCTCCGCCGCCGATGGAATTGACTACCTGCAGTCGAGCAGCAGTCGGGGGATTTCAACGATCACGGCGCGCCTCGACATGAACTACGACGCCAACAAGGCCCTCTCGGAGATCAGTTCGAAGGTGGATCAGGTGCGAGGTGATCTTCCCCCCGAGGCCGAGGTGCCGATCATCAATATCGAGACGGCGGACTCCTCGTTCGCGTCGGCCTATATCAGCTTCTCGTCGGACATCCTTGAGGAAAACGAGATCACGGATTATCTCCTGCGCGTGGTCCAGCCGCGGCTGGCGGCGGTCCCCGGCGTGCAGCGGGCTGAGATTCTCGGGGCGCGCAATTTCGCGATGCGGGTCTGGTTGCAGCCGGATCGGATGGCGGCCTACAACGTCTCTCCCGCGCAGGTCCGGCAGGCGCTCGTCGCGAACAACTATCTTTCCGCCGTCGGCCAGACGAAAGGCGGGCTGGTGCAGGTCAACCTGTCGGCGAACACCGACCTGCAATCGGTGGAGGAATTTCGCAACCTCGTCATTCGCGAGACCAACGGTGCCCTGGTTCGCCTGCGCGACATTGCCGAAGTCTCCCTCGGGGCGGAGGACTATGGTGCCGAAGTCAGGTTTTCCGGGCAGACCGCGACCTTCATGGGAATCTGGCCTCTCCCGGACGCAAACTCGATCGACGTGATGAACGCGGTGACGGCGGAGATGGAGGTGATCAACCGCAACCTGCCGTCCGGGCTCGAAGGCAGAATCGCCTACGACGCGACCGACTACATCAACAACGCGATCGCAGAGGTCGTGAAAACGCTCGGTGAAACGCTCATCATTGTCGTCATCGTTATATTCCTTTTCCTGGGTTCCCTGCGTTCGGTTCTCGTTCCCATTGTGGCGATTCCGATTTCGCTCATCGGTGCTGTTTTTCTCATGCAGGTCTTCGGGTTCACGATCAACCTGCTGACCCTCCTCGCGGTGGTGCTTTCGGTCGGGTTGGTGGTTGATGATGCGATCGTCATGGTCGAGAATGTTGAACGCAATCTGCGGAAAGGATATTCCCCGTTCGACGCCGCAATTGTGGGAGCCCGGGAACTCGTCGGGCCGATTATTGCGATGACGGTGACGCTTGCGGCGGTCTATGCCCCGATCGGCTTCCAGGGCGGGCTCACGGGTTCTCTTTTCAGGGAGTTTGCGTTCACCCTCGCCGGGGCGGTCCTTATCTCCGGCGTCGTTGCCCTGACCCTTTCGCCGGTGATGGCCTCCCGTCTCCTGAAGCCGGAGGTCGAGGAGCGAGGGCTTCCCCTGATGATCAACCGTGGATTCGAGCGCCTCAAGGGGTTCTATGCGCGCTTGCTGGATGGGGTCCTCGCTCATCGCTCGGCGGCTTATGTCGTCTGGATCGGCTGCAGCCTACTCGGCGCCGGCATGTACTGGTTTGCCCAGATGGGGGAGGAACTCGCCCCAACCGAGGATCAGGGGGTCATCTTCGGGATTCTCGAGACGCCGCCCAACTCCACTCTCGAGCTGACTTCAGCCGCATCGGCGGCCGTCAACGATCTCTTTTTCGAGCTTCCCGAGACGGAGTTCAGTTTTCAACTCACGATGCCTTCGGGCGGATTCAGCGGCTTGGTCCTGAAGCCCTGGGATGAGCGGGAGCGCACGGTGCAGGAGGTGCATATGGAGCTCCAGGAATCTTTGCACACGCTCGCCTCCGTGACGATGTTCCCGGTCATCCCGGCGGCCCTTCCGGGAGCGGGCAATTTCGCCTTCGAGTTTGTCATCGCCTCGACGGCGGATCCCGACGTCATCCTGGAGTTTGCAGAAGCGTTGCAGCAAACGGCGGTCGAAAGTGGCATGTTCGCATTCCCGCCGATGATCGATACGAAGATCGATCAGCCGTCGGTCAAGGTGATCATCGACCGCGAGAAAACCGCCGGCCTGGGGCTGGATATGCAGACCGTCGGTGCCGACCTCGCATCGCTTTTCGGGGGTGGTTATGTCAACCGGTTCAGCATCGACGGTTACAGCTACAAGGTCATTCCGCAGATCAAGCGCATCGAGCGCCTGAACCCGGACCAGCTGAAAGATGTCTATGTGACCGGGCCGGCCGGTGAGTTGGTGCCGTTGAGCACGATAGCGACCCTCGAAACGAGCGTCGAGCCCCGCTCCCTCAACCGCTTTCAGCAACTCAATGCGGTCACTCTCAGCGGAATGCCCATCCGCCCGCTGAACCAGGTTCTCTCCTTCATGGAGGACGAGGCGGCAAAGATTCTCCCGCAGGGATTTGTCGTCGATTACGTGGGAGAAAGCCGTCAGCTGCGCTCCGAGGGAGGGGAGAGTTTTCTCCTGACGATGGGCTTCGCCGTGCTCCTCATCTATCTCGTTCTTGCCGCTCAGTTCAACAGCTTCCGTGATCCCTTCGTCATCATTGTCGGCTCCGTGCCCCTGGCGATGTTCGGCGCGAGCATCTTCATGTTTCTCAAGATGCCGAATCCAAACCTGCCATTCTGGACCGACGGATGGACCACTTCTGTGAATATCTATTCGAAGGTCGGCATGGTCACGCTGATCGGACTCGTCTCGAAAAACGGGATTCTCATCGTCGAGTTCGCCAACGTCCTCCAGCGGCAGGGTCTCCGCAAGCTGGAGGCGGTGCGGGAGGCCGCCCTCGTGCGCCTGCGACCAATCCTGATGACCAGCGCGGCGACCGTTTTCGGACACTTTCCGCTCGTCCTGGTGACGGGTGCGGGGGCGGAGGCGCGGAACAGCATCGGCCTGGTCCTTGTCACCGGGATGGCGATCGGGACCTTCTTCACTCTCTTCATTGTTCCGGTCATCTACATCTTCTTCGCCGCGGATCACTCCAAAGAGAACCACAATGAGCGGAATTCAAAGGTCCTCGCATATCGCGAAAAACCAATCCAGACCGGCGCTGGAGCAGGAATCTGAGGGATGGCTGCGGGCCGTTCCGCAAGCCTCTTTCCGATTTCTCCGACAAACCGCTTGCCCTGCTTAGGGCCGCGTCGCTTTATGCTTTTTTTCAATGCCCAAAAGATCGGACATTGAAAGTATTCTCGTTATCGGATCCGGACCAATCATCATTGGTCAGGCCGCTGAATTCGACTATAGCGGGGCACAAGCCTGCAAGTCTCTCCGCGAGGAAGGGTTCCGGGTCATCCTCGTGAACAGCAATCCGGCGACGATCATGACGGATCCGGAATTCGCCGATGTCACCTATATCGAGCCACTCACGGTTCCGACCGTCCGGAAGATCATCGAGAAGGAGCGACCGGATGCCCTCCTCCCGACCTTGGGGGGACAGACCGCGCTCAACCTCGCCTGCAGCCTCCACGAAGAAGGCATTCTCGAGGAGTTCAAGGTCGAGATGATCGGAGCCCGCTACGACGCCATCCAGAAGGGCGAAGACCGGGAGTTGTTCAAGGATGCGATGCAGAAAATCGGCCTCGACGTGGCGATCAGCGTCGTCGTCAAGTCGATGGAAGAGGCTCGCGAGGCGTTGAACGTGATCGGGAAGTTTCCGATTATCTCGCGCCCCAGCTTTACGATGGGCGGAACGGGTGGCGGGGTGGCCTACAACCGGGAAGACTTCGAAGAACTGATTCAGCATGGGCTCGATGCCAGCCCGGTGCATGAGGTGATGATCGAGGAATGCCTTCTCGGGTGGAAGGAATACGAGATGGAGGTGATGCGCGACCACAAGGACCAGTGCGTCGTCATTTGTTCGATCGAGAACTTTGATCCAATGGGGGTGCATACCGGTGATTCGATCACGGTAGCGCCCGCGATGACCCTCTCGGACAAGGAATATCAGCTCATGCGCAACGCGTCGTTCGCCGTTATTCGGGAAGTGGGCGTGGAAACGGGTGGGTCCAACATTCAGTTTTCAGTCGATCCGGAGACCGGACGCATGGTGGTCATCGAGATGAACCCGCGCGTCAGCCGCTCTTCCGCCCTCGCCTCGAAGGCGACGGGTTTTCCCATCGCCAAGCTCGCCGCCAAGCTCGCCGTCGGCTACACACTCGACGAGTTGCAGAACGACATCACTCGGGAGACGACGGCCTGCTTTGAGCCGACGATCGACTATGTCGTGACAAAAATCCCACGTTTTGCCTTCGAGAAATTTCCGAACGCGGATGACACCCTGACCAGTTCGATGAAGTCCGTGGGTGAAGCGATGTCGATCGGGCGCACCTTCAAGGAGAGCTTCCAAAAGGCACTGCGCTCCCTTGAGATCGGCGCTCGCGGACTCGGCGGTGGTGGCAAATACGGGGACCGCGAGCCCCCGCCTCTCGACACGATCAAGGCTCGCCTGACGCGGCCCAATTCGCTGCGGCCCTTTTACCTCCGTTACGCATTCCTCGCAGGTCTCTCGGTGGAAGAGATCTTTGCGCTCACCGCGATCGACCGATGGTTTCTCGTCCAGCTCGAGCAGATCGTGAAGATGGAGAAGGAGATGCGTGCAGCCGGAACCGCCATTGACACCGCGCTTCTGAAGCGGGCAAAGGAGGCAGGATTCACCGATGTCCAGATCAGTGAGTTCACGGGACTCTCTCCGGAGAAAATTTCTTTTCGCCGGAAGGAAGCGGGGATCGATACCGTCTATCGTCTGGTCGATACCTGTGCGGGTGAATTCGAGGCGAAAACGCCGTATTACTATTCCTCCTACGGGGATGAAAACGAGATCATCCCGAGTGACCGGCGAAAGGTCATGATCCTCGGGGGCGGCCCGAACCGGATCGGACAGGGCATTGAGTTCGACTATTGTTGCGTGCATGCATCGTTTGCCCTGCGTGATCACGGGTTCGAAACCGTCATGGTGAACTCGAACCCCGAAACCGTCTCCACAGACTATGACACCTCCGATCGGCTTTATTTCGAGCCGCTTACCCTCGAAGATGTCCTTGAAATCTACCGACAGGAGGATTGCTGGGGCGCGATCGTCCAGTTTGGCGGCCAGACTCCCTTGAATCTCGCCCAGGAGCTCAAGGCGGCTGGCGTGAACATCATCGGGACGAGCCCCGACATGATCGATGCGGCGGAGGACAGAGAGCTTTTCAAAGCGATTCTCGATCAGGTGAACCTGCGGCAGCCCGTCAATGGCATCGCACGCAACGAGGA
>CAZVQJ010000028.1:0-20040 GCA_964629165.1 uncultured Puniceicoccaceae bacterium
CCGCCTTCAAGATCACTGCGCGCGACGAGGCTGGCGTCATCGTCACCCTCATTGCGGACAACTATTTCGGCTACTGCAAGAAGGAGGTAAAGACCCAGATCAGCTACGCCGCGAACCTCTTCGGGATGATCGAGGAGGAACATGCCGGGGGCGCCCTCGTTTTTCCCAGTTATGATCTCGGCGAGGAATTCCGTCTCAGCGAGTATGTTCCGCAGGTTGATCACTCCTTTGCGGAGCTGATCGAGCGACTCGGGGACCGGGTCACTTTGCAGCCGGAAGGTTATGCCCTGGATCGACGCCATCCGGAGATCGTCTATGTCCAGGAAGGTTCGCGTTTTTCGCTCCACGACCAGCGGATTGCATGGACAGGCAAGGATGGCGAAAGCTCCATCAAGCTCCGTTCCGATCGCATTTACGTGCTTCCTTCCGGCTATCGCGTTCAGCTGAAAAAGCCGGCCGAAGGGCGGCGCTGGAGATTGGTTGGCACGAGCGCGCGGCCGACGATGTGTCATAAGCCATGCACGGTCAGTGGCGGGGGCAAATCCGAGATTTCCAAGTCGATTGGAGATGCCACGATGCACTTGCCCTTCTATGTCTCCGACCTCGATGAGACGCTTGATTCGGTGGAAGAGATTCTTTCGCGGGAATACGGCATGCGTTTCAAGGACTCGGCGAAGAATCGCGCGAAGGGTCGTCCGATCCTCAGCCCCGATCGGTCGCTCGGGTCAGTCATCAAGCTGCTCAACCCGCGCGAGGAATTCACGGAGGAGCACAACGCCTATGTCCGGGCGATCTCGACCGAGGTGAAGGAACTCGTCCTCCTGATCAAGCGGTTCTACAAGCCGGACTGGGGCGACAACTGGCGCGACCGCTTCAGCGTCGACGTGATCAATGGCGTGGCCGGACATGAACTCAAATACAAGAACTCGAAGCTGATTGCGAGCTACCTCCGGCTCGGATACGAGGAAAATGGGAGCTGGCGGGTCTTCGGTTTGCGCAAGGATTTTGCTCCGGCGCTCAAGATCCAGATGGAGGACGACATCACGGCCTCGATCGTGGTTCCCCGGGAGGGGCTCACGGGGCTGGGGGAAGACAGCACGCAACCGTCATTGAAGTTTATCTACAATTGCGAGTATCGGCTTTTTCAACGACCAGACGACGCGATCATTCGCGGATACGACCGGAAGACGGAGTACGACCTCTCCCAACCGGGGAACTTTCTTTCCAACTATCAGCCGCTGAGCCGGGAGGAAGCGCGGGAAATCGTCGAAGACGCGATCCGGTTCGACTACTTCACGGAACCGATGCGGGATCTTATCCGGGATTTTGTGGAGAATCCGGAATCCCATCCAGACTATCTTGTCTGTTCGGCGAACCCGCGCCTTGTGGAGGGCAGTCCGTCGAAGAACCCGCGTTACCTGCAGACCCGGCTCGGGCTCGAGAACCCCCGCGATATCTATATCGCCGAGACGTGTGCACGTCTATTTCGTCGGTTGGCGCCGGACGAGCCGCTGCCTTTTCCGGTGGATGCCGTTCTGCCGGGACGGCGCAATAATCCGCCCGATGGGCCGATCCGGAGTCTCGCCAACTTCAATCCGATTCACTACCTGCCGCTACCCGAAGCCTTCATGGAGTTTATCTCCAGCATGACGGGAAAGAGCCCTTCGACAACCGGAGCGGGCAGCGAGGGTGCCCTGACAAAGGGACCGTTTAATGCGCTTCTTCCCATCCTCGATCTGAACGCGGCATTTCTGTCCTATGTCGTGACCGGGTATGAGCCTTTCATTACGGCAGCCGGTTACGTGGGACCCAAGTTTCGGGTGGATCACGACGTCAGCCTGATCGTGCCGGAAATCTGGTGCCGGATGAAGAGACACGAACGGGATCCGGAGTGGCTCCTCTCGAACGGTTTCCTCGAGGCCGTTCCAGACATGACGATTTCCGGCAAGACGGTGCCCGCCAGCGTGCTCGGCTATCGGATCACGGATCTTTTCGTCTCGAATTTCTTTGGTCGGGTTTTCAGCAACCCGTCGGCGCTTTTCACCGAGGCCATGCTCAAACCCGAGTTGCAGGATCGGGAGGTTTTTGCGGAAGGGGTGGAGAATATCCTCACCACACACCGGCGTGTCGCCCAACACTATTTCCGCGATGGCAGCATCGAGCTGGCGTGTCCGCCGCTGAAGGCCCTGCTCCACGTCATGGCGGAAGGTCATTGGGAGGGGAAGGATCGCTTAGATCCGGAATTCCGGGCGCTCTTTACCCGGGAATCAATTCTCCAGAGCGCTTGGTACGCAGAACGACTGGACGCTGCACAGCGGATGTCGATCGCCCGGTGGGAACGCCATCGCGACTACCTCGCGTCGTATGACGACCGGTCAGCGGAGGAACTGGAGCATGCCAAGCGGACGGTCTCAGTCGAACTCGCACGCGTTTCCTCGCGAGAGTATCGCGACCGGCTTCAGGGGACGATCGGCCGGGAAACCAGATTGAGCCTCCGCTGAGCATGCGGCCGGGAGGATTCGCGGGAAAGCTAAAGCGTAATTTCCGCTGCATCAGAGGATAATGCGGCCGATGTCCGGGGTGTACTCCTAACCCCCTTCACCGGTCGTGAATATGACCATTCGCCAAAAGATCCATCTGCTCGGCGGGCTGACCATCTGTCTAACGTCCATTTTCGCTATCTCCACCGCCCTTCGAAGTGGGCGCGAGGCGAGGCAGCTCGAAAATTTCAATGAGGTTACCGAAGCGGTCCAGATCCTCGTCGAGCTTTCCAACGCATCCGTTCGGGAGATGTGGACGAGCTGGGGCGCCTGTGACACCACGGACATCATTTCGGATGAATCGGAGGATGATCTCTGGGGAAATTATCGGGAAGCAATGGCTGCGACGGACGCAGCTCTGAATCGGCTCGACGCTTGGCGGGGGTCCCTTCAGCTGGAAAACTTCCCCCCTGCCTTCCACGATCTGGTGGAAGACCGATTCGATTTCCGGGAACGCCTGGAAGGGATTCGCCAACAGGTGCGGGCCGGGTCGATCGAACCCTATCCGGCCAAGATGGCTTATCGGGAGGAAGTGGCCTATGTCGTCGAGACCTTCCACTATCTTCCACCGGTTGCCTCTGATGCCGAACTTGTGCGCCGGATCGTGGCACAAGCAAGTCTGATGGAGGCGCAGTTTTACCTGATGGATGCCGGAGGCCCGGCGGGCTGGGCGATTCACATCGGCGAGATCAGTGGCGATGCCCTGACGGTGGTGCAGTATGCGTATGAGCGTTTCCTCCGTTCCCGCCGGCAGGTTGCAGCGCTCGCATCGGAGGCGTTGCGTGCCGAGTTTTTGGAGAAGATCGAGGAGAAGGAAGGACGTACCATCGATCATCTCCTCGTGAACGTTTTTTTTGAAGCCGGGCACGGTGTTCATCCGGGTCTGAAAGAGCACCATGCAGCCTGGCAGAACAGTCTAACCGATCTCGAGGCGGCGTTCGACGAAGTCATTACCTTTTCTCTTGCCGATATTTCCGGGTATGCGGAGTCGGCCCTTCAGGCGAGCCAGCGCCGCGTGGTGGTCGCGACGACGATCGGCGTCATGGTTTTTTTCCTCGCCGTCGGGGGAGCATTTTTCATCGCCCGCAGCATCACGGTGCCGATCCGCAGGATCTGTCGAGAACTGAACGACTCCGCACAACGCGAACTGGAGTTGGGCCGACAACTGGCGCGCGGATCGAAAAAGGTGGCGGCCGGGGCAAACGCGCAAGCGGCCGCCATCCAGCAGATGGGTGCTTCCTTCGAAGAGATGACGACGATGGCTGAATCCAGCGTCGAGCGCGTCCGCACGACCAGTCGATTGGCGGGCGAGGCTTTGACAGTGGCGACGAGCGGAGTGGCGGGCGTCGGTAATCTCAACCGGGCGATGGCCGATATCCGTTCCTCCAGCGAGGAGGTCTCGAAGATTCTGAAATCGATGGAGGAAATCGCCTTTCAAACCAACCTGTTGGCTCTCAACGCGGCTGTCGAGGCTGCCCGTGCCGGGGAGTATGGAACCGGTTTTGCCGTCGTTGCGGAAGAGGTACGCTCGCTCGCTCGCAAGAGCGCTGACGCTGCCCGGGAGACCGCCGTGAAGATCGGCGTCGCGATGAGCAATGTTCAGCAGGGGAACGATGCGTCCACTCAGGTCGAATCGAGTTTTCAGGAAATCCGCTCCCGGATCGAGTCGATCAACGGGCAGCTTGGCGAACTGCGCGAAAATGCGGTGCAACAGCACGATGCGACGGCCGGTATAAATGAAGGTATCCAGAGCCTCAACACGGTCACGCAGACCAACACGGCAGGGGCGGAGGAAACGGCCAATGTCGCGTCTGCGATGCAGAGGCAGAGCCGTCTTCTTGAACGTAGCCTGGTTGTCCTCGCGCGGATGTCGGGCGGCCGCAAACGCCCGTCTCGCTTTGTCGGTTACGAGGCAGGGGATGCGTCAGAATCCGAGGTTTTCGGGCCGAACTTTGGCAAGGTGAAGGGACCGTCGGCGCTCCAGCCACCCGCCCGACCCGCCAAGAGTGAGCGGGGGACAGTGGGTGGTTCCGCTCGGGAGCCGGTCTCGGTCGGCCGTGGATGAAGGCGATTGCCCGAGGATAGCGGACTCAGCCGACCCGATTCGCGTTGCCCCGGAACCTCCGGTGCGTTGCAACGTTGCGATGCTCCGCCGACCTGCATTCCTTCTTGTGCTGATGCTGCTGGGGTCCACGACCATGCCCGCCCAATCGCTCGATGACTGGGAAGCGCTACGGCGGATTTCCCGACTGCCGCCGGCCGAACAGTTAAGGAGGTGGATGGACGACATTTACCTCCCTCCGGAGAGGTCCCCCGAGTGGATTCGGTTTGAAGCTGAAAGGGTATCGGTTCGCGTCAGTCGGAAGCATCCCGGCGTCTGGCTCGAACTCCCGGTGGCGCGGGCAGGGGACGATCCCATCACAGGGTTCGGGCCTCCCCCGGCGGGCGATGGAGAACCGGTCCTGACGGGATGGCGAATCGCTCTCGATCCCGGTCACATCGGGGGAGAGTGGGGTCCGATGGAACAGCGTTCTTTTCGTTTTGGAGAGGGTCCAATCGTCCAGGAAGGCGATCTTGTCCTCGCTGTCGCTCGCCGGTTACGCGAGGCCCTGGAGGCCCTCGGGGCGGAAGTTTCGCTTCTTCGGGAGACAGCCGAACCAGTCACCTCGAAACGCCCGGCGGATTTTCATCTCGATGCCTTCCGGAGTATCCTCGCGGCCACCGGAGAGGTGCCGGACAAGGGTGCGGTGGAGCATAATGCCCGTATCCGCTTCTACCGTACGGCAGAGATCGAGGCGCGGGCGGAGCGGGTCCGCGCCTTATCACCGCACGTGGTCATTGCCTTGCATCTGGATGCCGCTCCCTGGAGGGATCCGGAGGTACTGGCCCCGGTCAAAGGGAATCACGGGCATGTCATCATCAATGGCGCTTATTTGCCCGGAGAAGTCGCCGATGACAGCCAGCGTCTGGCCCTTCTTCATCGCTGGCTGAACGGCTATGCCGCGACGGAAGTGCCCCTCGGGGAGTCGCTTGCTGACGCCATGGCCGAAATGACGGGATTGGCGCCAGTCGTCTACACCGGCCTCCATGCGCGGCAGGTTGCGGGACACCCTTATCTATGGGCGCGGAACCTTATGGCGAACCGGATCTTTGAAGCCCCGGTCATCTTTCTGGAGCCTTGGGTGCTCAACAACGGAGAAATCTATGCATGGGCAGCGGAGGGAGATTTCCCCGGTGAACGACTCATTGGCGGCCGTATGCGCGCATCGTTACCTGCTGAATACGCCGCTTTTGTCGTGGAGGGATTTCGGCATTATGGTGAACAGGTTCGGCATGAGTCCCGAGGTGGGGATGCGCCGTGAAGTGCTCCTGGATCAGCCGAAAGTACCGGTTCCGAGCAACTCATGAAGCTCGCGGGCAACGGTGAAATAACTGATCGGCTTGCTGTAGATACGGTCAACATGGGATCGCATGCCCCCGAGGATATCCTCGCTCAGCATGCTTCCGGAGACGAGGACGAAGCGTTGCTTGTCGCAGTGCTTGATGGACCGCTGGATCAGTTCCACCGCATTCATGTCGGGGAGGTGAAAATCGGAGACGACGACGTCGAAGGGCTGCACCCGCGAGGTGATCAATCGCAGACCATCCTTACCACTGGCACAATGTTCGACCGTGAAACCGCAGGATTCGAGGATCAGACGAGCCCCTTGAGAAATAGCGGGATCGTCCTCGAGAAAGAGCAGGCTGGCACGACGTTCACTGGAAGGGCCCGGGTCTCGCTCTTGCTCAAATACCGCTGGTGCATGCTCGGGGGGAGGGACTGTCACCGGAGCTTCCGGCGCGTCTGTGATCGGAAGGAGAATCTCGAAGCGTGTTCCGACGCCCAGAACGGATTCAAAAGAGATGTGCCCCTGGAGTTCGGTGACGAGCCGCGCGACCATCGCGAGGCCGAGACCATTCCGGTCAGACCTCCTTTTGGTGGAGAAAAAGGGCTCGAAGACGCGATCCCGAACCGCCTCCGGGATGCCGGGACCGTTGTCGATGATGCGAAGGTTCAGATAGCGACCGGGGGCGAGGCTGGTGCCAAAGGGAGCAGGGCGATCGTCCGAGATCTCTGTCGCGAAACTCTCTATACGAATGAATCCCGGTTGATCGCTGATTGCATCGGCAGCGTTGAGGCCGAGATTGAGGAGGACCTGCTGAATCGCAAGAGGGTAGGCATTCACCCAGCAATCAGCATCCTCAAGGTGGGTGAGCAGCTTGATGCTGGATGCGAGGCCCGGACCAAGGATACGGGTAACCGCCTGGACCTCGCGCTGAACCGATACCGGAGCGGGTGTGAGCGACTTCGCGGGTGAACTGAAATCGAGCAGTCGCTGCACAAGATCGCCGGCTTGGTGGGCGGTCGAAAGGATCAGGTCGAGGCAGTTAGCAACCGTCTCCCGCGATGCTTCCTCGCGGTCTCTCACGAGACGGTTGCGGGCGAGGTCCGCATGGTTGACGATGGCCGCGAGAATATTGCGAAAGTCATGCGCGACACCGCTCGCGAGCGCTCCCAGGGATTCCAGCTTGTCGCGCTGCCGGAGGATCTCCTGAAGCCGTGTCTTCTCCGTGATATCGACGTAAACCTCGATGAATCGCTCGATCTTTCCCGACTCGTCGAGCACCGGAGAAATCGAGGCGCTTACCAGCAAGCGGGAGCCATCCTTGCGCCGATGAACAATTTCTCCTTCCCATTTTCCGCCTCCGAGGACCGTGTTCCAGAGCTCCTGATCATGAGAATCCTCGTGGGTGTGGCTGTGCAGAATCTGCTTCGGACGCCCGATCAGTTCCGCCGCAGAATAGCCCGTCATCTCGAGCACAGCAGGATTCGCGAGGACCACCTTCCCTTGGCGATCTGTCACGAGAACACCGGCACCGACCTGCTCCACGGCGATGCGCAGAGTCTTGTGATCAGCAATATTCGCTGCAACATCAAGAGGCATCGGGGGAAATGGAGAAGCCATAATGCTGGATGAATCGATAACGGATAACCCCCACCACGGACCACTTATCTATCTATGATCCCGAACAGGCAAGGAAAATGCCGTCGGCCCGAGCCGCTGTTGTGTTCGATCTAGAACCTGCGTGCATCCCTCCCTCCGCAAAGGGTCCAAGATTGGAAGGCAGGATACGGAATCGCACGGCCTTCCGCGAACGCCCTCCGGAGCGGATCGGTCGACCCCCTGGAGGGCTGCTCCCCATTTGTGAAAAGGTAGCGAATCGACGGAATGA
Organism: uncultured Puniceicoccaceae bacterium; assembly: GCA_964629165.1. Lineage (GTDB taxonomy): Bacteria > Verrucomicrobiota > Verrucomicrobiia > Opitutales > Oceanipulchritudinaceae > CAWVVV01. The sequence goes on from CAZVQJ010000028.1 coordinate 7,815, forward strand.
TTTCATTCCGCAGCGCTGGAGCCGATGTCACTTGCCGGGATTATGCGCATTTTTCGGATAGCCTGGATCGATCATCCAGGCCGGGCAAGGCGGTGGCGGTTGTATCGTCTGTGCTTCGTGATCGCGCTCGCGCAAGCGGGTGTGATCGCACCGGCTGGTCCTTCTGTCCGCATTTGGCCGAAGTCGATCGGCGACTATGTGAACGTGCACAGTCGACCGCTCCTCAGGAGGACGCCGGCGGCGGAGGAGCAGAGGGACGGTGAGCTCGAGCCGATTTCGCGGAGGGGCTATCTGGTGACCGGGCCGGGGCGGGCGCTGGTCTGGGAGAATCGCATGCCCGCGGCGACGACTTCCTTCACCCTTGATCTGCACAAAGCGGACGAGTCCGCGGACGAGGTGAACGACGAACCCGATCTGGGGCATGCGGTGGACGATCGGGTGGAGCGAAGGTTCCTCGAAGCCGCAGAAAGAGCGTCCGTTGAGGTGGCTCCGGAAATGGCTCACTCGCCACCGGAGATCGCAGAGAGGGATCCGCCGTCGGGCGAGGAGTCCCATGCGGGCCGGGGAATTCTCGACGAAGACTTTATCAACTGGGTCACGCGGCGTGTTGAGCGGACGAGGGTCGAGGTGCCTTTCCGGCTCCCATCCGAAACGCTCACGGGTGAGCAACCCAAGGCACCGAGTGACCGCATTGGCGTTCGCTACCGTGTTGAACCATGAATCGTATCCACTTTATGTTTGCACTTTCTTTTCGTTTCGGCGCGGCCGTTTCTCTGGCCTTGGCCACCGTGGTGGTGGCGGCTGAGGATGTGGAAATCAGCCTGATCCCGGATGATCCCTATGGGTTGGACGGGGGAACGAGTCTGGAAGAGCTCTACCGGGACACGGTGCCGAACTCGGCCTTGTCGTTACCCGCCTACGGGCCCCGTCTCGACCCGCAGTTGAGTCCTGAGGGCGGAAAGGCATCGGATTGGGAAAAGCATCGACGAGCGGAATCCGAGCGCCGGATCATCAACGAAGGGGAGGCGGAACTGGCGATCCGGGTCGGGGATTATGAGGCTGCTAGCCGAATCTACGCCGGGATCGCGGCGCAGACGACTAACGCGGAACGTGCGCGGAAAGCCCTTCTCAGCTTGGCCGAGGTGTACCGTGCAATGGACGATCCGTTGCGGGTCGTCTCGGTGCTCGAACGCTATCAGCGCGATTATCCCGAAGATGCGGATTTGCCCGAAGTGCTTCTGCGAATGGGATTCTTGTATCGGGAAACGGGTGCGCCGCAGAAGGCAGTGGATTCGTTTTTCGGCGTTCTCAAGCAGTCGTTCGACCTGCACAAGTCTGATCTTGCGGGCTATCGTGCGCTGACGCGGGAAGCTTCCTATCAGATCGCGGAGACGTACTACCGCATGCACCAGTATGAGCTCGCTTCAGAGTTTTTCACGCGACTCCTGCGCTCCTCGCACGAACATTCCACCGAGCGGCACGAGATTCTTTCAAAAACGGCGTATGCCAGCTACTTTGCGGGCGACTACCGGAAAGTCCTTCTCCTTCTGGAGCCAAGGACCTGGCAGGGGGTTCGGGCGAGCAAACAGGCGGAGTTCCGTTTTCTGCGGGCAAGCGCCTTGTGGGCATTGCGTGACAGGGAGGCATCCCGGGCCGAGGTCGTGAATCTGGCAACGCTCGAGATCGAGCCGAACGAGGACCCCTACTGGAACTTCTGGTGGAAGCATATCGGCAATGAGCTGGCGAACGACCTCTTCGCCCAGGATGACTTTGCCGCGGCGCATAAACTCTACTACACGCTCCTCCATCTGAGCGACGAACCTGAATGGCAATTGCCGATCATCTTCCAGATCGCACGTTGTCGTGAATCGATGGGATCGATCGACGAGGCCGGAAAAATCTATAACCAGATCCTCGAGGAGATCATCTCGTCGCAGGGTGAGATGCCCGCCGGGGCCAGTCTTGTCGTCCTCGAGTCGCGGGTGCAGGACCAGATCCGCAAGCTCAGCTGGGAGAAAGAGTTGACCCAGGCACGAAAGCTCTATGCTCCTTCGGACACCGAAGCGCATGAGTCATTCCGGGAACCTGTCATTACAACAGATGCTCGAAGCGGTTGACGCCCTTGTCCAACTGCTTGAGGTCAAAAAGAAACTACTGGTCGAGCACCGGGAGCTGCCCGGGGAACTTCTCGAACGGATCCAGTTGGCGGGGCGCGCACTCGATGAAATCGTCGAGCGTCTGCGCAGGGACCCTTCAGAAGGGAGCGGTGATCCAGAGCGGGCCCGACTCCGGAAAGCACTTGAAGAGCGTTTTGTCATCGCCTTTCGGCTGACGCGGGAAAATGAGCAGCTTTTGCGAAACGAAGCGCCCAAGGAAGGGCGTATCCCCGCGGGCACCGCAGGGGACGCCCGGCCAAGTCTGCGGGAGATTGAACGCCGGTACCGGGAACGCATGCGCCCGGGCCCGTCGCCACGGACTCCCGGGGGATGAACAATTGCCGTTGCATCACACCGCGCGCCTACCTCAGATTTCCTGCATCATGCCGGTTGGATTGAGTCTTTTGGAAACCGTTGAGAAGGGGCTGCGAGAGGCAGCTCTGATGCCCGCGGAGCCAGAGGCGGTGCATCGGATCATCGACTTTGCGAAGGGGGATTTTTTTCTGCGGTGGCAGGTTCCGGAAGGCGAACGTCCTGAAGTCACGCTGCGCCTCCGGCAGCAGCTCGCGCAACGCGGTGTGGAAAGGCCGATCATCGCCTGGTCGATGCAACTGGATGAATCGGAAGAATGGGTCCGGCACGGGCGCCTGATGGTGGAATCCGCTCTCCGCCCCCACTCACTCGCCCGTCTGTTGGCCGAAACCTGTGCAGCCATGCTGGCGGAAGCATCCTCCCATCCACCTGCGGCCGAGGGTGCCGACGCTTCGTCCTGAACGAGGGTTGTTTCAGTTGTTATGGCACTTGATCGAATTCTCGTAGTCGATGATGAGGCGGCCATCCGGCAAAGCATGGCGGGGCATCTGCAGCATAAACGCTACAAGGTTGCGATCGCCCCCGATGTGAAGACGGCCACGACGTATCTGGGCAAAGACCAGTTCGACCTGATCTTTCTCGATGAGAACCTTCCCGACGGCCCCGGCTCAAAACTCATGCGGAAGGTTCTGCGGGAGCAGCAGCCCGCGCCTTTTGTCATCATGATGTCGGGATTTGCGACGCTCAGTGGAGCCATTGAGTGTATGCGCGAGGGAGCGTTCGATTACCTCTTGAAACCTTTTTCGCTCGAGCAGATCGATGTCGCTCTCGAGCGCGCCGAGAACTACGACCAGCTCATCCAGGTAAACGCTTATTATCGGGAAGAACTGAGTCGTGAATCGGAACTGATCGGGACCTGCATCCGCATGCAGCAGCTCAACAAGATGATTCGCAAGGTTGCTGCGACGGAGGCCACGGTTCTTGTGACGGGGGAGAATGGGACGGGCAAGGAGCTGGTGGCGAATGAGATTTATCGCCAAAGCCCTCGCAAACAGGGACCGTTCATCCGGGTAAACTGCGCGGCGATCTCCGAGAACCTGATAGAAAGTGAATTCTTCGGGCATGAAAAGGGCGCCTACACCGGTGCCCTCCAGCGCCGCCACGGACGGTTCGAGCTGGCGGACAAAGGCACTCTCCTGCTCGACGAGATCGGGGAGATTTCTCCGAAGATGCAGGTGAAGCTCCTGCGTGTCCTCCAGGAGCGCGAGTTTGAGCGGGTGGGGGGCTCAAAGACGATCTCCGTTGATGTGCGCGTCGTCGCAACGACCAACCGGAACCTGTTGGAAATGGTGCAACGCGGGCACTTCCGGGAAGATCTCTACTACCGGCTCAACGTTTTTCCGATCGAAGTGCCCCCGTTGCGAGACCGCGAGGAAGACATTATCGGCCTCGCCGAACACTTCCTCAAACAGTTCGGTCGCCGGCACCGCAAGACCGTGAAAGGGCTTTCGGCGGTCGCCCGTGCGAAACTCATGGAACATCCCTGGCCCGGTAACGTCCGGGAGCTCCAGAACACGATGGAGCGCGCCGTGATCCTGATAGACTCCGGGCAGCAGGTGACACCGGATGTCCTTCTCCTCAGCGCGGGCAGCCTGAGTGGAGGGGGGGGATTCTTTCCCGCGGTTAACGATCCGGTGGCGCGCGACCATGTAGCCGAGGGCGCGGCTCCTCTCGACACCCCTGTTTCGGCACGCATTGCCAGTCGCCCGGCGGTTCCAGAGACACCCGCTTCCCCGCCTCCTGCGAGCGGGGACGGCGCGGATGCCTCCCCCAGCAAGAGCCTGGCGGACCTTGAGCGGGATCATATCCTGAGCGTTCTTGAACAGACGCAATGGAACCGTGTCGAAGCGGCCAACATCCTCCAGGTGACGACGCGTACCCTGCGCAACAAATTGCGGCTCTACCGCGAAATGGGGATCATCGCATCGGAAGACTGAAAGCGGCGATTTTTTCGAAGGATCGGTGAAGTTGGATGCGGGGGACCCGATTATGGAGGGAGGCCCGAATACCACCTTGAAAGGACTTTTTTATGTCATCGACCGAAGTTAGCAGCTTTCCAGCCTTTGCGGAGATCACCCGTGCATGGAATGATGCCGTGAACCAGTTCTTCCGCATGATGCTTGAGGAAGATGTCAAATTGATCGCTAACCGCGACCTCCGGAACACGCAGTCTGAGAAGCCGGTCGTTGTGGGTTCGAGCGATCCGACCCGGGGTCCCCGGGTTGTTTCAGCCGTCGGCATGGCGGGGGATCTTGAAGGTGTCGCCTATTACGATCTGCCGGAGCCCTTTGCGGTCGAGGTGACATCAAAGATGTTGAGCCTCGAGGACAGCGAGTGCACCCACGAGTATGTGAACGACGCTCTCGGAGAACTCGCCAACATGGTCACAGGCTCTTTCAAGAACCAGTTTGTGGCTCGCGGCCTGGAGTGCCGGTTGACGCTCCCATCCCTCGTGCGCGGCAGCTCGTTCAGCATCGAGGCGGCCTCTGTGGTGGATTGCTACCACTACACGTTCCAAGCCGGCGATCACGTTTTTGAACTTTACCTGACGATCAAGCCCTCCTGAGGAGACGAACCGGAATGAGCGTTACTATTTTGACAGTTGATGATTCCCGCGCGGTGCGGATGATTGTGAAAAAGGCATTCAAGACGTATGCCTGCGACATCCACGAGGCGGCCAACGGGGTCGAAGGCCTCGCCCTCGCCGAGAAGTGTCAGCCTGACCTGATCCTGCTGGATATCACCATGCCGGTGATGGATGGGATCGAAATGCTGACGAAGCTCAAGAGCGAGCGCGCGTTGAAGCATATTCCAGTGATCATGCTGACGGCCGAAGCGGGCAAGGCCACGGTCATGAAAATCGCCAAGCTGGGCATCCGCGACTACATCGTGAAGCCGTTCCAGGAAGGCGTGCTCGTGGGCAAGGTGAACCGCGTGGTGGAACTCCGGCCAGCCGAAGAAAAGCGCGTGATGAAGAAAATCACCGACGCGGTGAACATTGTCGTTGTCGACGACAAGCCGGCGATCGTGCAGCAGTTCCGCGACCGGCTCGCTCACCTTCCATGGGAAATCCATGGCGCCAGCTCGACCGGTGAGACGATCGACGCCTGCAACCGGGTCAACCCGGACCTCATTGTGATCAGCCTGAGCTTGCCGGATGAAGCGGGACTCTCGCTCTTTCGCATCCTGCGGGCGGAATCGAAAACGAAGTTCCTCCCGATCTTCGGGATGGCCGTGAAGACGGACAAGGAGTCGCACGAAGCGGCTCAGAAGCTCGGTTTCACCAACATCATCACGAAGCCGATCGACTTTCCCGAGTTTGAAATGCGGGTGAGCAAAGCGATCAATCTCGATACTTCGGAGCGGTATTTTGTCTTTGCCGAAGACTACCTCACCGTCCTTTTCCCGGAGGTGCCATCACCTGCCATTCTGGCGGAACTTCAGGAATACCTGCGCGAGAAAATCGCCGAGGCGGTGGATCGTGGTTTCTACAAGGTGGTCATCGATGCGACCCTCCTCAAGAACGTCTCCGTCGACGCGATCAAGATGATGATCAGTGTGCAGGAGATTTGTAACGAGCTCACGCTCAACCTGCTTCTGGTCGGGAGCAAGAAGGTCGCGGAAGAATGTGCGGCGTTCGAGGAAACCCAGAGCTGGACCTTCCATCCCGATGTGAACACGGCGATGAGCGAGCCGATCAGCGTCTAGGCGCGAACGATCATCAAGCAATTTGAGCGAGGCGACGGGGGTTCCGTCGCCTCGCGCGTGTACCGTTTCGGACGCGTTCGCCTCGTTTTGTCGGCAGGTCGTCGCGGTCCGCCTTGCAGGTTCTGCTCCGATGCACGAGCATGTGGCGATCGGTCGCATCCACGCCGCCGCCAATGATGACGATGAGGAAGACGGGAACGGGATCGCAGGGACTGACCGGAGGAGGCGACCGGGAGCGGAGGGAACGGGCGCGGGCGACCTACCGCATGGACCTGGTGCGCGGCGGTGCCCAAGGCGTGCTCGAGGCGTGCTGGTACACCTTTTCGCTCGTTGTGCTGATCCGCGTCTTCTCGGCGGACGAATCCGTTAAACGGTACGTCCCGGCGGCCTATGGATTTGGTCTCATGCTGGCCCCCTTCACGCTCGCATGGCTGGGGCGGAAGCGCTGGCTTGCGAGCAGTTATGTTTCGGTTGTCTGGCTCTGCATCGCGGTGGCGTTTGTCGTCGCCGCGGTTGTTCCGCACATGTACGCGGTGCTCGTGGGAATGATCGCAGGCCAGCTCCTGAGTGCGCAGGCGGTGCCCGTCTTCACACATTTCTACAACGAAAACTACCCGCGTGGTGAACGCGGGCAGCGGCTCTCGAGTGCGGTCTTGCTGACGTCTCTTTTCCTGATTGGCTTTGGACTTGTCGGCGGCCCCCTCCTCGATCGCTCCCTACAGGTGTATCCGCTCATTTTCGGAGCAGGCGCGGTGGCGGCGATGATTGGGGCGGTGGCGGTTTCCCGGATTCCGGCAAGCAGCCTCTCCGTGATGAGCAGCGGAAGATTGTATGAGAATCTCAAGGTCGCGTGGAATGACCGTGTCTTTCTCTGGATGCTCGCAGGCTGGATGTTGCTGGGGCTTGGTAACCTCATGCTCCTTCCACTGCGGGTCGAGTTGCTCGCGAACCCGCGATTTGGAATCGATGCGACGAACACGCAGATCGCGCTGCTGATGGTCGTGATTGTCCCTGTCTTTCGGCTCCTCTCGACCAAAGGTTGGGGCTACGTTTTCGACCGGTTCAACCTGATCTGGGTGCGAATCGCACTGAACGGCGTTTTTATCGTCAGCATGTACCTCTTCTTTTTCTCCGAATCGCTTGTCGTGATGGCGGTCGGCGCCGCCGCTCTCGGGATCGCTTTTGGCGGAGGCAATGTCATGTGGGTCCTCTGGGTGACGAAAATCGCCCCGCCGGGCCGTACCCCCATCTATATGAGTGTGCATGGCTTCTCCACTGGAATCCGGATTTCGGCGGCGCCGTTTCTTGGATACGGCGTCCTCGAAGTGGCCGGACCTCGCTCGGCGGCAATCCTGGCGATGGGACTGATGTTTGTCTCGTGCCTGATATTCCTGCCGCTGAAGCCTGTTCTCGAGCGATATCGCAGAGGGGAGATTGCGACGGGCTGACTCGCCGGGGTCGCGTGCTCAATAGAGCAACTGTGGCAGGCCCCAGAAGACGATGAGAGCAGCGACTGCGGCGGCGATTGCGAGGGCAATACAGCCCGCCCGCTGCTTCTGAATCGTGCGGGCGGCCGCGGGCATCAGCGGCCGGTCCTCTTCGTCAACGCGAGATTCCGGCGACACGTTCACCCGTTCAGGGGGATCCGATCGGTCAGGAATCGTGGGAAGAACAGGGAGAGGCGACGTTTCCGGGAGGCCCCTCGAGGCCTCCCTCTCGAAGTGCGCGATTTGCGAGTCGAGCCATTCCAGGTGCTGGGCGATCTGCTCTCGCTGGCGATGAAGTTCCTCAAGTTGCTCGGGAGGATTCACTTGAGATCTTTGGACAGGAGACCGCCGGCGGAGGCAACGGGAGGCGTCGAAGGATGGGGGGCGATTTCAGCGCCAGCGCGATCGGATCGAGCGGTGGGAAAGCTCAGGCAAACACTTCGCCATCCTTGAAGAACCGCTTGAGCTCAGCGTCGGCGGCTTCGGGACTATCGGACGCGTGCACAATGTTCCGCATGACATCGGAGCCCCAGTCTCCCCGAATCGTTCCGGCGGGAGCGACTTTCGAGTTTGTCGGGCCGACGAGCAGGCGCACGCGATCGATGATCCCATCGCCCTGGAGCGCGAGCACCACGACCGGGCGCGACCCCATGAACTCGGCAATCTCCGGAAAAAACGGTTTGTCTGCGATGTGGGCGTAGTGCTCCCGCAGTTTGGCTTCGTCGAGCTGGATCATCTTGGCACCGATGATGTTGAATCCGGCTTGCTCGAAGCGGTCGATAGTGGCCCCGATCTTGCGCTTCTCGAACGCGTCGGGCTTGAGGATGATAAGGGTTTTTTCCATGTCTGGTAAGCGTCGAAGCATGGGGGAACGCAGATTACGGTGCCGTCAGGCGGCGTCGGCGCAAGCCGAAAGGCGGAGTGCCGTTATGGCCGCTCCCCGTCGCTTCCGCACGGTTGACGCGGCCGATGTTTGCGGCACCGTGAGCGCATCCCATGATCCCGCCGTTTTTGATCGACGATGGTCGATCGAGCTTTCCGATCATCCTTAGCCTAACACCCTCCCATGTCAGATCCTCGTTCTCAACTGCCCGCCGCCCGCGAATGGGCGAAACGCCAAGTAGCCGCCATGACGTTGGCCGAAAAGGTTTCACTGCTCGGGGGCAAAGATTATTTCTATACCACACCGGTCGACCGGCTGGGCATTCCGTCGCTCTTTTTTGCGGACGCCACTCATGGTGTGCATCTGCGGGACGAGTTTCGCGACATGCGGTTCGAGCGCCCGCTGGAGCGTTCCACGAGCTTCCCGTGTGGGCTCATGCTGGCATCGACCTGGAACCGCGATCTCGCCCAGGCGTATGGGGAGGCGGTCGGGGAGGAATGTCGCGCGGGCGGGATCGCCGTTCTCCTCGGGCCTGGGGTGAATATTTACCGACAAGCCCAGTGCGGTCGTAATTTCGAGTATTTCGGGGAGGATCCGCTGCTCGCCGGAGAGATGGCAGCCAGCTATGTGCGGGGTATGCAGTCCACCGGGACGATGGCGACGGTGAAGCACTTCGTCGCGAACAACACGGACTATTTCCGCCGCCGAAGTAACTCAATCGTCGTTGAGCGGGCGCTGCACGAGATCTACATGCCCGCTTTCGAAGCCTGTATCGAAGCGGGTGTGATGGCCGTCATGACAAGTTACAATCTGCTTGATGGCGAATGGTGCGGGCAGAGCGAAGCCGTTATTAACGGCTTGCTGCGCGACGAGCTCGGCTTCGAAGGATTGGTGATGACCGACTGGTGGTCGGTATGGGACGGGGAAATGGTAATCCGCAGCGGACAGGATCTGGAAATGCCCGCTCGTGAAGCGACTGCGGAAGCGGAGGCACTGGTCTCGTCCGGGCGGGTGAGCGAATCCGACGTGGAACGGATGGCGGTCTCTTTTCTCTCGGCCTGCAAGGCGATGGAACTCTTTGAGCGCAGGCCGGACGCGGCCCTGCTGGAGAAGTTTCCGGTCCACGAGCAGGTTGCCTATGAGACCGCGCTGGAAGGCTGCGTGCTTTTGAAGAATCGGGAGGCGCTCCTTCCGTTGCCGGGCGAAGGATCCATCCTCCTGACAGGCGAGGCGCTTGATGAAATTATCCAGGGTGGTGGCGCCGCCGTCGTGGAAGGCTATCATCACGTCACGCTTGCGGCAGCCTTGGAGGATGCGCTCGGTGGCAGGCTCGTGATAAAACCGGAAGCAACGGAAAGGGACCTTGCTGCCGCCGATATCGTCATCTGCAACGTCGTGACGCGCGACAGCGAAGGATGGGACCGGCCCTTCGCGCTTGACGAAAAGCAGGAAGATCGCGTCCGGGCGTTGGTTCGTTCGCATCCGCGCACCGTCCTTCTTTTGAATACGGGGAGCGGAATTCGCATGGTCGATTGGATCGAAGAAGCGGGCGCTGTATTATTCACCTACTACAGCGGACAAAATGGTGCCCGGGCCATCACTGATCTGTTGACGGGGCGCGCGAGCCCGTCCGGAAAACTGCCGATGACTCTCGAGCGGGAGTTCGCGGAGTCACCGGGAGCGGGGTACCTGCCAGCCGGGGAAAGTCTCTACAGTGGCTGGAACGACGCGGAGGAGAAGCGGCGCCAGGTCTATGACATCCCTTATAACGAAGGAGTTTTCGTTGGTTACCGCTGGTATGATCATCGGCAGGTGAGCCCGCTCTTCCCCTTTGGTTTCGGCCTTTCTTACACCCGCTTCGAGTACGAAGGCCTCGCGCTCGTCGATCGCTGGAAAGAGCAGGCTTCGGTGGATGTCATCTTCACCGTGCGCAATGTCGGGGACCGGAAAGGATCGGAGATTGCCCAGGTCTACGTGACGGATCCGCAAAGCGCGGTCGAACGGCCCCTGAAGGAACTGAAGGGCTTTGCCAAGATTGTCCTCGAACCAGGCGAAGCAGCGGAGGTCCGGGTATCGCTCAGCCGTCGGGCGTTCAGCTACTGGGATCCCGAAACCCGCGCATGGAAGTGCGAAGACGGGCAGTTCTTTATCCGGGTCGGAGGATCTTCGGACGCGCTACCTCTCGAAGGATCGGTGGCGCTTGAGGACAACTGAGGCCCGGCCAGCAGACGGGACCGTCCACGAACGGACGGCCCCGGTGTACTGTGTGATGCGGTTCCTGGTTCCCTCTGAAAATATTTCTTAATAGTTGACCGCTGTCGTGCGGACGTGCCGGTAGGGATAGGCGCTAACAATTCGCCGGATCTCGTTCGTCACGATGCCTTCGTCGAGGTCGGTGTCCGCTCGCCGCGTGTAGCCGCGCCAGACGAGTTCGTTCGTTTCGGGATTGATCACATCCACCACAAAGACCCGCGACGAGTCGATGATCTGGATCGGTTCCGCCCGGCGGGTGGTTGTGACCTCCGTGCCCCCGAAAACAGCGCGTCCGTCCTCATCCACAATGGTGCGCTCCTCCGTCACGATCGCGACGGGCTGACGGCCAGCACTATCGAATGCCTCCGAATCCCGTTCGGTGTACGTGGCGAAAACAATTTCAATGTCGGCGCGATTCGAATCGACGAGCGTAAATCCCCGCTCCTCGAATTCGTCGACGAGCGTCTCGCGGGCTTCCTGCTGGATCTGCGGCCCGAAGCTCAGATCCCGGGTGTTGGCGCGTGTCAGGTTGACGGTGAAACGGTCCTGTTCTTCCAGATCGAAGCGGTCTCCTCCGGTCGAGACTGTTTCGGTTCTCACCGGTTGGCTCGTGGTGCAGCCGCTGAGGACGGCGATGAACGCACCGAGGATGATAAAGGGGGCGACTTTCATGATCAATGGGTTTGACGGTTCTTCATGATTCCGGGGTTTTCGGGAAAGGGGAACAGCTCCCGCGCCTTGCTCCCCCCTTTTAGCGAGCTTCAGGCCATCTTTCCGGTGGCATATACAAACGGTTATTAAGCAAAGACTTCAAACGTCTCGGGTGTGACTTCCGGGAGCCTTCGTTTTTTGCGCGATGAATTTTCCTGCATTCTGCATGGTTTTGGCTGCAGGCCGCGGGAAACCCGCATGAAGATTCTTCCGGGGGGGAGGAGGGGCGCTATCAGAAACGCTTCCGCACGCCGTTCCACCACATTTTCGTGCGATGCATCCACGTGCGACCGATCGTTTCACAGCGGTCCAAAGATGTGGCCATCCACTTCGATTCCTTTGCAATGATGGCCCCGCCAATCGCATAGAAGAGGATCGCGGGACCGGGAATGAATGCGAACACGATCCCGACCAGAATGATCAGGATGCCGAACGAAATCATCGCCATCCGGCGCCACAGAGGATGGACGATGTCGGAGTCCCGGTGACGTTGGTAACGTTCCTGAAACCGGCGCCCGGGCCGACTTTGCCGGAATCGCTGCCACTCGGAGTTGCGCATTTCCGGCCCCATCTTACGCCCTCGATACCCTCCGGTGTGTGCGTGTAGATCCAGGAGGGTTGGCCACTGGTCACGTGCGCCGCCCAGGGAAAGCGCA
>CAZVQJ010000029.1:0-19977 GCA_964629165.1 uncultured Puniceicoccaceae bacterium
CTCGTCCACCGGACATCTGATTCTGAGCAACCAGTTGCTCGGTCTCAACGATGAGACCCCACTCGTCGACGAGGGTGAAATCGTCCTCCGCCCGGATGGGCTGCCCTACTCGCTCAAGGGTGCCGCGGACAGCTATGCCATCATCATTCAGGCCGGTGCCATTCTCGCCGTCGCGGTTCTTTATTGGCGCCGTCTCTGGGAGATCGTCTGCGGTCTTTTCGGCCGAAATCCGCGAGGGCTGCGCCTCGGTCTCAATATTCTGGTGGCATTTCTACCGGCTGCGGTCATCGGCCTCCTTCTCAACTCCTGGATCGAGTCCCTCCTGTTTGCCCCGACGCCGATCGCCATCGCTCTCGCGCTCGGCGCGGTCCTGATGTGGAGCGTGGAACGCTGGCGGCGCCACTCCAAGACGGTCGCGAAGGATGCCGATGGTCTTGATCTGCCCGACCTCAGCTACGCCCAATGCCTTCTCATCGGTGGATTACAATGCATCGCGATGTGGCCCGGAACGAGTCGCTCGATGATGACCATCGTGGGAGGGTACATCGTCGGCCTGTCTCCGCGACGCGCCGCAGAGTTCTCGTTCCTCCTCGGGTTTCTCACCCTCTCGGCGGCGGCCTGTTACAAAATAGTTATGGACGGCCGCGGCGTTCTCGTCGTCTTCGATGCGGGCCCGCTTCTCTTCGGCATACTGATCGCTTTTGTTTCCGCCCTTCTGGCGATTCGCTGGCTGATCAATTATCTGACACGCCACGGCCTCGGCCTCTTTGCCTGGTACCGACTCGCCCTCGCGCTCGCGATTGTTCTCTTGATGGAGTGACACGCGGCGGGATGCCGGCCGCAGGCTCAGAAGACCACCTGGACGACGTTCTTGAACTTCATCAGGACGGCAGACCAGTTGTAGGCGATGACGAGACCCCAGATCAGGACCACGTTTGTCAGGGAGAGAAAAACGGCTCCGCTCGCCATGTCTTTTGCGCGCTTTGCAAAGGGATGATGATCGAGAGAAATATAATCCACGACCCACTCAATCGCGCTGTTCATCAATTCCACGATGAGCACAAGGAAGATGCTCATGATCATGAGGGAGGCACCGACCAGACCGACAGGGAGAAAAGCGGCAAGCGGGATCAGGATCGACGCGAGAACCATTTCCTGACGGAAAGCCGATTCGTGCTTGAGCGCCGATCCGAGGCCTTCGAGGGAATAGCCGGCGGCATGGATGACGCGGCGGATGCCTTCGCGCTTGTGGGGGCTTGAAACGGTGACGTCTGTCATGGAAAGAATGTTTGAGGATGGACGATCCTTATCGGCGGAAGACGGCCGTACGGATGAACGAACTATACGATTCAAAAGATAGATGAAGGAAGGTCATTCGATCCCCGAAAGCTCGAAATTGACCAGGACCGGACGATGATCAGAAGCCATGCGGACGGCAGGATTGTCGAAGATCTCCCCCGCATGATCGGAAAGGTGTGCACGCAAGGCGTCTGAAACGAGGGCGAAATCGACGCGATCGTAGGCGTCTTCGCGAGCATAATGGTGCGTCCAGCGATCTCCTCGATCGTCGGCCAGTTCGATCGGAAAGAGGAGAGGACGTTGCCCGATCTGTGTGAAACGCCGCAGTGGTCGACTGCCCGGTGAATCGTTGAAGTCTCCCAGCACGAGAAAGAGGGCATCGGGATCGGTCGCAAGACGGTGCGCGAGGAGATCCCGAATCACGGTGGCCTCGCCATTTCTCCGCTCGAGTGACTGTGGATCGTCGGAGCGATCCGTATAACGACTTTTCAGGTGGAGATTGAAGATATGCAATCGGCCACCCGCGGTCTCGAGGACAACCTCGAGAACCCCACGCTTCACCTCGGTGCGCTCGCCACGGTAGGCAAACTCCAGTTTGTCGTGCTCACGGACTTCGACAAATGGGAGTCGCGAAAGGAATGCCACCTTCCGCTCGCGGTCCGGCCCTTCCAGACACACCAGATACGGATATTCGATGCCGGCTGCCTGCAAATCGAGGCGGAGTTCACGCAAGAAGTCGTGCCCACCGATTTCCTGGACCGCGAGAACCTCGGCGTCGATTTCACCAATGACAGCGCGCAAAGCCGTCTTTTCAGCTTCCGGCTTCGGGTAATCGGTCCGGTAGATGCCGTCGACCATGCGATCGCAAACGAGATAGTTGCGGACATTCCAGGACGCCACGCGCAGTTCCCCCGCGCATGCGCTCACGCCCAGCAGCCCGATGAGAATGATCCGCAAGAGCGAGGGCATCGTCCGTTTCGTTATTTGCCCCGCAGGGCGCCTTCACGCTCGAGGAGAGTGGGATGCGAATAATAGAACGCACTGTAGAGCGGGTGCGGGGTGAGGTTGCTGAGATTGCGTTCGGAAAGCTTCCGGAGGGAACCGACCATGGGAGCGGGATCGCCGCCGAGGGCCCGCTTTGCGAAGGCATCCGCTTCGTATTCGTGCCGGCGTGAAAAGCGGTTTCCCAGGGGAGCCAACCAGTAGGTCACGAGACCGCTGAGCATGCCGAAGAGGAGCAGCGTCGGCCCCACTTGACCCGGGACAGGTTGGAAGCCGAAGGCCTGCGCGAACCATGTACTCCCGGCGAGCCAGCCAATGAGGGCAAAGCTCGCAAAGAGGGAAGCCGCTGCGACTGCGATCATTTTCGGAATATGCCCCAGCTTGTAATGGCCGATCTCATGGGCGAGGACCGCCTCCAGCTGTTGCGGCGACAATTGCTCCACGAGGGTGTCAAAGAGGACCACCCGACGGAAGCGTCCGAACCCGGTGAAGAACGCATTGGAGTGCCCGGACCGCTTGCTCCCGTCCATGACGAGGATTGCGCGGGCGAGAAAGCCTGTCCGGTCCCCCAGTTCCATCAGCCGCTGGCGCAGATCCCCCTCGGGCAATGGCTCGAACTTGTTGAAGAGCGGCATGATGAACATCGGATAGACGATCACCATGACGAGCTGAAAGAGGAACGCCGTGAGGAATGCCCACAGCCACCACAAGGCAGTGAGACTGACAAACCAGAGGATGAGAGCGAGCAGCGGAACGCCGAGGACAAGACCGATCACCAGCCCCTTCACCTTGTCCGTCAGCCAAAGGCCGACCGTGCTCTTGTTGAATCCGAAACGTTCTTCGAGTCGGAACTGATGATACCACTCCCATGGAATCCCGGGCAGCGAAAGCACCAGGCCCACCCCGAAGAGGGCCAGCGCCTGCGCCCACACCCCGGTTCCGAGCACCCCGATCGCAAACTCCCAGAGCCAGGCAATCGGCGCCCGCCCGTCCACCAACGGAAGCAGCAGGATCAGAAGCAAGCCACCGTCAAAGATCGTTTCTCCCATCCCAAGGCGTATCTTTGCCAGGGTATAGTCGGTGGATCGGCGGTAGGTCGCCTCATCCATGACGCCTTCGAGGGCAGGTGGCACAGAACCGGCGGCCGCCCGCACCGACTTCCGGTTGAGCAGGTCCAGATACAGCTGAAAGCCGAGTTTGAGCACCCAGAGTCCGACAAAGACGAAAATAACAGTATGCATGCCGCGCAAAAGCGGAAAGACAACGCCCCGTCGCTCCGGGGGTCAAGCGCACGCCACCCGGCGGAGAGGTTCCAAAGACAGTATATGAGCAGCGCTTCTGGCGTCCTTTTCGATACTCCCCGCCAGGGCGGATCCCTTTTCGTTTATCAGGGGGAACTTTTTGCACTTGCCTCAGGCACGCCAAATTGGCTCCCTCCTTCGCTTGCGTCGAGAAAGCGGCGGCGGCCAGCGCTGCTCCTTTCCGCGCCCGAGTCATCCGGAAGGGTGGCTGGAGACGGCTGGTCCGGCTACGGCTGGACCGGTGGAGAACCGCGTCGGTTCTCTCTCGGGGCGTGAAATCGAAAAACATCCTCATGGCAAAAGCCCAACTCGATAAGAACACCGTCATCACGGACTACCGGACCCACGATACCGACACGGGATCGCCGGAGGTCCAGGTCGCGCTCCTCACGCAGCGTATCAGCCACCTCACGGAGCACCTGCGCACACATCGCAAGGATTTTCACAGCCGCCGTGGCCTCATCGCGATGACCAGCCGGCGGCGCAAGCTGCTCGACTACCTGAAGAAAAACGACCTCGAAAAATACAAGGCTCTCATTGAGCGCCTCGGACTTCGCCGGTAGTTCTTCCCCACCCGGAGGCTCTCCCTTTCAAACCGCCCTTCCCCCGTGGATCGGCGGTTTTTTGTCGGCGTCGTCGGGGCCGCCCTCGAGCGTTTCGACCGGATCTCCCTTTCGGCTTGCTGACTGCCGGCCAATCCGCACTTTCGGCCCGGTAAACCCTTGATGCCGCAGCGAGCTCGCTCCTGTAGGAAGTCCGCTTGCGGATCCGGTTCCAGGCACGACGCCCCGGGCGCGTTCCTCAAGCGAACTTCCTAATAAGCGACGACGGCGGCCGGGGTGCACGACGCGACCACCCCCGCATGACGCAGAAGGGCGGTCATCACCACATCAGGAAGTCATATGTTGAAACAGAAATATTCCGTCGAAATCCCGGAGTACGGGATTACCATTGAAACCGGAACCCTCGCCAAACAGGCCAATGGTTCCGTCACCGTCCGCCTCGGAGAGACCAGCATCTTTGTTGCCGCCACCGCCGCCGCTTCGGTGCGCGAAGGGCAGGACTATTTTCCCCTGCAAGTTGATTATCGTGAGCGGTTCTCCGCCGCAGGCCGCATTCCCGGAGGCTTTTTCAAACGCGAGGGGCGTCCCTCCGAGAAGGAGATCCTCACTTCGCGCCTCTGTGACCGGCCCCTCCGCCCGCTCTTTCCGAAGGGCTTCATGAACGAGGTCCAGGTGCAGTCGCTCCTCCTCTCGACCGACCTCGAAAACGAGCCGGATGTGCTCGTGGTCAACGGGGCCTCCGCCGCGCTGCTCTGCTCCGATATCCCGTGGAACGGACCGGTCGGCTGCATCCGCCTCGGACTCATTGATGATGAATTTGTCGTCAACCCGACCCACGAGCAGATGTTCGATAGCGAGCTGGATCTCATCTACGTCGGCAACGAGAAGGAAATGATGATGATCGAGGGCTCCGCCGAAGAGCTGCCCGATGACAAATTCATCGAAGCGCTCGCCTTTTCGCAGGAAGCCATTCAGCCGATCATCAAGGCGCAAAAGGAACTGGCCGCCCAGTTCTCGAAAGCGAAGCAGGAATTCAAGCTCTTTGTCGTCACCGACGAGAACCTGAAGTTCATCCGCGACCTCGTGGGTGATCGCTTGCAGGAAGGTGTTTTCCAGGACTCGAAGCAGGCGCGCCAGCAGGCCGTCAGCGTCCTCAAGGAGGAAGCGACCAAGGCCATGCAGGAGCGCGATGGCGAAGACTTCGATGCGGACCAGGTCATGCTCGCCTTTGAGGTCCTCCAGGAAGAGCTCTACCGCAGCAAGATCCTCGACGAAGGCAAACGCGTCGATGGCCGTTCCCCCGAGGACCTTCGCCCGCTCGAAGCCATGGTCGGTGTCCTTCCCCGGGTCCACGGATCGGCCATGTTCCAGCGTGGGGAAACCCAGAATATCGCCCTCACCACCCTGGGCGCAAAAGGCGACCTGCAGGACATGGACGGGCTGACGGGGGGCCCGAAGGAGAAAAGCTTCCTCCTTCACTACAATTTCCCCAACTATTCCGTCGGAGAAACCGGGCGTATCATGGGTCCTGGACGCCGCGAGATCGGCCACGGCGCCCTCGCCGAACGCTCACTCCTCCCGATCATCCCCGCAGAGGACGATTTTCCCTACACGATCCGTGTCGTCTCCGAGATCATGGAGTCAAATGGCTCCACCTCGATGGCTTCGGTCTGTGGCGGCTGTCTTGCCTTGATGGATGCCGGCGTGCCAATCACCAACCTCGTTGCCGGCATCTCGTGTGGCCTCGTCACGTATCGCTCCGACGACGGCACGATCGAAAAATATAGCCTCCTCAGCGATATCCTCGGGGCCGAAGACCACTTCGGCGACATGGACTTCAAGATCTGTGGATCGAAGGATGGTATCACCGGCTTTCAGCTCGATCTGAAAATTCCGGGAATCCCCCACAATATCGCGGTCGAAGCCATCCGGCGTAATGCGGAACTTCGGGGCGAGATCCTCAAGGTGATGGAAGCCACCCTGCCGGCACCTCGCTCCGAGCTGAGCGAATTTGCTCCGCGGATCCACACGATTCAGATCGATCCCGACAAGATCGGGATGCTCATCGGTCCGGGAGGCAAGACCATCCGCAAGATCACCGAAGTCTCGGGCGCACGGATCGATATCGACGACGACAATTCAGGAAAAGTTCTCATCTATGCCGCCAGCGGCGATTCGATGGCGCGGGCGATCGAAGAGATCGGACTCATCACGGCAGAGATCGAGGAAGGAAAGATCTACCGGGGGATCGTTCGCGGTATCAAGGATTTCGGTGCCTTTGTCGAATGTCTGCCCGGCAAGGAAGGCCTCGTGCACATCTCCGAGCTGGCTGACTTCCGCGTCAATCGCACGGAGGATGTCTGCGCGATGGGCGACGAAATGTGGGTGAAATGTGTCGGCGTGGAAGCCAACGGCAAGGTCCGCCTCAGCCGGACAGCGGCCCTCAAGGAGCTTGAAGGCAAGGAAGACGGCATCTCCGACAAGGTCGCCGCCGCGAAAGAGAAATACGCCGCGGGCGGCGGTCACGATCGCGGTGATCGCGGTGACCGTGGAGATCGTGGTGGCCGCGGAGGGGATCGCGGGCGCGGTCGTGGCCGGGGTGGAGATCGCGGTGGTGAGGGCCGCGAGCGGCCCCGTCGGGAGCACGACCGCGAAGGTCAACCCCGTCGGCGTCGGCGCCGTGAGGACGGAGAACGCTCGAGCGAAAACCACAGTAACGAAAATGGCGGCGGTGAAGGCGCGCGGAACCAGGACGATGCCCCGTCCGCCAAGAGTTCCGGCGACGAACCACGCGCCGATTGATCTGACCGACCGTCGGCCTTCGACAGACCTCTTTTTCACACCCTCGCAGATTCGTCTGCGGGGGTTTTTTCTTTCCGGGACGAGCTCCGTAGCGGTCACCCGTGCCCTACCGGCGCCATCGACGGCGCTCGTAGCGGCGTTGCAACTGGTCGATACGGAAGGTCAGAATCATGGAGAAGAGGATCGCGAAAGTGAAAAAGTAAACGCCTGCTTCGGGGCGCACCGATACCACCGGGTTGGCTCTTGTCATCAGGAGGAGGACCGCCACGACAAAGATATCGAGCATCGCCCATCGTCCGAGGTGGTGCACCCATCTCAGCGCGCCGTCCCTTCGGCGGGGGGTAACCGGAAGGTACCAGACAAGGGCGAGAAAGAGCAGTTTGGTGAGGGGAAAAACGAACGCAAAAATGAACAGGACCGCCGCCACAAAGGTCTCCCCACTTTCCCACAGACCCTCGATGCCCCCCAGGATGGAATAGGTCTCCGACCAGAAGCCAAACTTGCGAATCGCCATCGCGGGCAGCGAAAAGCCTGCAAGGAGGCATCCCAACGAAAGCAACAGCAGCAGTCGGACTTCACCATGCCGGCGCGCACGCTTCGCCAAAGGTCGGGCAGCCATTTCTCAATCATCGGCAGAACTTGAGAAAAGTGGACCCTCAGGCGCACCCTTCAGACAGAGGTTCCCACCCTCACAAAGCCGAGGCTGGTTGCTCCGCGAACCATCGCCGGGCCTTCACAACGTCCCGCCCAATCTGTGCCGTGAGGGCATCGACCGACCCAAAGCGCTTTTCGGGCCGCAAGAAATGGAGCCATTCCACCGTCAGCACGTCGCCCGCGTCCCATGCCGGCATCGCCTCCAATACGTGAACCTCCAGCCGCGGAGCGACGGACTCCGCTTCGACGGTGGGGCGCGCACCATAATTCGCGACCCCCGCGATACCCGATGCGCGCGGCCCCCGGACACGAACGGTGTAGACACCATAGCGCGGTGCACACTCCGGGGCATGGAGCAAATTCAGCGTGGGAAAGCCGATCGACCGCCCCACCCGCCTGCCGGCGATCACCGCGCCAGTGGTGCGGTAGGGACTTCCGAGCATCGCATTGACCTCTTCCATCGCACCCTCGTTCAGGCAACGGCGTAATCGTGTGCTGCTGACCTGGTCCTCGTGCCAACGAATGCGCGGAACCGCCGCCACCTCGATGCCCGCCGGCTCCAGCAGCGCGCGAAAAGTTTCCGGACCACCGTTACGGCCTTTCCCGAAACGAAAATTAGCGCCGACATGAACGGATGAGAGAGTTTGGAGGTTTTCCCGCAACATTTCCACAAACCCTTCTGACGTCAGTTGCGCAAACGCCTCGTCGAACCGTCTCCAGATGATCACCTGGACGCCGTGCTGGAAAAGAAGCGAACTCTTCGTGGCCTCGTCGAAAAGCAGGCGGGTCGCCTCGTGCGGGCGCAGAATACGGGTCGGATGGGGCTGAAAAGTCAGTACTGCGGTGACACCCGTCTTGCGCGCAGCCGCCTCTCGGGCGGACCGAAGGACCGCTTGGTGGCCCCGATGAACGCCATCAAAAATACCGATCGCCAGCGAGACAGGGGCTGCGACGGAGGCCTCGAATCCGGGTGCGAGTTCCACTCGACTGTGAGGCACCATGAGCCATGCGGGCGCGGGAGCCGGATTGCCGTCGTCGTCCGCGCGGGGGGTCATGGGGCTCAGGAAAGCACGTGGCTGGGAACAGCCTGATAGGGCGGAATGATCCACGGTCGGATCTCACCCGTCTCCATTTCCTCGAACTCCGCAAGCTCGAGGGAGTCTTCGATCAGGAACCGACCGATCTCCGTCCTCCGCAGCTCCTTCAAATAAGCTCCACATCCGATCTTCTCGCCCAGGTCGTGCACGATCGTGCGCACGTAGGTTCCCTTGCTGCACGCCAGAGTGAAATCAAACTCGGGCGGCTCCAGTCGATCGAGCTCAAACGATTTCACGCGCACGACGCGTGCCTCCCGCTCAACCTCCTTGCCTTTGCGCGCGTGCTTGTAGAGCGGGACGCCCTCGACCTTCTTGGCCGAAAACATGGGTGGCATCTGATATTGATCGCCCCGAAAGGCCTCAAAGTGCACCTCCAGGTCGGCCGCCGTAAGCGCGGGCACCGGACGTTCCGCCACGACTTGGCCGTCCCTGTCCTGGGAGTCCATCGTGATGCCGAAATGGCCGGTGCCCTCGTAGACCTTGTCCAGCCCCATGAGAAATTGCGACAGCTTCGTCGCCTTCCCGAGGAGGAGGATCATGAGCCCGGTCGCGTTTGGATCAAGCGTGCCGGCATGACCCACGCGCTTCATCCGCAGCTTGCGCCGGACGCGATCGACAACGTCGTGAGACGTCAAACCAGTCGGTTTGTCGATGAGGATGACTCCAACAAAATCTCCGGATGAAGAAGACATGATTCGAGGTGATGTCAGCGAGCGAAGTGTTCGGCAAGGGCTGCCCGCAGCTTTGGGTAAAAGGTTTCGAGAGGTTCTTCCGGATTAAACCCGGCGGCGCAGGCGTGGCCACCCCCGTTGAAGCGGGCCGCCAGCTGGTCCACCCGGTGAACGGGATCCTTGGCGCGAAAACTGCCTTTGAGGGCGCCGGTTGGCTGTTCCTCGAGGAGAATGCCGATTTCCACCCCGTTGATCGCACGGGCGTAATCGACGAGGCCTTCGGTGTCCTCCTTGACCGCGCCTGTTGCCGCGAAGTCGGCCGCGCGCAAGGTACCGACACAGACCCGGCCCTCACAGAGATATTCAAAGCTCGCGAGAAAACGCTGGAGCAGGGCGAGTTTGGCCGGGCTTTCCTTTTCGTACAGTTCCAGGGCGGCGGCGGCGGGATCTGCTCCATGATCCATCAAAGCCCGGCAGAGATCGAAGGTCTGCTTGGTCGTCTGGCTGAAGCGAAATTGACCGGTATCCGTCGCGATGCCGATGTAAAGCGCCTGCGCGGTGACTGCATCGAACGCATATCCGTTATCGAGGAAGATGCCCGCGAGCATCTCACCGGTTGCGGAAGCATCACTCGCAACGAGATTTTCGGTCGCATAGCGCCCGTTCGAGAGATGGTGATCGATGTTGAGGTAGATGTCTCGGAAACGCGCCTGCAGCTCCACCCCGATCCGCCGCGGATCCGCGCAATCGACCGTTACCGCGGTCCGGCCGTCGAGATCGGCATCACTCCCGGTGTAAAAAGGCGTGTCCCCCACAAAGGCTGCGCACATCGGAGGTACCTGATGATGATTCACGGCGATAGCATCCACCCCTTTCGTCCGAAGCAGACGTGTCAGGGCGACCTGGGAGCCGATGCAATCGCCATCCGGACGCAGGTGGCCGAGGACGACAACCCGCTTGCCTACAAGGCGTTCGAGTGCCTCGGCGAATCGAGCGGAATGATCAGGAAAATAACTCATGAAAACTCGGAATCGTCCGGCGGGCTTTCCGGCCGATCGCCGGGTGCCATGCCGAGATCTTCGAAGATGGCGTCGAGCCGGGCACCTCGCTCGATGCCCTCGTCATAGATGAACTCGAGGTGCGGGAGGTATTTGAGGACCACCGCCTTGCTCATCTCTTCGCGAATCTCCCGTCCATGCTGACGGAAAAAGACCTCCGCCTCGACCCGGTTCTCATTTCCGCCGATGACCGAGAAGTAGACGCGGGCCTTGCGCAGGTTTGGAGACGTATCGACCTCCGAAACCGTAATCGCGACGGTCCGCCCTCGATAGCGCGTATGCAGAATCTGGCTGATTTCCCGCTTCAGCAATTCATTGACGCGTATGACCCGCTGTCCCATCCGGAAGGCTTTCCGTGTTACGACCCGGCTGACGCCTCAGAGGGACGGCTTGATCTTGAGGATTTCAAATACTTCGATGACATCGCCCTCGCGATAGTCGCTGACTCCCTGGAGGGCGACCCCGCACTCGTAGCCCGCGCGCACTTCGGTGACATCGTCCTTGAAGCGCTTGAGGGTACCGATACGGCTTTCCGCGACGAGGTCCTTGCCCCGGAGGAGACGGGCGTTGTAATCGCGCTGGATGCGACCCTCCGTGACCATGCAACCGGCGACAAAACTACGGGCGAGCGGGAAGACGGCACGCACTTCGGCGGCACCCACCTTGTTCTCGCGCAGTTCCGGATCGAGCTCGTCCGCCATCGCGTCCTTCACCTGATCGATCAACTCGTAAATAATGTTGTGTTTGAAGATGGGCACATCGTGGTGCTTGGAAACTGCCCCCACACCCATTTCCTGACCGACGTTGAAGGCCACAACGGCGGCGTTGCCGGCGTCTGACTTGAGAATATCGTTTTTCGTCACGTCCCCCACTCCGGTATCGATCACTTCGAGGTCGATCTTGTCGCTCTTGATCCCGAGGAGCGAGGTGGCAACGGCTTCGGCCGTGCCATAGACGTCGGCCTTCACAAGCACGCGGAAAGTCTTTTTCTGGGTCTTCGCGATCGCCGCAAAGAGATCGTCGAGGGTGGCCCCGCCCGTTTGAGCACGCTGTGCTGCCTCCAGCTGCTTGCGCGCGAGCTCATTCTCCTCGGCCATCCGGCGTGCGACACGCTCATTTTTCACCGCGATGAAACGGTCGCCCGCATCGGGTGGACCCGACCAGCCAACAATCTTCACGGGGGTGGCCGGACCGGCCGACTTGATCGCCTTGCCGGTATCATCGATCAACTGACGCACCCGGCAGTAGTTCTCACCGCAGACAAGGGCAGTGCCCGGCTTGAGCGTTCCCTTCTGGACGATTACAGAGGCGGTCGACCCGCGCCCAAGCTCTTTCTGGGCTTCGATCACAACCCCTTCGGGATCCGCATTCGGATTCGCCTTGAGCGTTTCCATGATGCCCGCCTGGAGCGTGATCGCCTCGAGGAGATCTTCGATGCCCTCGCGTTTCAGGGCAGAAACCTGCGCGAGGAGGGTTTCCCCGCCCCAGGCCTCCGGCGTCAGATCGCGTTCCTGCATCTGGCGCATGACCCGATCAATATTGGCACCCGGCGCATCCACTTTGTTGATCGCGACGACCACCGGCACATGGGCCCGCCGAGCGTGTCCCAAAGCTTCGTCGGTCTGCGGCATGAAACCGTCGTCGGCCGCGACCACCAGAATCGCGATATCCGTCGTGTTCGCACCGCGGGCCCGCATGTTCGAGAACGCCGCGTGTCCGGGCGTATCGATAAAGGAAATTTTATTGCCGTTATGTTCGACCTGGTAGGCCCCGATATGCTGGGTAATGCCTCCCGCCTCGCCCGCGACGACGTTCGCCTTGCGAATGGAATCGAGGAGGGTCGTCTTGCCATGATCGACGTGCCCGAGGATGCAGACCACCGGCGGACGCGGTTCGAGAAGCGCGCTTTCATCGACGGCTTCGGCCTCCTCCTTCACCGGTGCAGTCGGTTCACCGCGATGGCGCACTTCGAGTTCGAAGCCGGCATTTTCGGCGATGCGACGGGCAACCTCTTCTTCGACCGCCGTGTTCATCGAAGCGAAAATCCCGAGCTCCATCAGTTCGGAGATCAACTGGAACGGCTTCCGGCCAATCTGGATCGCAAAATCACGCACGACGATGGGCGTCTTGACCTGAAGATTGCGCAAGGAGGGCACCGCCGCCGGTGCGGCCGGAGTCTCTTCGGGCCCTTCCGCAACGGGGGGCTTGATCGAGGGCGGCTGGGAAATGGGCGGCGGAGAAAGGGTGCGGGGCGCGGAAACGGGCGGCGGCGCAACCGGTTTCGGTGCGTTAACAGCGGGACGCGGTGGCACCGAAGGCGCGCTTGGAGCGGCCGGGGCTTCCTTCGGCTTGGGGGTCTCCTTCACATCCGTGCGCAAGACGGGGGCACGCGGGAGGCTCGGCGCATTGGGCGGAACGCTGACGGCTGGCGCCGCAGGCGTCGGTGCCTTGCGGATGGTCACCGCCGGACCGCTTGGAAGGGGCGGAGGCGCCTTCCCCGTTGGCGGAGGCGGCGTGAGAGGCGGAGGGGTTTTCGATTTTGCGTCTTCCGCTTCACGGTCGGCGCGTTCGCGCTCGATCTCTTCCTTGGAGCGCACATTGGCCCCCGAGGGCGGAGGCGACGGCGGTGCCGGTTCTTTCGGAGCGGGTTCCGGATCGGTCTCCGCAGCGGGAGCAGCCGCCTTGGGTCCAAATTCTTCACGCAAACTTTCCGCAGAAATGTTATCGACGGTACTGGAGGCGCTCTTCACCTGGTATCCGCGCTCACGGAGCAGCGCGATCAGGTCGGCGTTCTCCATGCCGATGTCTTTGGAAAGCTCGTAAATGCGAACACTCATAATACTTGGTCTGAAAAAAAGAAAGGCGCACGCGGCGCAGAATTAGGTTTGGGAGCTGCGAAACTCAGCCACCATGTTGACCAATTGCGTGGAATCGTCGGCCGTAAAACCGAGCGCTTCAAGGTCTTTCGCTTCCACCCCTTCGAAGGCTTCGGGCGAGGTAAAGCCGTTTGAAACAAGAAAGGCTCCGACTTCGTAGGTAATCCCGGGCACAGCCTGCCAACGCACAATGCCTTCCCGCATCATGTCATCGAAGCCGATTTCCTGCACGTGTTCTTTCGAGATGTCGAGCTTCCAGCCCATCAGCTTGCTTGTCAGACGCGCATTCTGCCCACGACGGCCAATCGCAATCGCGAGATCGTCCTCGTTCACCTCAAAATAGATCCGGCGGTGGGCCTCGTCGAGATGGATGTTGCGCGGAACGGCCGGTTTGATCGCCTCGTGAAGAAATTCGATGGGATCTTCCCGCCACGGCACGATGTCGATCTTCTCCCCTCCGAGCTCCCGCACGATGCTCTTCACGCGGGCCCCGCGGGCACCGACACAAGCGCCGACCGGATCGACCTTCGGGTCCTTTGAACGCACCGCAATCTTTGTCCGGTAGCCTGGTTCGCGGGCGATCGAATCAAGGGTGACAGTTCCATCGGCGATTTCCGCGACTTCGAGCTCGAAGAGGCGGCGAACGAGTCGCACGCTGGCCCGGGAAAGAATCAATTCGGGGCCCCGATTGCTCGGCTCGATGTTCAGCAAGAGGCAGCGGATGCGCTCTCCGGGGGCGTAGTCTTCGCCCGGCACCCGTTCCCGCGGCGGCAGAATCGCTTCCGCCTTGCCCAGATCGACGACAAGATTTCCGCGTTCACGACGGCGGACGATTCCGGAGACGATGTCACCGACTTGATCCTTGAAGTCATCGTAAATGCGTTCCTTCTCAAACTGCCGGAGACGCTGCATGATGGCCTGCCGGGCGGTCTGGGCGGCAATCCGACCGAGCGTTTCCGGATCCACTTCCCGTTCGATAAACAATCCAACGGCCGCTTCCGGGTTCAACTGACGCGCGCGCTCGATGTGGAGCTGGGTTTTCGGATCGCTCACCGAGTCAACGACTTCGAGGATTGACCAAGCCTTCAACGCACCCGTCCTCGGGTTGATCTCAACCCGCAACTCCGTCCCCGCGCTGACACCCTTCTGGGCGGCACCACGAATCGCGTTGGCGATCGCCCCGATCATTTCTTCACGGGGAATCCCCTTCTCTTTTTCCATGTATTCGAGGACGGAAAGGATCTCTTGGCTCATGCGGTCGTAACGGGGTCTGTGGAGACAAAAAAGAGCGGGCGGAAAGCCCACTCTCTGTCGTCAGAGATTGAATTAGCCAAAAAATAGACGTTGCCGCTCTTCGGATGTCAAGGGTGGGCTTGCCCGCCCGTTCTGGGTCGGAGGGTGCGAAACCCGCTCGTTCCGGGGTGCGGGAACCGGAGGCGGGCAGACGGCAACGCGATCAGCCCGCGTCGGTCCAGGCGAAGAAATAACGGTCGCGCCCGGAATCGTCCTCCGCGCTCACCCACCCCGCGTATCCGGCCGCGTGCGCCCGCTCGGAAAGAAGCGTGTGCTGCGCAATCCCGGTCTCGAGGGCGAGGAGCCCGCCGGCGCTGAGATGGGCCGGTGCGCGGCATAGTATTTCCTCGAGATCGGACCGGCCCGACTCTTCCGCGACGAGGGCTGGAAATGGCTCGTGCTCCCGCACCTCCGGCTGGGAATCAGACCATTCTTCCCGGGAAAGATAAGGGGGATTGCTCACGATGAGGTCAAAGATCTCCGCCTCCAGCGGCCCGAACCAGGTGCCTTCGACGAATCGCACCCGATCGGCGAGGCCGTTGCGGTCGGCATTTTTTCGCGCTACGACGAGCGCGTCCGGAGACCGTTCCACCGCCACGACGGTGGATGCTGGAAAGGCCTGCGCAAGGGCGAGGGCGATGGCACCACTGCCTGTCCCCAGATCGAGTACCCGCCCCGGCACCTTCCCCGCCGTCCGCTCGATGATCCGTTCCACGAGCCCTTCGGTTTCCGGGCGCGGGATGAGGACCCGGCGATCGACCTGCAGTTTGAGCGAGAAGAAGTCCGATTCGCCGAGGATATACTGAAGCGGCTCCCGCTGGGCACGCCGCCGAACGAGCGGGCGCAAACGGTCGAGAATATCCGGTGTCATCGGCCGGTCGAACTGCAGGTAAAGCTCGAGGCGCTTGCAATCCAGCACCGCGGCGAGCAGCCATTCCGCCTCGAGGCGTGGCTTTTCCAGCCCCGCCTGGGCAAAAAAGCCTGCTGTCCGGTTCAGGATATCCAGCAAATTCGGCGGCATTCCCTATTTCCGGCCGGAGGCGAGGCTTGGTTGCCCCGAAAGGAGGTGCTCGATCTTGACCGTCCGATCGGCATCGAGGAGCGCGTCGATGACCTCGTCGAGTTCCCCTTCGACCACTTCGGCGAGGTTGTAGAGGGTAAGATTGATGCGATGGTCGGTGATGCGACCCTGCGGGAAATTGTAGGTGCGGATCCGTTCGGAACGGTCACCCGAGCCCACCTGATCCTTCCGGTTGGCGGCGTATTTTGCGTTTTCCTCGCGTTCCTTTTCCTCCAGCAGACGTGACCGGAGGACCTTCAGTGCCTTCGCCTTGTTCTTCAACTGGGAACGTTCGTCCGCGCATTTCACGATCATGCCGGTCGGCTTGTGCAGGATCTGCACGGCGGAGTCCGTCGTATTCACCCCCTGCCCGCCGGGACCGCTCGCCCGCGCCACAGTGATCTCGAGTTCGCTCGGATCGATGTGAATATCGACCTCCTCAGCCTCTGGAAGGACCGCGACGGTGGCGGCGGAAGTGTGAATGCGGCCGCTCGCCTCGGTATCCGGCACCCGCTGCACGCGATGCACGCCACTCTCGAACTTAAGAAAGCGATAGACGTCCTCCCCCGAGATGAGAAAACTCACCTCCTTGAAGCCGCCGGCCTCCGATTCATTCGATCCAAGAACCTCGACACGCCAACCTTTGCTCTCCGCGAAACGCAGGTACATGCGGTAGAGATCCCCCGCGAAGAGGGAGGCTTCATCGCCCCCGGTGCCAGCCCGGATCTCCATGATCGTGTTGCGGGAGTCGCTCGCCTCGGGAGGAATCATCGCCGAGAGAATCTCTGCATGGAGCTTCTCCAGTTTCTCCTCCAGCTCCGGAATTTCCTCCCCCGCCATCGATCTGAGCTCCTCTTCGGTACCCGCATCCCGCACCATTTCGCGATTCTGGCGGAGGGCTTCGGCGCTCTCCCGGTAACGCCGGCCAAGTTCGAGCAAGTGGGTCAGCTTCTGGTGTTCACGGGAAACCGTGGCGGCTCGCCGGGCATCACTGAAAAAATCGGGTTCGGCCATCTGCGCGTCCAGCTCTTCAAGGCGCGCGGAGAAAGGGGCGAGATCAGGTAAAGTGGGCATGACTGCGAGGCAGGCTGGATTTTGCTTTAAGCGTTCACCTCTTCACGATGGATTGGGTGGCAAAAGCGAATCGGTCGATTCGACGCGCGCCCGATTTCGAACGCAAGCGGATTTCCACACCCAACCATGTCCGACGAGACACTCCACCGCCAGAACATCATCGCGTGTATCTGGGATTTCGACAAGACGCTCATCCCGGGCTACATGCAGGGGCCCATCTTCCGGCATTTCGGCATCGATGAACGCACATTCTGGGCAGAGGTCAATGCGTTGCCGGAGTTGTATGCCGCGCGGGGAGTCCGCGTCGCCCCGGAAACGGTTTACCTCAACCACCTCCTGACTTACGTGCGGCACGGACGCATGCCCCGTCTGAACAACGCGCTATTGCGCTCGCTCGGCCGCGAACTCGTCTTTTACCCGGGTCTCCCGGAGATGTTTCCCGCCTTGAAGAGGTTCGTCGCCGAAACGCCGAACTATGCACGGTTCGAGATCAAGCTGGAACATTATATCATTTCAACCGGTCTGGTGGAGATGATCCGCGGGAGCGCGATCTACCCCTATGTGGAATCCGTCTATGGCTGCGAATTTATCGAGCAGCCCTTCCCGCCCGATTACCTGCGGCAAAAAGAGTTCACGATCGAAGGCGCCGCCGAGATCAGCCAGATCGGGCAGCTCGTCGACAATACGATCAAGACCCGTTTCATCTTCGAGATCAACAAGGGCACCAACAAGATCGCTTCGATCCGTGTAAACTCGAAGGTCGCCCGCGCCGACCGGAGAGTTCCCATCGAAAACATGATCTATATCGCCGACGGCCCCAGCGACGTCCCCGTCTTTTCGGTCGTGCGCAAGAACGGGGGGCGGACTTACGCCGTTTACGAACCGAAGAACGAGAGTGAATTCGCGCAGAACGATCAGCTCCGGGAGGCCGGACGCGTTGATCATTTCGGCCGTGCGGACTACCGCGAAAAGAGCGACACCTATATGTGGCTCATGACGCAGGTCCGGAAAATTGCCGATCGGATTGTGGACGAAAGCGAATCCACCCTCAACCGCCGGGTGGGCGCGCCTCCCCGGCACCTTCACCGCGACGAAGTGAGCGATCCGGTCATGCCTGCACAAAGCGAGATGGCCCTCGGTCTGCCAAATGCCGCCGGTCCGCGGCGGGAAGGCTGAGCGACCGCACCGTCGCCTGAGTTTCCCCTTCCCACTTTTGTTTCATCCTTACATCTTTTCGCCCCATGGCCAAAGTCGATCTCGACATCGTGAAGCTTGTTCTCGAGCAGCAGACAGAAATGGATGCCCGCCAGGTCGCCGGCATCCTCCAGCGCATCAATCAGGAAGCTGAGATGATCGCGGCCGAAACGCCGAGAGAACCGCCCGTCAAAAAGCAGTGGGTGATGCTTGTCTCCGATCCGAACGGCGAACTGCCCGAAAAGGATTATGTCGGCTGGGTCGCCCAGATTCCTGAAGACGATTCGCCCGCGACAACGGAGGAACGCATCCATCGTGCGGCGTACGAATTCAATGTCACCCCCAAGGGTCGCCGGATGCCGGTTGAATCGGTCGGCGAAGCCTGTGAAGTGGTTTCGACGCGCCTTTTCAAGGAGCAGCAAATCTGGGTGAAAACGAAGGAACCGGTCCTCATCATCAAGACCGACAACAAGATCCCGATGGACGACTTGAAGCAGGCGTCGCGCGAGGACATCGGCTGATTTTCGGCCGCACGCCCGAACCCGATCCGCTAAAAAGAAGCGCGCGAATACCGGAGTATCCGCGCGCCCGAAGTGGGTTCAAGGAAGACCTCTCAGGCTTCGAGAAGATCCATGATCTCTCCGGCCGATGCGGTGATCACCGTTCCTGGACCAAAGATCGCCTGGGCACCGTTTTCGTAGAGAAAATCGTAGTCCTGCGAGGGAATGACGCCGCCCACCACGACCATGATATCGTCTCGCCCGGAGACTTTCAGGGCCTCGACCAACTGCGGCAGCAGCGTCTTGTGACCGGCCGCGAGCGATGACATCGCCACGATATGGACGTCGTTCTCGACTGCCTGCCGGGCCGTTTCCGCAGGGGTCTGGAAGAGCGGCCCGATATCGACATCGAAGCCCATGTCGGCGAAGGCCGTGGAGACCACCTTGGCACCGCGATCGTGGCCGTCCTGCCCCATCTTCGCCACCAGGATACGGGGTCGCCGGCCTTCCGTTTCAGCAAACCGGTTGGTCCGCTCCCGAATCTTCTCAATCTCGGTCTGGTCACGAAATTCTTTGCGGTACACGCCGCTGATGGAACGAATGACGGCCCGGTGACGTCCATACACTTTTTCGAGGGCATCGGATATTTCCCCGAGAGTCGCGCGCGCTTGGGTCGCTTCGATCGCCAGCGCAAGCAGGTTCTCCTCGATATCGCCGGCGGCCGCCTTCGTGAGTTTGTCGAGCGAGCGCTGCACGGCGTATTCGTCGCGCTCGGCCCGCAGCTTCTTCAGCCGTTCGATCTGGGAGAGGCGGACGGCCGTATTGTCGACATCGAGGATCTCCAGAGGATCCTCCTTTTCGAGGCGGAACTTGTTCACGCCGACAATCGTTTCGGCCCCGCTATCGATGCGTGCCTGGCGGCGCGCAGCGGCTTCTTCGATCCGCATTTTCGGCAACCCTGTTTCGATCGCCTTGGCCATGCCCCCCAGCTCTTCAACCTCCTCGATATGCGCCCAGGCCCGTTCCATGAGAGCATGCGTGAGCGCCTCGACGTAGTAGGATCCTCCCCACGGGTCGATGATTTTGCAGATCCCCGTTTCGTCCTGGAGGAACAACTGTGTATTGCGTGCGATTCGGGCGGAGAAATCCGTCGGGAGGGCGATCGCCTCGTCGAGCGCATTGGTGTGCAGGCTCTGCGTATGCCCCATCGCCGCCGCCATCGCCTCGACGCAGGTGCGCGTGACGTTGTTGTACGGGTCCTGTTCCGTGAGGCTCCATCCGGAAGTCTGTGAGTGCGTCCGCAGGGCGAGGCTCTTCGGGTTCTTCGCGTTAAACTGCTTCACGATCTTCGACCAGAGGAGGCGCGCCGCCCGCATCTTTGCCACCTCCATAAAGTAGTTCTTGCCCTGTGCCCAGAAGAACGAGAGGCGGGGCGCAAACGCGTCGATGTCGATTCCCGCCGCGACTCCCGTCCGAAGGTATTCGAGGCCGTCGGCAAGGGTGTAGGCCATTTCCAGGTCGGCCGTCGCCCCC